>JBJXFS010000227.1:0-4629 GCA_046155625.1 Verrucomicrobiales bacterium | reverse complement strand
CTAATCAACAGATTACGTCTGAAGCCGCATACCGCCCGCCGGTTGTCCCGTTGACGCGCGCCGCGATTGGTCTTTGGTCGGCGCCTTCGATCGGACACTCCATGAGCGACATCAAAATTAACGAATCTCACATCTTCAAGCTTTCGCAGTCACTTGGCCTGGAGGCGCGCTCGGTGGCGGCGACCGCCGTGCTTCTGGCGGAGGGAGGGACGGTGCCGTTCATCGCGCGCTATCGGAAGGAGAAAACCGGAGAGCTCGACGAGGTGGCGATCACGAATATTCGGGATGGGATGGAGAGGTTAGCCGAATTGGATGGCCGCCGGGAAACGATTCTCGCGTCGCTCAAGGACCGGCAGCTGCTCACCCCTGATCTCGAAGCAAAACTGATGGCGGCCGAGACCGTGTCGCGCCTGGAAGACTTGTACGCTCCCTTCCGGCCGAAAAAACGCACCCGCGCCACCACCGCCCGCGAGAAAGAGCTGGAACCGCTCGCCGACATTCTTTGGGCGCAGGAGTCGGGCGTCGATCCGGAAAAAGAGGCGGCGGCCTGGGTCGGGCGGCCGTATGTGTTGGACGACGACAAAAAGACGTCCGGGACGATCGCGTCGGCGGCGGAGGCGCTGGCAGGTGCCCGCGACATCCTGGCCGAACGGATCTCCGATGACGCCACGGCGCGCCAGCAATTGCGAGATGTCTATATTTCCCGCAGCGCGTTCAAGTCGAAGTTGATCGCCGGAAAGGAAACCGAAGGCGCGAAGTATAAGGATTATTTTGACTGGTCCGAGCCGGCCGCTCAGGCGCCGAGCCACCGGATTCTGGCGATGCGCCGGGGCGAGAAGGAGGGGTTTCTGATGGTGCGCGTGCAGCCGGAGGAATCCGAGGCGCTGCCCGTGCTGGAGAAATTGTTTGTCAAGCCGGGCGGCGGCGCGTGCGCCGCGCAGGTGAAGGAAGCGGTCGCCGATGGCTTGAAGCGGCTGCTCGGGTTTTCCATGGAGGCCGAGGCGCGCTTGCATTTCAAGAAGAAGGCGGATGCCGAGGCCATTCGGGTCTTTGCCGAGAACGTGCGCGAGTTGTTGCTCGCCTCGCCGCTCGGCCGCAAGACGGTGCTGGCCATAGATCCGGGATTCCGCACCGGGTGCAAATGCGTGGTGCTGGACGCGCAGGGGAAACTGCTCATTCACGGCGTCATCTACCCCGAACAGGGCGCGGCCAAGGCGGCGGAGGCCGTCCAGGCGGTCAAGGCGCTGGTCGCCAAGTTCAAAGTCGAAGCCATCGCCATTGGCAACGGCACAGCCGGCCGCGAAACGGAGGCGTTTATCCGGGGCCTCGGACTGCCTCCCTCCATCGTAATCGTCATGGTCAATGAAAGCGGCGCCTCGATCTACTCGGCCAGCGAGGCCGCCCGCGAGGAGTTCCCCACCCACGACATCACCGTGCGCGGCGCCGTCAGCATCGGCCGCCGACTCATGGATCCTCTCGCCGAACTGGTCAAAATCGACCCCAAAAGCATCGGCGTCGGCCAGTACCAGCATGACGTCGACCAAGCCGCCCTCAAACGATCGCTCGACGACACCGTCGTTTCCTGCGTCAACCGCATCGGCGTGGAACTGAACACCGCCTCCAAACAACTGCTCAGCTACGTCGCCGGCCTCAACAGCCGCACCGCCGCCAATATCGTCTCGCATCGCGATGAACACGGCGCCTTCCAGTCGCGCGCCGACCTGCACAAAGTCGCCGGCCTCGGGCCAAAAGCCTTCGAACAAGCGGCCGGCTTCCTGCGCCTCCGCGACGGCCGCCATCCGCTCGACGCATCCGCCGTCCACCCGGAACGTTACTCGCTCGTCGAACGCATGGCCGCCGACCTCGGCTGCGACGTCGCCCAGCTTCTCGGCGATGAGTCGAAACGCGCCCGCATCGACCGCCGGAATTACGTCACCGACGACGTCGGCCTGCCCACCCTCAACGACATCCTGGCTGAACTCGCCAAACCCGGTCGAGACCCGCGCTCGCAGTTCGAGTCGTTCAGCTTCGCCGAGGGCGTGGAAAAACCGGAGCAACTCACGCCCGGCATGAAATTGCCCGGCATCGTGACCAATGTCGCCGCCTTTGGAGCCTTCGTCGACATCGGCGTCCACCAGGACGGCCTCGTCCACATCAGCCAGGTCGCCGACGACTTCGTCAAAAACCCGGCGGACTTCCTCAAAGTCGGCCAACGCGTCACCGCCACCGTGCTCGAGGTCGACCTCGCCCGGAAACGCATCTCGCTTTCGCTCAAATCAAAGCCTGAAATTCCGGACCCTACCGTCCCGCGCGGCGATCGCCGGTCCCAGCGAACAGGCGGCCGTCGCCCCGAGTCCAGCCCGCGCGATCGCGGTGGCCGATCCCAGGAATCATTCGGATCGCTCGCCGGCGCCTTCGGCAACCTCGCCACCGACGCCTTCACCAAACCCAAAAACACCCGCTGACGGGTGGCCGATACCCCCAGTCCGCCAGGGAACCGCGACAAATCCGGACTGGTTGCCGTTGCTTCCTCTCGGACCTGGCGGGGTTGGCCGGCCGGAAATCCGCGGCCCCTGGCGGGCTTCGTACTTAATCCCTCCGCCTAAATGTTCAAGGGCAATCATATCCACACCAATCGAGCACCACGCACCCGCGTTCGTCGCAAGAGACGGACTCCCCCCGACGTCCAACGAAGCAACCGGTCTGGTGCCCGCGATCGTCGAGGACGAGGACGAGGACGAGGACGAGGACGAGCGAAGCGATTCTCACACGCAGTCGAGGGAAGCCGCCGGTGTCCGCACCCACGGAACACGTCGTTCCTGAAACGCCAGACAGCCTTCCTCATGCCCTTCCTGGCTCACCCTGCACCGGCTCCCCATCCTCCAATAGTCCCACCCCCAACCCAATCCGCTCAATCTTCCTCGTCCTCGTCCCTTGCTTGACCCATCCCCCCCGCACCCACCGAGCCTCTCCAAAAAATTCCATCGCCGATCGCCGACCTCCGACCTCTTCCAACGCCCCGACACAAGCGCTCCCAGCCCTCTTGATCTCAGCCGATCCGGCCCCTCCCCTCCTCCTGCCACTCCCACCTTTTTGTTTGCCAAACTCTCGTGATTCTGCTCGCTTTAAAACCTGACCGAGGATCGCGAAACCCCGCCCTTCCAAGTCGCTATTAACAAGGTTCAACGGCCTCCCGTTGTTCCAGGGCGAAAGATGACGGTCGGATCATGAAACTGTTAGCCTAAAATGAATACGTTTTCGTTTGCACCGGGAATTCCTAGTGGATACGCCTACCCATCGCTCTACTTCAACGCCGCTTCTGATACGCTTCTCGTCACCGTCCATCGGACCTCAACCGAGGATCTGCCCCCTAGAGACATCATTTTGTGGCGCGCCCTTTCCAATCAGATATATACCTCTATTTTCGTCGAGTCTGAAAATCATTCCCAGGAACAGCTCGTTGTTTCTGTCACAAAACCTGTAGCGTTTTTTTCCACGCACATCTGGCGAAAGAGCAAGTCGAGAGATACACCCGAGGGGCCCGAGAAAGAATCATGGGGTGGTGATTGGCACTCCTTGAGCAAACTCGATCTTATTGACAAATCCATAATAAAAATTTGCGAGAAAGGCTCTGTAAAACTACCTACCCCTTATTCAGATTTTTGGATTTCTGATTTAATTCAAGTCACTCCAGAAAATGATGTCATCCTAGTAGCCGGACTTTCACAACCAGATCAGGGTTCCGTTACATACGTTGTCGGTCACCTTGCCACCGGAACGACAGAGTTCCAGATCATATCCGAGCTACACTCGCCGTTCGCATAATTAGGCGAACAAGTCGCGGATGACAACCTCCACTCGCCCCTCTGATTCCGGTGCGCCACCTTTCATTCAACCTCAACCCCGCGATCAGCGTTGGCCCCCGCTAGTGGGGTTGCCAGCGCTTGAACGGTGCGATTGCTGCCCACGGAGTGATACAGCCGTGGCTGCACCTCGCTCTGCCGCACATTCCCTCGCCGGAGACACACCACAGGCGATAGGGAGCTCACCTCCACAACCAAGGGCAACATAGCTGGCCAACATCGACATGGAAAGTAGTGGTTGAGCGAAGCGATGGTTCTCGGGTAGGGCGGCGCGTCCCGCCCTCCTCTGCCGGCGTCCTCGCCGGCTGCTCCGCGCGTCTCGCGCCGTGCTCCGGAAGCGCAGTGCGAAACCGTCGATTCGCACGCAGAGCGAGACGCTCGATGGACGCGGCGGAGACGCCCCGTCCGGCGCGCGGGACGCGCCGCCCTACCCGGGACCGACGTTCCAGATTCAGCATGTTCACTCGATTCGATGCTCGATGATCTGAGGATCCAAAAGCGCAGCGCTCCATCCCCGCCCATGGCGGCGATATCAAATGAACGCCGAGGTCCCAATTTCCCTGTTTAAGGTTCACCCACAACGGCAGGCCGAGGCGTGGCAGGCGGATTTGGTGGCGGCGAGGCGTTGTTCGATCGCGAGTGAGGCTGGGGTGATGGAGAGGCCGCCGAGGGCGGTGCACCGGTGTTCGCGGGGCATGCGATGGGCGACGCTCTTGGCGGCGGCGATGACTTCGTCGAGCGGGATGAGCGGGTCGAACCCGGCGAG
>JBJXFS010000221.1:0-18339 GCA_046155625.1 Verrucomicrobiales bacterium | reverse complement strand
CTTCAAGGGATGGGGGGCAAGAAGATCGACGCTGTGAATTTGATTCTGGAAGCACCTCTTTCTTATGCCGTCGCATTGGACGCGTCGTCAGATGCTCGGTTGCGCGACATCGAGAATCCGCAATCCTACCCGCAACTTGCGCTCCTTCCCAATCAACAACGCCCGTGGAACAGTAACGCAGGAGCTTCGACCGCGCTGATGGCGCTGGTTTTCCTTTCCGACCTGCAATCACGCACACCTAAAGGAATCACGCTCAACCTCTTCGATGGTTTCTGGTCTTGGCTACCCAAGCCATGCAAACATGCTGAAGTTGCTCAAGGCCTGCTAGAGGGGCTACAATCGGCGGGTAACCGTGTGATCCGCCTGCGCGCTGGTGCAGTCGCCTATCGCACCGCACTTGAACTTCTGGGCATCGACGCCACGAACGGGCTAATTCCGCCGTTGATCGTGTTTGGTCACAAAGATCTGGCAGACGCATACCAACCGCTAGCCTGAACACTCTTCCACCCCTTTCTCCACTCTTTCTCCGTTTTCATGTCCGTCGACTCCGCCGTCCAGACCTTTGCTGGCATCGCCAACGAGAACGAATTTTACGGCCACCACTACCTGGCCGAAGTCTTCCAGGGCGACATCAAGTCTCTGATCGATCAGTGGAACGGCGCGGAGGAAGCTGCCGCTACGCCGGAGGAAAAAGCCGCCGTCCGCGCACCGCACCGGCGCATCGGAGGTCTCGGCGGAAAATGGTTCTCCGCCGTCTCCGCCATCGCCAAGCTCAAGGACCCCGCCGAGCGCCTGCGCGCCCACGCCGCCCTGCACCTACCGCTGCTCGAAGCCTTCGGCTACCGCCTCCAGCCGCGCCAGATCGAACTCCTGCCCGGCCAGCCCGTGCCGGTGTGGAGCGTGCTGGGTAAAGACGGGCATCCGCCTCGGCTCCTGGTCGTCCCGGCCTTCGACCCTGGTGCTGATGCGGACGAAGATGTACTCGAGCACCACCTTCGCCGCGTCCACTACGACGGCCTCGACGTGCCGCCGGCCCTCGCCAAATCCGCCTGGGCCGACATCCTCTCCGACTCACTCTTCGGCGCTGATCACCCGCCGCGGTTCATCCTGCTCGTCGGCCGGACCGAGTGGCTGCTGCTCGACCGCTACAAGTGGCCGAACAACCGCCTCCTGCGCTTCGACTGGAACGAAATCCTCGACCGCAAGGAGTCCCACACCCTGCAGGCCGCCGCCGCCCTGCTCCACCGCGACAGCCTCGCGCCCGAGCAGGGCGAGAGCCTGCTCGAAGGCCTCGACGCCAACGCCCACAAACACGCCTTCGGGGTCAGCGAAGACCTGAAATACGCCCTGCGTTCCGCCATCGAGCTGCTCGGCAACGAGGCCGTCACCCAGCTCCGCAAGAAAGCCCAGGAGAGCAAACAAGGCTTTTACTCCGGCAAGGACGCCGTCGACCCCGGCGACCTCAGCCTGGAGTGCCTGCGCCTCGTCTATCGCTTGATGTTCCTCTTCTACATCGAGGCCCGGCCGGAACTCGGGTACGTGCCCATCCAGAAAAGCGACATCTACGCCAAGGGTTACAGCCTGGAATCCCTGCGCGACCTCGAAATGGTCCCGCTCCACACCACCGAGGCGCGGAACGGCCGTTACTTCGACGAGACGCTGCGCCAGCTCTTCCGCCTTGTCCTCCAAGGGTGCGGCGGCAGCGCCGAACAGGCGCTCACCGCCGGCAGCGTGAAGGAAGTCTTTTCCCTCGCCCCACTCGACAGCCGCCTCTTCGACGACGACGCCACTCCGCTCCTCAACCAGGTCGTCTTCCCCAACCACGTCTGGCAGCAGGTCATTCGCGGCATGTCGCTGAGTCGCGGCCGCCGCAAGGGCCGCGTCAGCTACCAACTCCTCTCCATCAACCAACTCGGCGCCGTCTACGAAGCCCTGCTCTCCTACCGCGGCTTCTTCGCCCCGGAGGACCTCTACGAGGTGAAACCCGAACCCAAGAGAAAAGCCAAAGTCGCAGCCGAGGAGGAAGACGAAGAAGTAGATCCGTCAGATCCGTCCAATCCGTCAGATCAGACGGATCTCTCAGAGGCCGCCACCGGCGGAGACGAACTCGACTCCGCCTGGTTCGTTCCCGCCAGCCGCATCAAGGACTATAAGCCCACCGAGATCGTCCACGACCTCGACGACCAGGGCCGCCGCGCCATGCGGAAATACTCGCGCGACACCTTCATCTACCGCCTCGCCGGGCGCGACCGCCAGAAGAGCGCCAGCTACTACACCCCGCAGGTGCTCACCCGCTGCCTGGTGAAATATGCGCTCAAGGAACTCATCGGCGAACGCCCCGGCGATCCCAACTGGCGCACCGCCGATGAAATCTTGCGCCTCACCATCTGCGAACCGGCCATGGGCAGCGCCGCGTTCATCAACGAGGCCGTCAACCAGCTCGCCGAGGCATACCTGGAGCGCAAACAGGCTGAGCTGGGCCGCCGCATCCCGCACGAAATTTACGCCACCGAACTGCAGAAGGTCCGCATGTTCATCGCTGACCGCAATACCTTCGGCGTCGACCTCAACCCGATCGCCACCGAACTCGCGGAAGTCAGCCTGTGGCTCAATGCGATTTACGGCGAGCCAGCCGAATCGGGCCAGCCGCCCCGCCCCGCCCGTGTCCCGTGGTTCGGCTACCAGCTCTTCACCGGTAACAGCCTCGTCGGCGCCCCCCGCGAGGTCTATGCCGCGGCCGCTGTGCGCGAAACGAAAAAGGAAAACCGCTGGCACGCCACCGCGCCCAAACGACTCGATCCGCAAAATCCCGCCAGGGGCACCGACGAAATCTACCACTTCCTCCTCCCCGATCCCGGCATGGCCGATTATGGCGACAAAACCGCCAAAGCCCGCTACCCGAGCGATTTCGACCGCCTCAGGTCATGGCGGCGCGATTTCACCCAACCGCTCGAACCACACGAGGTCGCACGCCTGCGCCAACTCTCCCAGGCCATCGACGACCTCTGGTCCCAGCACGCCAAGCTCATGGCCGAGGACCGCCAGAAAACCGAGGACCCGCTCGCCCTCTGGCCCGCCACCGAAGTGACAGGACCACGCCTCACCCGTGAGGAAAAGGAAGCCCTCAGAACCCAACACCTGCTCAACCGCGACGACGACCTCGCCACGCCCTACCGCCGGTTGAAACTGGTCATGGACTACTGGTGCGCCCTCTGGTTCTGGCCGATCACCCAAAGCGGCTCCCTCCCGTCCCGCGAACAATGGTGGATGGAAATCGGCGCCATCCTCGAAGGCAATATCGTCGATCTCACCCTCCAGCCGGAATTGGACCTCTCACCCCCTCCCCGTTCCGCTCCCTCTGCTTCCGGCGAAAAAAACCAACCCCTCCTGCTCGACGCCCCCGGTTCCGCCCAGCAGCCCGAACTGGCCCTCTCTGCCTCATGCTCCACCCCTCCCCCGTCAGCCCTGCCTCTGCACGACAAGTATGGACAGCTCCGCATCTCCCGTCTCCGCAAATCATTCCCGCGTATCGCCACGGTAGAAGCCGCATCTCTCCGCCTGCGCTTCTTCCACTGGGAACTCTCCTTCGCCGACATCTTCGCCTCGCGCGGCGGATTCGACCTCGTGCTCGGGAATCCACCGTGGCTCCGGGTCGAGTGGAACGAAGCCGGCATCCTCGGCGAGGTGAACCCGCTCTTCGCCATCCGCAAGCTCAACGCCACCGAAATCTCCAAGCTCCGCGCCGACGCCTTCGCCCGCTTTCCCGGCTTGCAGGAGGCGTGGACCGCAGAACTGGAGGAGTCTGAATCCACCCAAAACTTCCTCAACGCAACCCAGAACTACCCGCTGCTCAAGGGGATGAAGGCTAATCTCTACAAGTGCTTCCTTCCGCTCGGCTGGAAGATCGCCGGAGCGAAGGGAATCGCGGGCTATCTCCATCCGGAGGGGCCGTATGATGATCCCGAAGGAGGAGGTTTGCGCGAAAACCTTTACCGCCGCCTCCGCAATCATTTCCAATTCGTGAACGAAGGCCACCTATTTGCAGAGGTTCATAATCTAACGAAATACAGTGTAAATGTGTACGGCCCCGATCGAGGCAAGGTTCTATTCGATAACCTTGCCAATTTGTTTTTCCCGGCCACCATTAACGCCAGTTTCAATCACGACGGAACCGGAACGGTTGGCGGCTACAAGGACGAAGGCGGCAAGTTCAATTCTGCTGGCCACGCCGACCGTGTTGTGAGGGTTGAGGAAGATCAGCTCGGAGTCTTCGCCCGGCTTTACGACGCCCCTGGCACGCCCGCGCTCCGGGCTCGGTTACCGTCTTTGCACGCTGGAGCCCTTTTATCTGTCTTGGGTAAGTTCGCCGACTACCCTCGCCGGCTCGGAGAGTTGAGCGGAGCATACTACTCCACGGGAATGTTCAATGAAACGTATGCTCGAGATGACGGGACGCTTCTCCGCAATCCAGATAGGTCGGCACCGTTCGCCCAGAATCCTAGCCAGTTGGTCTTCTCAGGCCCCCACTTTTTCCTGGCAAACCCGTTCAACAAAACCCCTCGCCGAATCTGTGCAGCCAACAAGCAGTACGATCCTCTCGATCTCGATTCGCTGCTCGATGACTACCTTCCCCGCACCAACTACCGCCCCATGGAGAATGAGGAGGAATACCTCCGCCGCGTCCCGCGGGTTCCATGGGTTGAAAAAGGTCAGCCCATGGCAAAGCCGGTGACGGCTTATTTCCGGGTGATCAACCGTGAGATGCTCGCGCAGTCGGGTGAGCGTACACTTAACACCGCCCTCATCCCGATAGGGCCGGCATGGATGAAGACTAGCGTCGGTCACACATTCAGGGAGCACTCCGAGATGATTGGATTTCTCGCGTTTTCCCACGCGCTACCGATTGATTTCTTCGTCAAGTCCACGGGGATCGGGCATGCCAACATCTCGTTCATTGGCATGCTCCCGATTCCATCCGAACTGACAGCAGGCCTGGCCTCCCGCACCCTCGCCCTCAACTGCCTGACCACGCATTATGCGCCCTTGTGGGAGGAACTCTTCGATCCCGCGTTCCGGGAGGAGAGCTGGAGCCAGCCGGACAACCCGCGCCTGCCGCAGGATTTTTTTCATAACCTGACGCCCACCTGGCAACGGAATTGCGCTCTGCGAAGCGATTATGCCCGGCGGATGGCCTTGGTGGAGATTGATGTGCTGGTCGCGCGGGAGCTGGGGCTGACGCTGGACGAACTGCAGCTCATTTATCGTGTCCAGTTCCCGGTGATGCAGCAATACCAGCGCGACACGTGGTACGACATCCACGGCCGCATTGTCTTCACCAATAGCAAGGGCCTGGTCGGCGTCGGCCTGCCCCGCAAGCGCGCCCGCGGTGCTCCCGAGATCACCCTCACTTACCCCGACGGCACTACCCGCCCGCTCCAAGGCTGGGACGACCTCCGCCAGCTCCAGGAATCCAGCCACCTCCCGGCCGGATCCGTGGCCACCACCACCGTCACCGACGACACCCTCCCTGGCGGTCCCCGCCAAGTCGAGCGCCAGTACACCGCGCCATTCGCTCTCGCCAACCGGGAGGAGGACTACAAACTGGCTTGGGGGTTCTTCGAGGGGAGGAAACAGCCATGACGCCGGAGGAACTCGAAAGCATCATCGCCGGCCGCGAGGGCGAGCAAGTGGAATTCAAGCCGTCCCTCCTCAGCCGGCGGGAATTTGCCGAGTATGCGGTCGGGCTTGGCAACTCGGGAGGCGGTTGGTTGTTCACCGGCATCAGTGACCGGCCACCGCGGCAGTTGCGGTCTTTCCCCTGGCCGCCGGAGGATGAAATCCAGCGTATCCGCACCAGCATCTACGACGCGGCACGTATCCGCGTCGATTTCCTGCGAGTGGAGCACCCGGATGGACCTGTTCTCGCTATGAGGATTCCTCCGCGTCCCCGGGGCATGGTGTTCCACACTCAAGACGGGAAATACCTAATTCGGCTGGATGAAGGCCTGCGCGGCATGACCCTCGCCGAGCTCGATGCGATCCGCCGAGAAGCTGGCGGCGAGATCACTGCGCTCCCCGTCCATGGAGCTTGGTCTGAACTCGTGCGCCCCGCCGGCATGGAGGCCCTGCGTGGACTGATGGTCGAGGCCGGAGCCCCCCGAGACCTCACCGGCCTGTCCGATTTCGATCTCCTCCGGGCTTTGGGACTTCTCGATCCTGACGACCAGCTCCTCACCGCGGGTCTGCTGCTTGTCGGCCATTCGGATGCCATCCGGTCCCGCCTCCCCCATGCCCAGTGGAGCTTCTTCCGCATGAACGGTGACACCGATTATGAGCAGGCCGAGCGCGGTAACGACTGCCTGACCGTCGCCCTCCGCCGGCTTCGCGAGCTGGTAGCCACCGACAACCCGATCGTCACCATCAAGGGAGACCTCGTGCACGCCGAGTTTCCCCGCTACCCTAAAATCGCGCTGCGCGAGCTTCTGGTGAATGCCTTGGCGCACCGGGACTTCGAGGTGCCCGGCGGAGTGGTGCTCAAACAGTTTCGGGATTGCATCGAACTCAGCAACCCGGGCGCGTTCCCCGCCGACATCACGCCGGAAAACATCCTGCATCACCCGTCCACGCCGCGCTACCCGGCGCTGTTCGGCGCGCTGGCCCGAGTCCGCCTCGCCAATGCCGCCAACCTCGGTGTGCCCCGCGCCTTCCGCGACCTGCTCTCGGAGGGCAAGGAGCCGCCCGTGTACTCGACCACGGGCCAGACCGTCACGGTCACCATCAAGGGGCAGGAGGCCACCCCAGAGTTCATCAAGCTGATTAGGCAGCATCCAGATCTCACCGTCGATGACCTCCTGATCCTCCATTACCTCACCCGCCACCGGGAAATCAGCACCACCGAAGCGGCCCGGATCTGCCAGCGCCCGCTCGACAGTACCCGCGAGATCCTCGCCCGCCTCGCCTCCCGCGACCGCCTGCTCGAAACCGGCGGCACCGCCGGACGCGGCCGCTACCACCGGCTCAGCCGCCAGGCCTGCGAAGAACTCGGGGAACTCCTTGCCTACCATGTGGATAGCCGCCTCACCCGCGAAAACGTCAAAGGCCGTGTCCTCGCCGCCCTTCAGCACGGACCGCTCTCTAACGCCCAAATTCGGGAAATCACGCAGATGAGCCGCTTTCAGGTGGGGAGGCTCATGGATTCCCTCAAGCTAGAAGGCCTTGTCCATTTGGATGGCGCCCGCCGTGGAGCCCGCTGGTTTATGAGCGGCAAACATAAATTATGAGCGCGAGCATAACCCGCCTTCCGTCAGAGTGCGTCAAAATGACGCCCAAGTGGCGCTCTGTTGGCGAAATCACCATGATTTATGGGACATGTCCCAACCTTTTGAAGCTCGCCAATCAGCGCCCGGAAAGTGCTCGGATTGAAAAATATGGACGAACAGAGTCCATTTTTGCGTAAATTAGCACAGATGAACGAGGACAAACCAGTTGCCGAACTAATTGACGACTTCCAGCGGCGTGGTCGCTACGGCTTCAGGCGGGAGGAGTTGCAGGCCATATTGCCCGGCGCCTCATCGGTGGCCATTGGAAAAGCGTTGCAGCGTCTCGCGCGGAAAGGGCGGGTCAGGCGACTCCGTGGTGGGTTCCACGCCATCGTCCCGGTAGAGTTCACCACCCAAGGACTGCCGCCCTCTGATTGGTATCTGGACGATCTAATGCGCTCGCTAGGGCTGCCCTACTACGTGGGACTCCTTAGCGCAGCCGCGTTGCACGGAGCAGCGCACCAACAAGTTCAGCAGCTTCAACTCATCGTGCCGGGATACGTGAGGCGCTTGGAGGTCCCGGGCTTGTCCATTCGCTTTTTTCCCAAGGCAGCATTCTCCGCCACTCCGCTTGAGCACCGCAAGGGGCACTCCGGCATGCTGCCCGTCTCCGCACCGGAAGCCACCGCCCTCGATCTGATCCGCCACGCTCGTCACTTGGGCGGTCTGGATGCCGTGCTCACCGTGCTTGGCGAACTGACGGAAGCCATGACCGCCAGGGGGCTCAGCACCGCCGCCGCTGCGGAGACCGAAACCACCCAGCTCCAACGCCTCGGCTGGCTGCTCGACCGACTCGGCCAATCTTCCCTGGCGGATACCCTGCACTCCACGTTGCCGAAAGCTGGAGCGTTGTCCCGTGCCTTGCTCGATCCCACCGAGCCCCGCACCGGCAGCGCCGCTACGAACCGCTGGCGCGTCATCGAAAACACCCAACCGGAGGCCGACCTATGATCGCCCCCGCCTTCATCACCGAGAGGTCTCGGCAGTGCCCGTGGGTTTCGCCGGCTCAGGTGGAGCAGGATCTAGTGCTGTCCCGCGCTCTGGCCGACATCTACTCCGATCCCGGGCTCCGCGAGCGATTGCTGTTCCGTGGCAGCACCGCGCTGCACAAGATTCCTCGGAACCAAGCTCCGCGCCCTCTACCAACGCCGCAAGGGCCGCGACCTCTTCGACCTGTGGCAAGCCCATCGGGCCCGCATGGTCGATGCGCCCGCCGTGGCCCGCATCTTCACTCATTACATGCACGCGGAGCACCATCCGGTCAGCGTTACCGAGTTCGCCATCAACCTCGCGGCCAAGATGAAACACGCCGGTTTCCTCTCCGACACCCCGCCACTGCTGCGCCCCGGTGTGAGCTTCGATCCCGCCGAAGCACATGATTGGCTGACAAGCGAAGTCATACCGCACATTCTCTAACCATTCACCATCCAAGCCGACTCCCCAAGTTCCCCACTGCTCCAATGAACATATTCTGTTAAGGCGCCCGCTGGCTTTTGATCGGCGAGCATAAAAAATGAGCGCGCGCATAATTTATGAACCCCGTTCAAACATCGACCGACTCTTATGTGTCGCTCATGTGCACTTCGCGCGGCCGAAGATCGAAAGTAGGCGCTAATGAACAGTATTCGCACTCGTTCCCGAAAATCGCGTCATTTTGGTACAAATCGGCACTTTTCGCACTCCGACAGAGGCGTCGCTTATGTGCACCTCATGTGCAGGCCGAGCATATTTCGGCAGTCCCGCGGGCCGTGAGACGGCCGGCTACGCCTGGAAACGGGTGGCGTGGGACACCCAGTCGACAAGGGCGGTTCCACGCAGCGCAGTCGCAGCCAAAGTAAAAAAGCGTTCGCTTCAATGTGGGCCCCAGTCAGCCAATCCCAGAGAGCATAAAACCTCCAATGTCTACTACGCCTTCCCCCTTACCCCTTCGATCTTCATCCTTCATCCTTCATCCTTCATCCTTCCATAAATGCTCCCCTCACTCCTCGCCCGTGAAGTTCAGACTGGCCTGAAGCAATTCCTGACGGTGGGATTCGAGCCCTCGGACGCGCTCTTTGCCGGGGTGGTGGCGCGATTTACCGAGCAGGAGCGGCGGTGGTTGAAAGGGCCGTATGTACAATTGGGGTTGCCCTTCCGTCTTGGGCGGGCGGGGCGCGGGTATTTTGGTGGATTTGAGACGCGATTTCCTGGTTTTGTGCATCAGGAATCGGCGTGGCAGCGGCTGGCCAGCAACCGGCTGGCGGCGCCGACGTTGGTGGCGACCGGGACTGGGAGCGGCAAGAGCGAGTGCTTCATGTATCCGCTGCTGGACCACTGTGCGCGCTCCAAAACAGCGGGGGTGGATGGCATCAAGGCATTGGTCATCTACCCGATGAACGCGCTGGCCACTGACCAGGCCGGCCGCTTCGCGCAAACGATCGCGGAGACGCCCGCCTTTGCCGGCCAGAGGGTCGGCCTTTTCGTGGGCGGCAGGGCGGGCAAGGAGGGGCGCGGTCAGATGACGATGACGGCGACGGAGGTCATTACCGACCGCGAGACGCTGCGGGAGGCGCCTCCGGACATCCTGCTGACCAACTACAAAATGCTCGACTACCTGCTGATCCGCCCGAAGGACCGGCAACTGTGGAGCCGCAACGGCTCGGATACCCTGCGCTATGTGGTGGTCGACGAACTGCACACGTTCGACGGCGCTCAGGGGACCGACTTGGCACTGCTTCTCCGCCGCTTACGCGCCCGGCTCGGCACCGGCGCCGGCGGACTGATCTGCGCCGGGACATCGGCCACGTTGGGAGGCAATGCCGATACCGGCCCGCTGCGCGACTATGCCCGTCAAGTCTTTGGCGTGGAATTCGCCGAAGACTCGGTCATCACCGAGAACCGGCTGAGCGAGGCGGAATTCCTCGGCAGCAATCCGATCGAACATGTGCTGCAACCACGCCCGGACTTCGCCCAAGTCCTCGATCCCGACCAATACTCGGGTCAGGAGGCCGCGGTGGCCGCCTGGTTTGAAATCTTCTTCCCGGCTGAACCTGCTCCGACGGATGTCGCGGATTCCGCCTGGAGACGCCGGTTGGGGAACCTGCTGAAAAGACACCTGCTTTTTGTCAATCTCATCAAACTGTCCAAAGGGGGCATTGTCTCGCTAGCCGATCTCGAACAGCAGATGCAGGGGCCGTTGCCCGAGGGCGCGCGGCCAGTCATTCGACAGGTGCTCGACGCCCTCCTGTCGCTGGTGGCCTGGGCCCGAGGCGACGACAACCAACCGTTGGTCACCCAGCGGGTGCAACTGTGGATGCGGGAACTGCGCCGGATGGTGGCCAGCGTGCGCGCGCAGCCCCAGGACATCGAGCTGTCATCGGCGAACGACGTGCGACCCCAGGAGGGACGCCTGCATTTTCCACTGGTCCAGTGCACCGATTGTCATTGCGCGGGCTGGCTGAGCCGGCTGCCGGCTGGCCAACCACTCCTCTCGCGAGACCTGGACCTGATCTACAGCACCTGGTTCGGCGGTCAGCCGGAAACGGTCCGGCTCTATACGCCGACCGGGCTCTCGAATCCGCAGGTGCAAGGCGTCACGCAGCACCTTTGTGCCGGCTGCGGCACTCTGCACTTCGACGCATCCAAGTGCGCCAGTTGCGGCAGCGAGGAGTTGGTCCCGGTGTTTCGGGTGACGGCCACCCATACCACCATCCGCCACAATGGACTGGCAACGACCTACCACGACCAAACGTGCCCGGCCTGCGGCAACCGAAGCTTGATTCTGCTGGGCGCTCGCAACGCGACCCTCGGTGCCGTCGTCATCGAACAATCCTGGTCCAGTCCATACAACGACGACAAGAAGCTGATCGCCTTCTCCGACTCGGTTCAGGACGCGGCCCACCGCGCGGGATTTTTCACCGCGCGGACTTACCTCAACACCGTGCGCACGGGCGTGGCCCGTGTCATCGACCATGTCGCTCAGCCGGTCTGCGGTTGGCACGAGTTCCTGATGGCGGTCCATTCACTGTGGTCCACGCCCGGCTCGCCACTTGAGATGGATCGCGGGCAATTCGTCTCTGAGTTTATCGGGCCGAACATGCTGTGGCAGAAGGATTGGGCGGTCCACCTGCAACAAGAAGGACAACTGCCCAAAAACAGCCGCCTCCCGGAGCGCGTGCGCAAACGACTGGCCTGGCAGGCATTCGCTGAATTCACCTACCTGAGCCGCCGCGGGCGAAACCTGGAAACTATCGGAAAGGCCGTGCTCAGCCCGCCGCCCGAGGCCGTACACCGGGCCGCCACCGCCGCCCTGCCAGTCCTTCAGAACGAGTTCGGGCTCCGCCATCTGAAGGAACCAACCGTCTTTCAATGGCTCTGGGGGTTTCTGGTCCAATTGAAGACGCGCGGGGCGGTGACCCACCCGGAACTGAAGACGTTCATGGAAGACGGGAACGTCTTTGCCCTGTCCAGTACCGGTAGACGGCATGAATGGCTGCCAGGAATCGGTCCACGCAGCGCCCAACCGCGCTTCCTTTGCCTCGGCAGTCCAGACTCCCGGTTTGACCGCCTTGTGTCCTCCCAAGGCCGGACATTTTACCATAATTGGCTGGAGGCCACCCTCGGCGCCGAGCACCTCTTGCCCAAGAACTCGGAAGCCGAAATCTACGGCATCGCCATCGCCGCGCTGGAACATGAGGAGTTGCTGACTCGGATTGACGGAAAGTACGGACCGGTCGTGGGCCTCAATTCCGCGGCACTCCTGCTCGATACGCGCGTCGCGCGGATCGTTTCGCATCAGGGGAAGCGCGCGCTCTCTGTGCCCGCCCACTTGGCCGACGACCTCCTCGGCATGCCCTGCCTGCAGGCGCCGCAGGAGGTGTATGCAGTGAAGCACGAGGAGGAACATTGGTTCGCCCGTCAGTTCAGCCGAGGCGACCTCCGGCGGATTTTCTCCGCCGAACACACCGGTCTCCTCGATCGAGGGAAACGCGAGGCGCTGGAGCAGCGGTTCAAAAGTAAGCAGCCACAGCCATGGTACGAGAACTTGCTGTCGGCCACGCCGACTCTCGAAATGGGGGTCGACATCGGCGACCTCTCGTCAGTGATGCTTTGCTCGGTGCCGCCCAACCAGGCCAGCTACCTGCAGCGTGTGGGCCGTGCCGGCCGGCGAGACGGCAACGCCTTCACCTCCACCCTGGCGGACGGGGCCAGTCCACACGATCTATACTTTTTCGAAGACACCCAGGAAATGCTCACCGGCGAAGTCTTGCCGCCGGGCATCTTTCTCAAGGCGCCAGAGGTCCTTCGTCGGCAGCTTTTTGCCTTCTGCCTCGACCACTGGGTCGGGTCAGGCATCCCGGCCAAAGCCCTCCCGGAGAAGACCGGCGAGGCGGTGGATGCCTGCGATGCGTTCGACAACACTCGGTTTCCCTACACGTTCCTTTCGTACATGGACAAAAACGAGCCCGGGCTCCTCGCCGGATTCAAGGCCATGCTGGGATCGGAAATGGACCACCGCGTCGACGGCCGGCTGACTGCCTTTATGGAGGGCAATGAGGACGAGGCCCCATTGAGAACACGCCTGCTCCAACTCTTTGAGGAACTCGCGCGCGAGCGAAAAGGGTATCGCGACAGTGCCGACCGCCTGAAAAAGCGGATTGCCGAACTCAAGCGGCAACCGCAGGACGAAGCGACCAAGGAAGAGACGGAACGCAGCCAATGCGAGCGGCAGAAGGCCCTTGGGCTCGCCAAGGAAATCAACGAACGCGATCTCCTGGGCACGCTCACCGATGCCGGCCTCATCCCCAATTACGCTTTCCCGGAAGCCGGCGTGGAACTCAAATCCGTGCTCTGGCGCAGGCGAACCGATGACGATCCCGATGATGCGGGTGCCTATCTGTCGTTGCCCGCCGAAAAATACGAGCGACCCGCCCAGTCCGCCCTGTCCGAATTCGCGCCAGAAAACGTCTTCTACGCCAACCGACGGCGCGTCGAGATCGAGCAGATCAACATGGAGCTTTCGGCCGTCGAAGACTGGCGCCTTTGCCCGACTTGCCACCACACCGCAAATCTCTCACTGCACGCCGATTCCGCCAGCCCTTGTCCGAAATGCGGCGACCCCAGGTGGTGCGACATCTCACAGAAGCGCAAGCTGATCCGCTTCAAGCAGGCGATCGCCAACAGCAATGAGACGGAGGTGCAGATCGACGACAGCGCCGACGATAGGGAACCGAAGTTTCACGTCCGGCAGTTGTTGACGGATTTCGCACCCACCGAAGTGCGCGAGGCATACCGCCTCGCCTCCACGGAGACGCCGTTCGGATTTGAGTTCATCGAACGCGTCGTCTTTCGCGACATCAACTTCGGCGAACCGACCAAACCGGGCGACTCCTACGCAGTGGCCGGCCGGCAGAGTCCCCGGCCGGGATTCAAACTCTGTCGGCATTGCGGCCAGGTTCAGCGGGCTCCGCGCAACAAATCCGAACGGGCCAAGGCGCAGCTGCACGCATTCGACTGCCCCAAACGGGATTCGGATGACCCCGAAGACTTGATCGAGTGCCTCTACCTCTATCGTGAGTTCTCGTCTGAAGCCTTGCGCATCTTGGTTCCGTTCACCCGCTCCGGCACCGACGAGGTTTCGGTTCAGTCGTTCATGGCCGCCGTCAGGGTGGGGCTCAAACAACGATACGGTGGCAAGGTCGATCACCTTCGGCTGGTCACCCAGGAAGAACGCCCGCCAGATGGGGGCGTCAGCCGTCATTACGTCCTGATCTACGACTCCGTCCCGGGCGGAACCGGCTACTTGCACGAATTGCTCGCCGACGGAGCGCAAACGTTGGTCCACGTGATCAGGCTCGCCTTGGAGCACATCAAAAAATGCCCCTGCAACGCGGATCCGGACAAGGACGGCTGCTATCGCTGCGTGTACCAGTACCGGCTGGGCCGCGACATGGCGCTGGTCTCCCGCGATCGCGCCCGCGACATCATGCAGGCCATCGAGGGCAATTTGAACAATTTGGAAAAAGTCGCCACCGTGGCCGACATCTCGGTGAACCCGAACTTCGATTCCGAACTGGAGTCGAAATTCATCGAAAGCCTGCGACGGCTGAGCGGAAAAGGCAGCCTGCCCACCGTGCGGTTGGTCAAGGAGATCGTGCAGGGGAAGTCCGGGTATCTGCTGGAAGTCGGTAGCCAGCGGTACTGGGTCGAACCACAAGTAAACTTGGGGCCCACCGATGGAATCGCGATTCCCTGTCGGCCGGATTTCGTCATGTGGCCGGCTCAGAGCCGCTCGCCGCGTCGCCCAATCGCGCTCTTTTGCGACGGATGGGCCTACCACAAGGACCATGCCCGCGACGACGCGGCGAAGCGCAACGCGCTGCGCGCCAGCGGCAAATTCTGGGTCTGGTCGGTCACCTGGGAAGACGTGATGGCGGCTATCGGGGGCAAAGCCGACAGCGACTTGAGTGAAAGCATCGCGGCCATGGCTCTCAGCGAATTGCCCCCTCCCTTGCTCGGCATGCACGATGCCGCGCACTGGACCCGTCATTCGGTGGCCACTTTGTTGCAATGGCTGGGGGCTCCCGTAGGTGATGGCCAGGACGGCTGGGCGCTTCGAGGGGCAAAACAGGCCGCGGCCACGGCATTCCGGATGGCTCCGAATCCGCAAAAACCGGGAAGCGCACAGCAGCGGGCCGAACTCCAACAATTCTGGAACTCCTTGCCAGGGGATCCGCCGTGCGAGAGGCCACGCACGCTGATCGCGGCGGGCAATCTGAACGAATCCATTCTCACCTTCCGCTACTGCCTCACGAAAGCCTTGGCGGATCCGCAGGCTCACGTGCCGAAAAGCCCCGGATTTCTGATCCTCGATCCAGCGGTCGCCGAGTCGGAACCCGAGCAGCACCGTGCGTGGCGACGGTGGCTCTGGATGTTCAATACCTTCCAACACTTGCCCGGAGTTTTTCTTGCGACGCGCGAGGGATTGCGGCACGCCGACCACACCGCCATCACGATTGCGGACGGCGTCAAACCGGCCAGTTGCGGCGGGCAAGCAGCATTGGAGGCAGCCTGGGAAGCGGTTAGGCAGCACTCCATGGAATCATTGTGGCCGGGTCTGAACTTGCTTCGGAATATGGGAGTGCCGCCACCTGATGAGGTCGGTTTCGAATTCGAGGAGGACGGTGAGGTCATCGCCGAATCCGAACTCGCGTGGACGGGGCGGAAACTCGTCCTCCTTCTCGAAGCGCACGCCAGCCACCAACCAGTGTGGGTGGCCCGGGGTTGGCACTGCGTGACCACCACGTCAGGTTGGCCCGAGGAAATCATTTCCCGGATGTATGCTCAGCCATAATCCCCGGCCCCCCTGCACACCATTCTATCACCGCCATGCACCCGAAAGTCGCCCTCGCCCAGGATTTTCTGTCGAATCTCGCCAAGCTGCCTGCCAGCACGCAATCGAAGGTCCTCAAGTGGGCCCTGCGATTCCAAAGCGACCCGACGGCGAGCAGCATCAACTACGAAACCATTCGGGGAGCGCGGGACAAGCACCTCCGCTCGGTGCGCATCGACCAGGATTGGAGGGGCATCGTCTTCAAGCCCGACCAGGGTGATGTCTACGTCCTCATGTACGTCGATCATCACGATGACGCCTACCGGTGGGCGGAGGGCCGCCGTGTGGCCATCAATCCGATCACGGGTGCCATGCAGGTATTTGCGGTCGAAAGCGTGGTGGAGTCGGCCGTCGAATCACCTGGTCGACAATCCGGTAGCCAGCCCGCCACGCCCGCTCCCCCGCCCCTCTATGACCAGCTTACGGACACGGATCTCGTCAGCCTCGGCACCCCAGCGGAAATGATTCCGCAAGTGCGCGCCATGCGCACCGAGATGGATCTTGACGCTCTGCAGGCGCACTTGCCCGTGGAGGCTTATGAAGGACTCTTCCTTGTCGCGGCCGGCGATACAGTCAGCGATGTGCTCGTCTCGCGCGAGACACGCGTCGATCGGGAAATCAATACCGATGATTTCGCCGCCGCGCTCGAAACGCCGGAATCCCAGGCTCGTTTTGTCGTCGTGGATGATCAGGAAGCGATGGCGGCCATTCTGAACGCGCCGCTGGCCCAATGGCGCGTCTTTCTGCATCCGACTCAGCGAAAGCTGGCTTCCAGCCAGCGGAACGGCCCCGTGCGCGTGCTAGGTGGGGCCGGCACGGGGAAAACCGTCCTTGCCATGCACCGCGCAATGTGGCTCGCCGAAAACGCCACGCCGGAAGGGCAAAAGGTCTTCTTCACCACCTTCACTCGCAATCTGGCCGTCGATATCGAGGAGAACCTCAAGTCACTGTGTTCGCCCGCCCTGACGGAGAAAATCCACGTCCAAAACCTCGATGCCTGGGTCCACGGGTTCCTGCGCCGCGCCCAGTGCGAGTACACCATCGTCTACAACCGCAAATCGGGCCCGGCCGCGGAAGCGTGGAACCTCGCCATGGCCCAAGCCGACCCGACGCTCGGACTGCCGGCCGGCTTCTACGAATCAGAATTCGATCAAGTCGTCCTCCCTCAAGGAGTGAACAGCCTCGACGATTATCGCCAAGCCAAACGCACCGGCCGAGGGACGGTCCTCACCCGCAAAAAACGCGATGCCATCTGGCCGGTCTTCGAAGAGTACCGCACCGGCCTGACCTTGCGAAAACTCAAAGAGGTCGACGACGCCTACCGCGACGCCGCTTCCCTGATCCCGGTCTTTCCCATCGCCTTCTCGTCAATCGTCGTCGATGAAACCCAGGACTTCGGCGCCCAAGCCCTTCGCCTCCTCCGCGCCATGGTGCCCGCCCGTCCCAACGACCTCTTCTTCGTCGGCGACGGCCACCAACGCATCTACCCACGCAATCGCTCGTCCATGAGCGCCTGCGGCATCGACATCCGCGGCCGCTCCCGCAAACTCTACCTCAATTACCGCACCACCGAGGAAATCCGACGCGCCGCCGTCGCCTTGCTCGAAGGCGTCGAAGTCGACGACCTCGACGAGGGCTCCGACGAAATCCGGAAATACAAATCCGTCTCGCGCGGCCCCGCCCCTCAATCCATCGCCGTCGCCAACAAGGATGACGCCTACACCCAAGCGACCTCCCTCGTCGCTCAGGCCCTCCAAGCCAACCGCTCCATCTGCGTCATGGTCCCAACGAAACACGACGCCGAGGCTCTCACCTCGTTCCTCCGCCACAACAACCTCCCAGCCTCCCTCATCGGTCCCAACGATAAAGACCGCGCCGACTCCACCGCCGCCCGCATCGCCACCATGCACCGCGCCAAAGGTCTCGAATTCGACGAAATCGTCCTTGTGGCGCCCAAGCGAAACTCGGGAAATCAGGAGAACCAACAGCGCCTGGAATACGTCGCCGTCACCCGGGCCAAAAGACTCGCGACCATCGTGCGTGTTGGGTAGATTGTGCGATAATTCTTCGCCCAGATTCCTTACAAGCCCTGCGCCGAGAGCGGCCTCCGTACACATGGCGCGCCCCTCGTCGCCGTCGTCTGACGCGCTGAATCTTCGCCTGCACACGAAGGTCCCCGCACCGCCAGCCTTGCTCGCCTCCATAGCGGCCTCCCAGCGAGCCAAGCTTCCTACCGACACCCCGTGGCGTCTCGCGTACGACGCCCGGCTTTCGCCGCTCTCGGCCCAACCCAACACAAGCCTGACCTTGTCCTTCTCGCTGTATCGTTTGCTCATCCGTGGTTCTCGGCCCCACCCGCCCATTCGGCTAGTTTTTACCAAGGGAGCTTGCCCGGACGCTTACGTTGAAGTTGACCCAGACTCGAACGGATGAAAAGTAGGATCGACTCGCAAGCACAAGGCCACTACAATCCCCATACTATTGCAAAGCCTGAAAATCCATTTACACCGGCACCGTAATTTATCCACGAGCTTTGCCTCGTTAGCTTGCCGTGAGCACGTCCTGAAACGAAACCGCCTCCACTCCAATCGATCGGGCCGAGAGACACGCCGTAGTTCACCATGTTGAATCCCCCTAAGAATAGGCCGG
>JBJXFS010000214.1:0-4661 GCA_046155625.1 Verrucomicrobiales bacterium | reverse complement strand
GCAAGAAAAAAACTCGCGCATGACGAATGCGAAAATGCCTCCGCCTTAAAAAAAGTCTGAAAACCGCAGGAGATGCCTCAGATCAGAGGCTTGGAGATCCTCCAACACCTTCATTTCGGAATTGCTGGCTGGATTGGCAGGCCGGAGTACTCCCGTGCGCAGATCCACTGTGCCATTGGGGCAGCCGAGCAGGAATGGATCACGATCAAAGTCGGCGCGCATGGCTGCCACACGTTGATCGCATGCGGCGACCTTCAGCATGTCCTCCAGCCGGCGGGCGTTCCCCGAATTGACGGCATGGGTGCGCCACTTTGGGTCATCGTCCATTTTCCAGAGTTCATCGGCTACGGTCTTGGCCAGCCGCAAGATCGCGCCATCCGTATCGGCTTTCCAGTATGTATCGTTCCAGACCATCCACATTTTCTCGTCGTGTAGGAAGCGGACCTTGTCGCCATGCAGCCGCACGAACACGTCGGCGTTAAAAACGTCGTTTCTCCGTCTGTCCAGTTCTGCTGGCATGGCACCAACTCCGCAGAACCGGTTCACAATTCCCGACTCCTCCTCCTCGGCGGCCTCCAGCACGTCGAGCAACCCACGGTCGGCGCAGTGCCCGTGGAGGCAGCGGATGCCCCAATCGACAGCGCCGGTCAGCTCCATCGACCTAATGGCCATCATGTCCCTGACGCCGTTGGGGGTGGTGTGCTCATACTCCCACGGACAGCGAAAGAAGATTCTCTGGGTCTTGTCGTCCGACTCTTCCTTGAGGAACCACCCCAGCTCCCGGAGCAATGCGGGAAATTCGAGGCGCTTAAGGTTCGTGAATCCTGCATTCTTCGCCCGCGCGGCGAACGCCTTCCGATCCTCAGGGCTCCGCCGCGTGAACGGTTTCGCCTCCTCATTTTGCCTGTTGGGGTGCAGAGCAACACCAGCTGTTTTCGGTTCAGTTGCTGCCGTTGGAACCGGCAACGGCGTCGCCTCCAAGTTGAGAAAAACGTCGGGATCGTGAGACAGAAAGCACATGCGTCGGGCGTCTTTCACGCCTGTGTCAGGGCAAAGCGCCAGAGTGTTACGGGCGTAGGCAGTGGCTGTCACGAAGGCCCTGGAGTGATAATCCCCAATCGCAGCCGCGCCGGCCAGCGGAGCGGATGGCAGTCCCACACGCACAGCAGCCTTCAACCCGCACCCCGACGGGCTCACGAATAGAAGGGCGACGTGGGGGTCGGCCTTTAGCACTCCCCTCACTAAGGGAAGGTCGGCCGGCCGGAGGTCGTCAAGATCCAGTTGCACGAGGCCGGAGTGGCTCACCATTTGTTCGTTCGTGTTCCCGGCGCAGACGCCCGACAGCATGACGGCAGGCAGGGCTTTTTTGGCGGCGTCGTAGACGGGGTCCTTTTTTGGGGGGCGCCCGGCTTTTTCCGCAGCCTGGTACGCGGCACGGCATTTTTCTGTGGCGGGCTTTAAGTTGCTGCCGGGATCGGCGATCATGGCGGCGATCTCCGACAGATGGACGTTCTTCGTCCGCTCGGGGAACCTGACCGAGCGGTAGAACGAGACGCGCAGGGCGGGGGAGGGCGGTGCGGTGGAGTCCGAGGACTTTGAATGGTGAATGGTCATGGCAGTGTGTCGGCTGTGTGGGTGTAGCTCCCAACTCCGCTTGAAAAACCGCCCGCTGCATGTAGGATGAGCCTTGAAATCAGTGGTTCACCCATCACGCCGCCGGCCTTCTTCACGGGGGGCTGGTGGTTTTGGTTTATGGGTTCAGGAGGGCAGAGTTTTCGATATACTCGCGCAGCGAAGGGAGGTGGATCAGCCGGATGCCGCGCACGGCGCCCCGCTTTTTGAGCGCGTAGCTGCGGATGCGGCCTTGGGTGATGAGTTCGTACAAATAGCTGCGGCCCAGGCCTTCCAATCGCTGACCGGGTAGCGGTAGGCGGACCCATTCTGTTTCCAGCTTAGGCTCCACGTTGAATGAGCCAGGGGTGCGTTGGTGATCGAGGTTGGACATAGATGACCAATGGCCGATTCGGCGCCCAGCAAAACCGAACGGATGTAACGCCTTGACGATTGTCACCTCAGCCACGTTCCAGAGCCTGCCTCCCCACGTAACCCGTGGCGGCGAACCAGAGCGCCAATCGTGTCCAACGGAATGGCCCAATTGTTCCCCATTACTCGGGAAAGCATATCAGCACGTCGCTGCCCTTTGAATTTCCAGAGAAACATGGGCCAGCACATGAGGAGTCGCCACGAATGTCCAGCCCCTTGATCCCACTCTACGTGACGCCACTTCGAGACGCGACGCTTTATCTTCCCCCGCTGGCGAGCCAGACGGAGCTCTGCGTCAGCATCGGGAACCGAGTCCTCGCCCATCCACCCCCCATGAAGGACGAGCAACCTTTCATCGACGCGCGTCGCCAGGAGGATGCGCTCCTTCAGTTGAGCCCTGTCGATCATCGCGAGAAGCGCGCGCTCGCGCTCCGTGAAAGATCCTCCATTGAGGTGCCATGGAAGCAAAGGCGCAAATTGGAGATACTTCGCAAAATCCGGACGTGCAACCCAGGCCCTTAGGTCTGCCAGTGTGCCGGCCTCGTCTTCCAGGTGCGTGCCCGCCACTAACTGTTTCCGAAAGCCCAGGATCGCCTCACGCCTCTCTGACTCGTCCACTGTTGGCCTCGGTGGTGTCTCCCATGCCCGCTTGAGGGCGGCAGATACGGTACGCGAATTAGTCAGAAATTTCACAAACGCGCGATCGGCAGCCCGGAGGGCTGCGGTGCGGTGCGGAGAGTTCTCAAGCACTAAGTCATCCATGCCCTGATCAATCAATCGGAGCGCGATATCTTCCCGTTTCCACTCAAGTAGTGGGAGGAGGTGAAGCGCCGCGCAACTCAGCAGAGGATCATCGGTCGGGAGCATCTTATTGGAAGCTTGGCAGCGCGCCGGCCGCCTTCCGCAGGCTCTCCTCGCCCGTGTGGGTGTAGAGGCGCGACATGGCGGCATCGTCGTGGCCGATGAAGTCCTGGACCACGGAGGCGGGGATGCCGGCCTCCTTCATCAGGCTGGTGGCGGTGTGGCGGATACAATGGAACGAGAGTTCGTTCTGCGCGCGTCGGACCCGCTGACCCCTCTTCTCCGCAGGGACGTCCTCGGTTTTTGCCTCGTCCTCCGTTTCGTTGGTGGCTGCGGCCCGGAGTCCGGACTGGACCAACAGATCCGCAAACTGATTACTCAGCCGGGCTGTGCGGCCGGTGCGGGACAGGTGGCCGAAGGCTTCCGGATGTACGGGGGCGTTCGGGTCGTCGCTCGATGGAAGCCCTTCGATGTGCTGGCGGAGCGGGGCGGCGATGGGCAGAATCTGCCGGCGCCCCGTCTTGCGGGTCACCAGCCGGATCTCGTCCCGCTCCAGATCTATACCCGCCCAGGTGAGGGCGGCGATGTCGGACAGCCGCTGGCCGGTGTACAGCCCGAAGAGGATGATGGAGCGCCACTCGTCGTTCGCGACCGCAATCACGGCCTGAAGCTCCTTCATGGTGAACGGCCGGCGCCGCGTCTCATCCTTCTGCCGCACGGCCTCGACGAACTCAGTGGGGTCGTCGACCACGAAGCCGTCGCGCCGGGCCTCCTTAAATAACGACCGCACCGCCTGAATGGAGTGGTTTACCGTTTTTCCGGTGAGCCGGCCGGCCAGGGCGTTGCGGTAGGCGGTGATGTCGGTGCGGGTGATCTCGGCCAAGTCGGCCGTCGCCCGGTCGCCCAGCCATTCGAGGAACCGCTTCGCCTGCCCTTCATAGTAGCGGTAGGTGGAATCGCCGACCTCCGGCTTCTTGCGTTCCAGCCACCCCTTCACGAACGCCTCCACGGTCGAAGTCGGGGCATCCTCGCCAGTGATCTCGCGGTGGAGGTCGGTGATTACCCGGCGCATCTGCGTGGCGGTGCGCTTGACCCGGGCGGCCCGCTCGTACTGCTCGGCCAGCTTTTCCGCCCGGCGGCGTTCCGTTGTCCCGGTGGATCGCTTCAGCTGCCGGCCGTCGGCGGCGGTGAAGCAGGCGGTCCAGAATTTTGAGTTGGGTCGTTTCCAGAGGCTGGCCATGGTCGGGCGGTGTGAGAATTCAGGTAGGAATATACAGCCACGTCCACCGACGTTTGTCAACGTACAACACTCCTTAAACCAATACGTTGTGAAAGGGGGTTGGACCAATCGTGAGTTCGAATCTCGCCGGCCCGACCAATATAATAATCAACGAGTTACGAGGCAGGCAAGGGCGCTGTGAGAATACGTTCGCCGAAGTACGCGCATCGTTTTATACGGCGTTTCGATACCGTCTTTACGTTCGAGTTTGTAGGTTTTGCCGGGGACGCTCGACCAGGTAAAGGTGATACCGGCGCCGTTCGGGGCGGGTTGAATGTCGAGAATCTTGAACAGGGAGTTGGAATTTATGGGATCGGTGCCAGCGGCGTATTCGGCGTAAATTGATCAGTGGACGGAGTTCCGTGTAGTCCGGATTAATTTGTCATTGGACACCATGGATCATTGCGCTTTTATACTTCTCTGCATTAAAATTTCGGATTTTCTAGGATCTGAAAATTTTCGGTTACCAGTGTTTTCAGATGCTCCCGGTTCTTGCCATTGAGCGAATCAAGAAATTCATCGAGCGCTCCTGTGAAAA
>JBJXFS010000213.1:0-8649 GCA_046155625.1 Verrucomicrobiales bacterium | reverse complement strand
CGGCTATTTCATCAACCTTCTCGACGCCACCCAAAGTGGTGGTTTCGAACGACTGAGTTCCCGGGATGGTTATGCCTTCGAGACGGCAGTCGGGACCAGCGGCAGGCTCTCCTATTACAGCTCCGCGACCGGCTGGGTAGCCACTGGAGTGAGCGCGCCACCCTCGGGCTGGACCCATGTGGCGTGGCGCAACACATCGAGTGCCATGGAATTGTACGTCGACGGGGTGTTGGCCTTCACGGGGGTGCGGGTCCCGGCCCCCAGCGGTTTCATGCAGCTGGGCAGCGCTTTCAACAATCTTGAAGGATTCGAGGGCCTCATGGATGACGCCTTCCTCTGGAACGGGGCCCTGACCCCCGTTGACATCAGCATCATCGCAGCCGCCGGTGTCGCGAATTTCTTCGACGACAGCGACGGGGATGGACTGCCGACCGCCTGGGAAACGCAAAACGGCCTGAATCCCAACGACAATACCGGAGTGAATGGCGCCGCGGGCGATCCGGACACCGACGGCCTCACCAATGCCCAGGAGCTGGACCGGGGGACAAAACCGAAGGATGCCGACACTGACGATGACGGGCTCAACGACAGTCCTGAAATTACTGCCGGCACCAACCCAGTCCGGGCCGACACCGATGGGGACGGGCTTTCCGACGGAGACGAAGTGAACGTCCGCAACACCAAGCCGCTCCTGGCCGACACCGATGGGGACTCCTTCACGGACGGACAGGAAGTCGCAGCCGGCACCGATCCGCTCAGCGCGGCCAGCGCGCCGCCACCCTCATTTTACTTGGTGCTGCACCTCAACATGGAGGGGGACGCCCAGGACAGTTCCGCGTCGGCCAACCACGGATCAGTGCTGGCTGACGCCGCTTTCGCGGACGATGGCAGCCCGGGCGGCGGCCAAGCCTTGGCGCTCACGGCGAACGAGATGGGGGTCAATGTGCCGGGAAGCGACTCGCTCTCGTCAAACACACTCACTCTCAGCTATTGGGTCAAGCCCACGACCCTGCAGGAGGGCGCTGGCCTTGAGCGGCTGACGAGTCGCGCCGGGGACACTTTTGAAACCGCCATCGGGAACCGGGCGGCCGTCGGCGGGGCGGAGGATCTGACCCTCAGCTACTATCAGCAGACCGGGTGGCACAACACGGGGATCACGCTGGCCCTCAACGAGTGGGCGCATGTGGCATGGCGCAACTCCGGCTCCGGACCTCAGGACATGTCTCTCTTCGTCAATGGTGTACGAGTCTTTTCCGGACCCGGCCTACCCTCCGCGAATCCCGGCAGCGACTTCATGAACATTGGCACCCGCCACAACAGCGTCGAGGGCTTTGAGGGCCTCATCGATGATGTTCGCCTCTACCGGATTCCTCTGAGCGACGCCATTATCGCCTCGATCATGAACCCGGCCGCGCAGACACCGCTCGAAATTACCAGCATCGCGCGGGCATCCGGAGGGACGTCGGTGACACTCACGATCCGGTCACGTGGTGGTCGCACGTATGCCGTCGATTACTCCACCACCCTGACCCCAACCGGCCAGCCGGGCGGATGGGCGGGACTGACCGACTCGCTGCCTTCCGGCGGGAACCAGACTGTGTACGTGGACACTGTCACCTCCAATCTCCCGCACGCATTCTACCGGGTGCGGGATGTCACGCCCTGACAAACATCCACGCCCTCTTCAGCCTCATGACACGGGAATCCGGAGCGGACGCTCCGGACGTTTTGCGTGCCCCTCTGATCCGGCCTCCTGCCTTCTCGCATCCACGCCCTCTCGCATCCACGCCCGCTCGCATCCACGCCCGCTCGCATCCACGCCCAATGATTCCGCGCCCGCTTCTTGCCGCACTGCTGTCTGCCTTCACGGCCATTCCGGCCCTGGCCTCGCCGGACTCCGTGGTCGTCTTCAATGAAATTCAGTACAATCCCGGTGGCCCCTCGGAAGCCGGCGAATACGTGGAACTCTTCAACCAGATGGGAATCAAGACCGACATCTCCGGCTGGCGGATCGACGGCATCGGCTACACCTTTCCCGCAAACACCATCATCGATCCCGGTGCCCATGTCGTGGTCGCCAAGACACCGGCCGCGGGACAATTCGGTCCTTTTCCCGGCTCCATCAGGAATAGCGGTCAACGGCTCCGGCTGATCAACCACAGCGACCGGATGATGGATGAAGTCGACTTTGGAGATGATTTTCCGTGGCCTGCGGGCGCTGATGGATCGGGATTCACGCTCGCGAAAGCCCACCCCTACAAGTCCAGTGGACCGCCCGCGCACTGGACGGTGAGCGCCCAGCCGGGCGGCACGCCTGGCGCTCGGAATTTTCCTGACGCGGGATCCCCGCCACCGGTGACCACCGTGCCTCTCTTCGGCCTTGATCACACCTGGCGGTATAATGAGAAAGGACCGGCCTTCGACGCCACGTGGGCCACCGCCGCCCATGCCGTCGGCGGCTCCGGCGCTGACACATGGGCCGTTGGTTCCGGCGCTCTGGCCTACGAAGTCTCGGGCACCGTGCCCATCGGCACCGCACTCACGTTTCCAGGCTTCAATTCGCCCTTTGTGATGACCTATTACTTCGAGACGGAGTTCAACGTCACTGCGAACCAGTTGGCGAATCTTTCCCTGCTCAAGATCCGGCACGCCCTCGACGATGGCGCGGTCATTTACATCAACGGTGTGGAGGCCACCCGCATCAACATGCCCGCCGGAACCATCACCTCAGAGACCACGGCCAGCACGAACGTGGAAGCCGGGACTACCCTCTCTGCCTCCCTGCCATTGCCGGCCACGGCGCTCATCGCGGGGAGCAATCGGCTCTCCGTGGAAGTCCACCAGTCTTCACTCAGCAACAGCGACGTCGTCTGGGGCGCACAGCTTGACATGGACGTCCGCGACTCCGTGCCCGGCGCGGCGCCGGAACTCCGTTTCAACGAAATACCCGCAAGCACCATGGACCCCTGGTGGGTGGAAATCACCAACACCGGGAGCAATGACGTGGACCTGACCGGCACGATCATCAGCGCCGGCGATGATGCCGCGCTCGAACATGTGATTCCTTCAGGCAGCCTGGCCGCTGGCGGGCTTCTCCTGCTGACCGAATCCGTCCTCGGCTTCCGTCCCGCCGATGGCGAAAAAGTCTTCCTCTACACCGCCGGCAAAACCGCTCTCATGGATGCTCGCCAGCAGACCGGACGCCTGCGCGGTCGCGCCACCAGCCGCGGCGGAGACTGGGCTTACCCCTCCACAGCCACACCGGGCACAACGAATGACTTTGTCTTCAACGACAGCATCGTCATCAGCGAGATTCAGTACAACCCGCCGTCGCTGCCCCCCACGGCCACCCTGCCGCTGCGCAGCTCCGACAACCAGTGGCTGGAACTGACCAACCGCAGCGCCACTACCGTAAGTCTTGCCGGTTGGGAGCTTGCGGAGGGCGTCAATTTCGCCTTCGCGCCCGGCACGGTGCTCGCCCCCGGCGAACGCGCCTGCGTGGTCCGCGATCCCGTGCTTTTCTCGGCAGCGTATCCGGCTGCGCGTGTCCTCGGCACCTGGGACGGCGCCCTGTCCCGCTCGACGGAAGAAGTCGTCCTGCGCGACGGCCAACGGAATACGGTGGACGCCGTCCGCTATTACGACGGCGGCCAGTGGCCGCGCTTTGGCGACGGGGGCGGGGCCAGCATCGAGCTTCGCGACCTCCACGCCGACAACAATGCTGGCAGCTCATGGGCCGCCAGCGACGAGAGCAGTCGCACGGAGTGGAAAACGTACTCCTACCGCGGCACCGCCACCGCCAGCAATGGAGGGCCGGACGGCACGTGGAGAGAATTCAACATGGGCCTGCTCAGCGCGGGCGAACTGTGGATCGACGACCTTCGAGTCATTGAGCAGCCGTCCGGCGCGGCGACACCGAAGATCACCGATTCCGCCTTCAACAATGCGTCGGCGTGGCGCTGCACCGGCAATCACCGATCCAGCGAAGTCATTCCTGAACCCGGCAATCCCAGCAACAACATTCTCCGTCTCGTCGCCACCGGTCCGACCGAGCACATCAACAATCACATCGCGACCACGCTGAGTTCCCCCGTGACCAACAGCCGCGAGTACGAGATCAGTTTCCGGGCCCGCTGGGTGACCGGCGCCCATCAACTCCACACCCGTCTCTACTTCAACCGGCTCGCTCGGGTGAACGTCATCGACCGGGTCGCCCACCCCGGCACGCCGGGAGCCGCGAACTCCCGCGCGGAAGCGAACGCCGGCCCGACGTTCACCCATCTCAAGCATTCGCCCGCGGTCCCTGACGCCGGAGCGGTGACCACTATCTACTGCACGGCCGGCGATCCCGACACTGTTTCTGCGGTAACGCTCTATTACTCGGTGAATGGCGCGGCCTTCGCCAGCACGGCCATGGCCTCCTCCGGCGGCGGAAACTACACCGGCAGCATCCCCGGCCAAGCGGCGGGGGCGGTCGTCCAATTCTATGTCCGCGGCACCGATGGCTCCGGCTTCCATGCCTTCCACCCGGCTGCCGGCCCCGATTCCCGCGCGCTCTACAAGGTGAATGACAACAAGGCGGCGACCACCGGCTGGCACAATTTCCGCATCATCACGACCAATGCCGAACGCACCTGGATGCACACAAACTACAACACCATGAGCAATGACCTCATCGGATGCACCGTCATCGACCGTGAAAATGACATCTACTACGGCGTGGGCGTTCATCTGAAGAGCAGTGAGCGCGGACGCAACCAACTCACCCGGGTCGGCTACAACCTGACCTTCCCCCCCGACGGGATGTTCCGCGGCGTCCATGATTCATTGAACCTCGACCGTTCGGAAGGGCAGGCTCCCGGGCAGCGCGAACTGCTCTTTGATGTGATGATCTCCAATGCCGGCGGCCCCATCAGCCGATTCAACGATTTTATCAAACTCCTCGCCCCGAACAATTCGCTGACTGGCGGCGCCGTCCTGCAGATGGCGCGCTACGAGGACTCGTTCCTCGAAGAACAGTTCGAGGACGGCGCGGAAGGGCATCTCTACGAATACGAGCTCGTCTATTACCCCACCTCCGCCGATTCGAACCAAAACAAGCTGTATTATCCATCCCCCGACGGCGTCATCGGGCTTCCCTTTTCCAACCACGGCAACGACCCTGAACGCTACCGCTGGCATTTCATGAACAAAAACCACCGCGAGGCCGACAACTTCACCCCGCTGATGAACTACGCGAAGATGTTCAGCAAGTCCGGCGCGGCTTTTGAAGCAGATGTCAAAAACCTCATCGATCTCGACGGCTGGTTTCGCGGTCTCAGTTGCGCCGTGCTCTCAGGGGCCACTGACAATTTCGGCGGCGACGGCTCGCAGCACAACGCCTGGTTCTACGCCCGCCCTGACGGCCGGGTCATCTTTCTGCCGCACGACATGGATAACGGCTTCAACTCCGGGCTGACCCTTTTCAACAACCCGCAGTGCGTCGCCCTCACGGCGAATCCGGCCCGCCGACGGCAATACCTTGCCCACCTGCACGACATCATTTCCAGGACCTACAACAACAAGTACATGTCGACTTGGACGAGTCACTTCGCCGCGCTCGACCCCTCGCAGCCGTGGGCCAGCCATTTGAATTACATTACGAGCCGGTCAAACAGCGTACTGTCCCAGATCAAGGGGCAGATTCCTTCCGTGGACTTTTCGATCACCACAGCCAGCCCCCAGACCGTCGCCGCCAGCACGGCCACCGTAGCCGGCAACGGCTGGGTCAACGTGCGAGAAATCCGCATCGCCGGCAGTCCGGAGCCGCTCACCGTCACATGGACCGGAAAGAGCACGTGGCAGGCGATTGTGCCCGCCGCTCCCGGCAGCCATGAGATCACTCTGGAGGCGGTTGACTTCGCCGGCGCGGTCATCGGCGCGGCGAATATCACGATCAACAACACCACGACGGTTCAGCCCGGATCAGCGTCCAATCTTGTCGTCTCCGAAATCATGTATCACCCCGCAGACCCGACGCCTACGGAGATCGCCAACGGGTTTGTCGATTCCGATCAGTTTGAATGGATCGAACTGCAGAACATCGGCGCCGCGGTCGTGGACATGACGGGTGTGAGATTCACCGATGGCATCGACTATGCCTTCACCCCAGGCACCACGCTTCAGCCTGGCCAACGCATTGTCGTCGCCCGTGAACGCGCCGCCTTCCTCACGCGCCATCCCGGAGCCGCAGCCGCGCTGGCCGCCGGAGCCTTTACGAACGCCCTCAACAATGGCGGCGAGCCCGTCCAACTCACCGGAGCCAACGGGCTGCCAGTAAAGAGTTTCGCTTACGATGACGACTTCCCATGGCCCGCCGCCGCCGACGGCCAGGGACCCAGCCTTGTCCTCATCGCCCCCTCGACCAATCCCGACCACACTATGCCTGCCAACTGGCGTCCCAGCGCCCACCCTGGCGGCAATCCTGGTGCCTCCGACTCGATCCCGTTCACCGGCGATCCCGGTGGCGACATCGACGGCGACGGATTTAATGATCTGATCGAACACGCCCTCGGGCCAAATCCAATCATCACCTACGCCCCGGGGCCGGAGGGATTCACCTTCACCCTGCCGATGGTGCCCAGTGCCGACGACGCCCTCATTTCTGGCCAGGTCTCCACCACACTGACCGGCTGGGTGCCCGCCGACCTCATCGGCAGCACCTCCTCCAGCCTGACCTTTCGGGTCCCCCCCTCCCTCAGCACCGCGAATCAGATTTTCTTCCGGGCCAATGTCAGACTGAGATAGGAATTCGGCGATTATTTACGCAGGAAACTCGCGGTTATGACGCGATGACGAACCGCCCTTCGGCAAGGGCATCCTTGAACCTGAGAACCCCGATCCGGACACCAATGAATAGATTCCAATGAAATCAGCCATCACCAGAAGAAAGGCCCTCGCAGCGATCGGCGGAACCGCGTTGGCGGCCGGAGCCGGCCATGGCGCGGAAAGCGCGACCACAAAGAATGACATCATCGCCCGGGAGAACGCGAAGCCGGGAACCCGCGACTGGCTGCTGACGAAAACCAAGATCGACGCAGACACCAAATACCGCTGCCCCTGGATCGAAGGCTACTGCAGCCATGCGAGCCTCAATGCGGGCGAGGAGATCTCGTTTTTCGTGAGCACGCGGCCGGCCTCGAAATTCCGCCTCCAGATCTATCGCCTGGGTTACTACGGCGGGGCGGGCGGCCGGCTGATGCAGGAACTGGGACCATTCGAGGGACGCGATCAGCCTGATCCGCCGGTCGGCGAGAAGCGGCTGCGCGACTGCCAGTGGGAGGCGAGCGCAAAATTGACGATCCCGGCGGATTGGGTCAGCGGCGTCTATGTGGGAAAGCTCACCGAGGAGAGCGAGGGACTGCAAAGCTATGTCATCTTCATCGTGCGCGACGAACGGAAGGCGGACTTTATTTTCAAGTGCAGCGACCACACGTGGCAGGCGTACAACCGGTGGCCGTCGCAGTTTTCACTCTACGACGACGGGAAGACCGAGTGGTACTGGGGCGGGAACGTTCAAATCAGCCTGAACCGCCCGTACGGGAAATACTGCCAGATCCTCGATCAGCCGCTGTCCACGGGCTCTGGGGAATTTTTTCTGTGGGAATTTCCATTTGTCCACTGGCTCGAGGAGCATGGGTATGACGTGACCTACATCAGCAACCAGGACACGCACCGCGATGCGGCCGGGCTCCTGCGGTGCCGGGGATTTCTCAGCGTGGGGCACGATGAATACTGGACGATGGAAATGTTCAACAACGTGAAGGCGGCCATCGAGGCGGGGGTGAACGTGGGATTTTTTTCCGGGAATGCCGTGTTCGGAAAAATTGGATACGCAGGCGATCAGATGCGCGTGTTTGAACGGACCGGTATCTTCGGGTCGCCGGGTGGGACGGCCGAGTTTGAATTCATGAAGTCTCTCCCCCACGAGCGGCCCTACGGCAACGAGCTGATGGGTGCGCACTCCACCGGTCCAGTGATCGGCGGGGCGGATTGGATTTGCTCGATGCCGGACCACTGGGTATTCGAAGGCACGGGGATGACGCAGGGCGAGGGCATCCAGGGCGTGGTCGGCTGGGAATGGCACGGCGATCCAGCGAAGATCGATGGCCTGGAAATTGTCTCCACGGGGCCGACCAATGGCCCGGATGGCCCGCCCAATGGAGGCGTTTACACGGCGACGGTTTATCCCGGACCCAAAAAGAATTTTGTCTTCAATGCGGCCACCTGCTGGTGGGCCGATGGCCTGAGCGCCCCGCCCGGATACGTCCGCCCCGACATCTACCGGAAACCGCAGGGACCGGACAAGCGCCAGCAGCGCATCACCCGGAACATCCTCGATAGAATGCGGCTCTAAGCCTAAAAAGGACGATGGAACAACCACGAAAAACACGAAACACACGAAAAACCAAGTAGTTGCCCAATTATCACCGTCCACCTGACGGATGACAAGGTCGCTTGTTGAACTCAGTGATGTTTAGCCTGACTTCCCTGTAAAAACGGATGGAACCCTTAGAATTGCTTGGTTTTGCCGATTTGTGTAGCCAGTAAAGTGTTTAAAGTATTCAAATATTTATATTTACAGCCAATTGTATGCGACTGTACACTGTC
>JBJXFS010000212.1:0-7347 GCA_046155625.1 Verrucomicrobiales bacterium | reverse complement strand
GAACCGAGATGTAGTTTTGACATGCCGAGCTTGCCGACTGGCATGGCGTGTCAAGGAGAAACCGCAGGTTTCTTCGATTTATATCACTGATATTCAATGGCTTCCGGCACTAAGTTGATGCGAATGGCAGAGTGGCCAAGGCCCTGGAATGCGTGAGCTCCTGCCAAAGCAGCTCTGCCGGTCCTTTGCCGCGGCGCCCCGGAAACCGCAGGGCCAAGCGCGCGAACTCCTGCACGCACTTCCAGGCCGAACCGGTGCGATGAAAGGTGTCGAAGAACATCCGCAGGGCGTTCCGTACCTGGAGGTCGGGATCGAGAGAGACCCGGCCCAGCGGATCGTAAACCAGGCCGGCGGGCAGGGGGAGGCGCAGTTCGCCGCGCTGCGCCTTGCTGAGCCTGCCCCCCAGCAGCCGCGCCTTGAGCAGGTGCAGCTCCGCCTCGCTCATGGTGCCTTTGAGCCCCAGCAGCAGCCGGTCGTTGAAATGGCCGGGATCGTAGAGCCCGTCCTCGTCGAGGATCAGCGTCCCCGTCAATGCGCAGATCTCCAGGAGCCGGTGCCAGTCGGCGCAGTTGCGCGCCAGCCGCGACGCTTCCAGCCCCATCACGATGCCCCCCTTGCCCAGCCCGACGTCGGCAACGAGGCGTTGAAAGCCCTCCCGGTCCACGACGGAGGCTGCCGATTGGCCCTGGTCATGGTCGATGACCACGATCTGATCCTCCCTCCAACCCAATGAGATCGCCTGCTGGCGCATCGCGTATTGGCGCTGCGTGCTTTCCGTGTTCTCGATCACCTGCCGCAGGGTCGACTGCCGGACGTAGAGATACGCCGAGAGCTGCAGGTGTCGGGCCGTGACTTTGGATTGCGCGTTCATCTGGTGAAACTGGTTTGGAGATGCCGCATGGCGACCTGTGCCAGCAGCAGGGCGAGCTGATCCCGTTCTTCCATCATCGGAACCGCCGGCGCCGGTTGCCCGGCGAAGGCGGGACTGGAAAGCGCCGGCGGACCGAGAAGCCATCGGCGCATCCACTCCGCCACCCCGTGCCGCATCAACAGGCAGAGTCCCAGGGGAGTGGCGGGCAACAGCGGTTGCGGCGCCAGCGCCTCCCGGCGCAGCGCTTCGTATCGCTGCGCCCAATCTTCGGGCTCTGCCGGTTGCGGAGTCATGATGTTTCCGGAGCCCCCTTTTTTTCCGGCGGTCTCAAGGCCTTCTCGATCGTTCTGGGATGAATCCGGGTCTGAAACCTCTGCTTGACGCGGCGCGCCAGCTCCCCGGCGGGCACCGGTCCCTCCCGGGAGAGGACCTCCCGCAAGTAGGCCAGGACCTCCCCGGTCACCTTGTGCGGCTTCCGGGGCCCGCGTTTCCGAGGCAACAATCCCGCCATCCCGCCCTGCTCGAACTGCATCTGGGCCTGATAGATCGTCGGCCGCGAAAGCCCGAAGTCGGCGGAGGCTTTGCTGATGGAACAACGCTCCGAGCGCAAGGCGCGCAGCGCTTCGTATTTGAGCTGCACGAGGTCCTGCGGATCGAAAAACTCCTCCTGCTGAAAAAGTCCGTGGCGAACCTTCTCGGCGCGGGGATTCAACGTGCCGGAAGCTTGCAGGCTTTGGCGCTTGGAGTGGGCAGGGAACGAAGGAGGCATTTGCGTAAACTAAATTATGCCGCATCATCCGGGAGCTGTGAAGTCCCGTCAAGCAGAATATGCCGCGTTTAAAGCCAGATAATCCGACGATCATGCATTCTCTCCGGTTTGGAATCGCCATCGCGGTGAAATTGTCTTTACACTTGCGGTGTATTTTCATTTACAGTGCGGCGCTGCGCTTCTTCGATGAGCTCCCCAAGGCGCAGCAGGTCCTGCGTGCGGGCCAAGGCGCGGCCCTTGGACAGCTCGAGAAAAGGGTCCGGCGGCCCGGCGTCGGTCCAGCTCGCCGGCAAGACCCCCACCGTTCCGTCCTCGTCGAACTAAAACACCCTCCAGCGCCACCAGCGGCCGTCCAGCTTCTGCAGACGGAAACGCCGGCCGTGCCACGGATGAAAGGGATGGGTGACGGTGATGAACGTGTCGCCATCGGTCTGATGGCGCGCAGTTCGCTTTGAATGACAACAACGAGACCGAGAACGACATCCGCCCCAGTGCGGTGGGCAAGAAGAACTGGCTGTTTGTCGGGAGCCCCGAAGCGGGCAAGCGCGCGGCGGTGCTCTACACCCTGCTCATCAGCGCCCGCAACCACGGCGTCGATCCGCAGGCCTACCTGCAAGACGTGATCGAACGTCTGCCGAGCGCGAAGCCCTGGGAAATCGCCGAGTTCCTGCCGGAGAAGTGGGCGGCAGCGCACCGCCACCGACACCCCGCCGCGCGTCCCCAACGTCGAGGCGCCTGAGCCAGGACCCGCCGCAGGCGACCCCGGCGACGAGGTCGCGCGCCTGCCCCACGAAACGACCCCCGTCGAGCGGAATCAGAAGGGGGACGCTCGGGTGCTTACCTCCAGCAGAGCCCTCCTCCGTTTCACCCGCGCGCGGGCTGCAAGCTCCCAAATCCGGACTCGCGCAAACCAATTAAATCCATTATCAGAAACCGAAGCACACCGCCTGTCTACCGAAGCGGGGCAATCTCATAACGCTTTCTCCGGCAGGAAAGAAGCCCCAGCAGGGCGAGAAGGAGTGAGGAGCTGGGTTCGGGAACGACGCCCACCGGAATGGCGGTCGAGGGGATGTTCTCGTAGGCCCAGGCAACGATGTCGCCGGCACTGCCATCATCCCGCAGCGTCACCTGTGCCCAACCGTAGTGGGTGGAGCCTCCCACTGTGGGTCTGAACGAGAAGCCCAAGTAGCCGGACGTACTGGCCTGGAATTGCCCGGCTCCTGTTCCCATGTGGGTGGAACTGGCGCTGGCTCCCAGAGTGAAACTGAGACTGCTGTCCACCAAAGTGAGGGAAAAGAGGTTTTCCACAACGTCGCCGGCCACTACAACCGGCGTCAGGAGATCCCCATTGCTGATGTCCACTCCGCCGAATCCGAAGTTGATCCACGGACTGGAGTTGAAGCTGACCGGCTCCGTCGTGCTGGTTGCTAATGTGAGTGGGTTCACGTAGATTCCAGCGAAGGTATACGGAATCGGAATGTTCTGCACTCCGCTGTAAACGATGGCTGCATGGGCACCACCCGTCATAATGCTGAGCCCGAGAAGTAATGGTATGGTTTTCATATCAGGATGTTTGGCTAAGTTGGATGGAGGTGACTTAAGGAGCGGTGACGAGCAGTCGCGCAAAGCGCGCTTTCCGGCCATCGATAAACCGTGTGTAGGGCACACTGACGATCTGATACACGCCGTCATCGGCGAGAATGGTTGACGTGGCACTGCTGGCCTGCCAGGTTTGCAGGTCCACGCTGAATTGTGGCGTGTAAACCAGGCCTGCGGCCTCGTAGTTTTTCCTCCGGATATAGAGATACCGGAAGTCCACGTTGTTCGGGATGGGTTGCACAGCAGTGATGGGCTGTCCACGCAGGTCGATCGTGCCATCTCCTGCGAAGGTGCCCGTGTAAATCAACTCCGCCGTTCCGCTGGTGTTGTCCCCAGGCAGGGTGCCGAAGGCAAATTCCATGAGGTTGCTCTCACCGTCGCCGTCAAAGTCAGCCGTGTTGGCCCGCAGCCCGTCTCCGTTGGGTGATCCGAAGAACATTAGTCTCCAGAGTTCGATCTCGGTAAACACCACCGTGTCCAAGGACCGCGTCGGCAACTGCTGGATTCGGGTGTCCTGCCCGATGGGGGTGTCGGCTACGTCGTAGGCGGAGACAGGGCTGCCGTGCCGGGCTGTGATGTAGTCGGCAAAGGCCTTTTGCTCACCCAAGGCAGTGGCTGGCACGTTGGCGGCGGCCGTGAAATCCAGGTTCCGGGCGAGTTCCGCAGAGAGTGTTCCATTGGTGAGGATGAAACGGAAATTACTGGTGTTTGGATTTGGAATCTGGTTTGGCGGGGAGGCTGCTGGATCCAGATATTTGATGGGGTAACTATCGCCGCCATTTGCCATAAAGTTCAGGGTCACCACCTGGATGAACGCTGGTGCACTGGGCAGGACGACTCCGTTTTCAGCAATTTTTGCCACCAGGGCACCCGCATCGTTCATCAGCACGACATTGCGGACTTTGGGAGTGGCGGTTTTGTCGAATGAGAAGCGGATGTTGCCGACTTGCGGGAAACCGCCGTTTCCTGAGGGCAACCCGGCGGTGAACTCCAGGATGGCCATGAGACCTGCGGGATTGGTATCGAACACGATCAGTTTGTTGTCGAATCGCAGGGCATTCTCCGTGTCCAACTGGGAAATCGCTCCCTTCGGCTTGTTCGTGATTAGATTGGCGGCAGGCGGTAGCTTGGCTCCATTCGCACTGACGGATCCGATGGATGCCCGCAGGCCGCCACCGTTCTTGAGGGATACCACCGCAGCCGTTGCAGGCAACCCAAGGGCATTGCGGGCCTTGACGGCGTTGGCATCCGCCGTCAGATTGCCCAGATTCACCTCCTGGGCGCGACCAAAGACGCGATCCCCTTCCAGGTAAACCTTGGTGTGTCCGTGAATGGTTCCATCCTTGTTCACGATGACGGTATTCAAGGCATCCACGATGGCCTTCACCTTGGTTGCCATCGGACTGGCGGCCACAATCTGGGCGGCGGTCTGACCATTGTTGTAAACGGCCTCCACGGTGGCGGGAGCGGCAGCATAGGCCCCGTTAACCACTGCGTTCAGGTCTCCGGTGACGATTTCTCCGGCGGCGTCGAAGTTTACCACCAAGCGCCCCAGATAGCTGTATTCCGTGTCCGTGGTCACGATGAGGACCGGTTTGCCATCCGCACCGGCGGTGACGATCGGATAGGCATCGGAGATGAAGTCTGCATCATGTCCGTTGAACCCAACGGCCCGGTCATTTGCATCACCCATGCGTTCATGACCGCCACCGGCCACCATGACGTCAACGCCGGTGAGCAGCGGCGCCAAGTCCTTGTTGCGCTGCAGCGCGTCCAACTGATCCAGCACGATGATCTTGTTGATACCGCGGACTTTCAGCAGATCGACAGCACCCTGCACTGCGGTAGCGACCTCCTGCAGCTCGCTGGTGGCTGAACTGTTGTCATTCAGCGGACGGGTTCCGTTGGGTGAAGACTTCGTCAGCAACTCCCAGGTTGTGGCGCCCACGAAGCCGATACGCTGGCCCTGGACAGTGTGAACCGCATACGGGGCTATCCTGCCCTTGATGCCGGAAACTTCTTCGCCACGATAGATGTTTGGCACCTGGGTACCGCTGGCGGCGGCCCCACCGCTGCCACCGGAGCTACTGTCGGCCAGAGTCCGCAATGAGCTGTCGCTGGCAAAGTTCAAGTTGGCAGTGATCAGAGGGAACTGAGCGCCTGGCCAGGCACCTGCGGCGGCGATGGCACCTTGCAGCACGGGGGAACCGAGGTCGAACTCATGGTTACCCAACGCCGACGCCGTGGTGTTAAAGGCATTCATGATGGCGATGTCCGGACGAGCCAAAGCGGTGGCACCGATGCCAGGAACAGCATTCAACGATGGATCAGCCCCGGCGATGAGCCACGGACCAGGAATGAAGCTGTCTCCCTCACCCAAAACCACGGTCGGGTGGAGATCGTCAAACTTGTCGATCATGGCACCCATGAGCGGCGCTGTTTGAATGCCAAGCAATCCGCTCTCCCCGTAGTAATGCAGCAACTGCAGGGCAAGTGGCGCACTAGAGGCCGCGAGTTCATAAGCTGTCAGCGAGTAGGAAACTTCATTGGCCACCAGGAGCAATGGGTTGCCGGTCGGGCTGTCCGCTGCAGGAATGATCACCATGCTTTCCGGGTTCAAATCTCCGCGCCGGTGAATCATGGTGGTGAATTCGACCGCCATGGGATTTGTCACGTCGAAAACGGCCACAGCATGAGCCCGCTCCAGGCCAATGAAGGCATAGGTGCGGCCAAAGAGACTGGAAATCGCCACCCCTTCTGCCTCAGCGCCCTTGTTGTCACTGCGGGAATCATCCCACAGGGTGGGGAAATACTGGGCAATGATGCGGTCCAGCAGATCTCCGCTTTCGAAGATCCGTTTGCCAGTGTTGTCATGAATCGAAAAGCCGCGAGCTCCGTAAGAGAGGATGCGGTCCACGTCGCCGTCCCCATCTAAATCTCCCCGCAGACCGGTGATGTTGCAGACAGTAAGCCGCCCCAGTTCATCGTTTCCCTTCAATCCTGTCCCGGGCACTCCCGCCGACCCGGCTCCACCCGGCGTTCCTTCCGTGGGGAACGTGGCATCGTCAAGATCGTAGCTGAGAGCATTCACGGTGGTGAACTCCGGAGTGGTCAGGAAGTCGTTCCGGTCATCGCCTTCATTCGAGGTGATGTAGTAGGTCTGGCCGGCAGCCTGATAGCTGGAAATGGCGTCCGGCATGGGAGTGCCGAAGGCAGGCAGGCCGGATTTTAACTCGATTGCCAGGGCATTGGAGGGACCGTCCCGGTCGCTAAAGTCGTAAGTGCCACGGGAGTAGTTTTTCAAGCCCGTGGGAACCAGATTGGTAAAGGTCGCGGTGGCAATGTCCAGCACCGCCAGTGAGCTTGCTTCCTGAATTGTGACCATGGCCTTGGTTCCGTCGGGAGAAATGGCAATATATTCGGGCTCCAGATCCTGGGCTGCAGTTTTTCCCGGGAAGATGCGCACGCCATCGGCAAGGAGAGAGTATTCCTGGCCATTCCAGGCCGTGAACCGTGCCGTCTGAACCGTGGGCGCGGCAAAGCCGCCGGACACATCAATGATGCTAATCGAACCTTCCGGATCGCCGCCGGCCGGGTTTGTGGAGGGCAGAGCGATTTCGGCTTCGTTTGCCACCAGGACTTTCGTGCCATCGGGGGTAAAGACGAGTTGGTCGGGATTGGCCCCCACGACCACGGAGCCCAGGAGGGTACCATTGGCCGGATTCAGGAATAGGACTGTGCCGGGCAGCGTTTTATCTGGATGGCCCACGACACTGGCGGCGAGCACGCCATTTTTCACGATCACGTGGGAAATGTCCTTGGAGGTGATTCCCAACGTGGTTGGGTCAATGGGAGCCAGGCGCACCGGAGCCGATGGATTGGTAAAATCAATGACCTGAATGCCGGCATTGGATGCGGAAAACACCCGCCTGGACGCCGGATCAAACGCTGGAATTTCGGCACCGCCCGGAGTTGCGGCCGTGCCATCCTCAGAAACCACAATGGAGCTCTTCAGCGTGCTGAAGAGTTTGTTGGAGGGCAAGGTAGGCACCGTGGCGGCGGCGGTCACCGTCACATGGAATGTCGTGGCACGTGATCCTACACTGTA
>JBJXFS010000173.1:0-23213 GCA_046155625.1 Verrucomicrobiales bacterium | reverse complement strand
CCGTCTTCGAAGTGCAGGGCGAAACCGATTTTTCCCATAATTTCGTCAGTCCCACCTCCGCCTTCAACAACGCCGGCCTCTTCCGCAAGACCGGCGGCGGCGTGACCCGCTTCTCGTCCAATCGCGTTGCCTTCAACAACTCCGGCACCGTGGAAATCGTCAGTGGCAGCTTGCAACTTGAAGGCGGCGGCAGCCTGGGTGGCCTCATCGACGTCCAGACCGGCGGCGCGCTCACCTTGGACGGCGGCGCCTTCGTTTTGCCTGAGGGCGCCACGCTCGGCGGACCGGGGACACTCGCCCTGACCGGCGGCACCGCCACCTTCAGCGCCCCGCTCACCGCCGGTACCTCACTCAGTATTTCCAATGGCACCTGGGCCTTTGAGGCAGATCAAACCATCGCCAATCTCACCCTTTCAAGCGGCACGCTCGCCGGCACCGCCACCGTGACCGTCACCAACAGCTTGTCCTGGACCGGCGGCAGCATGCGCGACGCCGGCAAAACGCTCATCGCCGCCAGCGCCACCGGCACCATCAGTGGCGGCGCCAGCAAGGATCTTTCCGTCAATCGAATCCTTGAAAACGCTGGCACCCTCACCGTCAGCGGCGGCACCGTGTTCTTTAATATTTCCAACTTCGGCGGCGGCGCCGTCATCAACAACCTCGCCGACGCCGTCTTCGAAGTGCAAGGCGAATCCGATTTTTCCCATAATTTCGTCAGTCCCACCTCCGCCTTCAACAACGCCGGCCTCTTCCGCAAGACCGGCGGCGGTGAAACCCTATTCTCCAACAACTCAATCCGCCTCGAAAACACAGGAACCATCGAACTGGTCAGCGGGTCGCTCCGGCCCGAAGCCGGCTTCTCCCAAAATGGGCGCGTCCGTGGATCCGGCTCCCTGGTCGGGAATATCATCAACAATGGCGTGTTCGAGCCCGATCCCGCGCCGGGCGGCCTCGTGGTGCAAGGGACCTATACCCAAACCGCCAACGGGCAGTTGGACCTGCGCCTCGCCGCTTTGGACCCACTCCTTCAACATCGCAGCCTGCGCATCACCGGCGCCGCCACCCTCGCCGGCGCTGTCGATGTAATCCTCGAATTCCCATTCGCCGAACCGCTGGCCGCCAGCTTCCAGGTCCTGAGCTTCGCTTCCCGCGTCGGCGACTTTACCACCGTCGCCGGTCTGACCGACAACTTCGGATACGACTTCTCCCGATCCTTCACCACAACCTCGCTCGACCTCACCGTGACAACTCAGGGTGAGGTCCCGCCGCCCCCCGACCAACTCGGATTGGCGCGGACCACCGACTTCCCCGAATGGATCGCGGCTCAGGCCGAATCCGCCGCCGCCTCCGCTTCCCGCCTCGCCCCCCATGACGATGCTGACGCCGACGGCGCTTCCAATTTCGTGGAATACGCCTTCGGCACCTCGCCGTTCGACCCCTTGTCCCACCTCCAACCGGTCCCCGGCATCATCGCCGATCGCGAATACTCCTGGGCCACCTTCGAATTCCGCCGCCGCCGCAACGCGACCAACCTCGTTTACGAAGTGCTCGAATCCAAGGACATGATCCACTGGTCACCCGCCTTCGACACCATGATCCTCTCCCTCGAACCCGTCCCCGACCGGCCCGACCTGGAGTCCGTCCGCCTCGTCGTCTGGCCCGCCCTCGTCCGCCACCAACCGTGCTTCCTCAGCCTCCGAGTCCGCACCACCTCCCCGTGATCAACATTGAATAAACCTAAAAACCAAGAACCAAGAACCAAGAACCAAGAACCAAGAACCAAGAACCAAGAACCAAATCGCCTGTTGCTACCGTGACCGAAGCGGGCACCACTAGGTTTCGGCGCATGAGCGTGGCCCCTCAATTGAACCCGCTATTGGCGGCCTGGCGCGAGACGGCAGCCCGGCGCTGCCGGGACGTGGCGGTTGTGGAGGCTCAATCAGGCCGTCGGTGGACGTTTGGCGAGTTGGAGAGGGAGGGGCGTGCCGCCGTCCGCGCGTGGCCGGACCCGACGAACGCCAAGTCGGCGGGTGGGCGTGAGAAGACCGTCGCGCACCCGCGGGGGCTGGACGTCGGGTTTCTCCTGTCGGTGCTGGCCGGCTGGGAATCGGGGCGATTGGTGTGCCCGATGGATGAGGGCATGGCCGATCCGGAGCCGTCGGTTTGGCGGGGCGTGCCCGAAGCCTATCCCAATGCGGTGCTGGCCAAGACGACGTCTGGGAGCACGGGCGGTCCGCGCCATATTCTGTTCTCACCCGAAGCGCTCGCTGCGGATGCCCGGGCGATCGTGACGACCATGGGCCTGTGCCCCGACCGCCCAAATCTCGGCGCCATTTCCCTGGCCCATAGTTACGGGTTTTCCAATCTCGTCCTCCCTCTCCTCCTCCATGGCATTCCCCTCGTGCTCGCCGCCTCTCCGCTGCCGGGGGCGGTGCGGGCGGCGCTCGACATCATGGCCCGGGGCGACGCCGGGGGCACGCGGGCCACCTTGCCCGGCGTGCCCGCTCTGTGGCGCTCGTGGTTCGCCACCGGCCTCATCAACACCCGGCACCTGGCTCTCGCCATTTCCGCGGGGGCGCCCCTGCCCCTCGAACTCGAACGCCAAGTCTGGGAGGCCACCGGCGTCAAGATTCATAATTTCCTCGGATCCTCCGAGTGCGGGGGCATCGCATTCGACCGCACTCCCACACCGCGCCGCGAGGCCACACTGGCCGGGACGCCGCTCGATGGCGTGGCCCTGAGTCTGGACGCCGAAAGTCGCCTCGTCGTCCATAGCCCGTCCGTCGGTCTGGGGTACTGGCCGCCAGAACAGAGCGAGTCGACCCCCGACGACGCCTCGCTCCAGCCCGGTCGTTTCCGCACGGGTGACTTGGCCGACCAGCGTGAGGGGACATGGCATCTGCTCGGGCGCGCCGCCGACACCATCAACCTCGCGGGACGAAAACTTCATCCGGTCGAAATCGAATCGCTCCTCAAAAACCATCCTGCCGTCCGGGAATGCCTCGTCTTCGGCATCCCCTCGGCGAACCCGGCACGGGGTGAAGAAGTCGTGGCCGCTGTGGTCATGGAAGAGGAATCCGCGTCCGATTGGAACGACCTGCCGACCTGGCTCGGCGCCCAATTACCATCCTGGAAATGGCCGCGCCATTGGTGGGCGCCACCGGACTTGGCCGCCACCAACCGCGGTAAACTGCCCCGTGCGCAATGGCGAACCCGATTCCTCTCCCGCCACCAGTCTTGAGCCATGATGGAAACCGCCGATCTCCCTGATACCGCAGTATAGGGGGCGCTACCCAAAGATGAATCCTAAAAACCCGGATGGTAACCACGAGAAGCACGAAAAACCAAGGCCCTGCCCAATTATCACAGTCCACCTGATGGATGAGGAGGTCGCTTGTGTTAACCCAATGAATTTTCGTGTGTTTCGTGTCTTTCGTGGTTCCAGTGTCCCTTTTTGAGTGAATGGATTCTTTCCACAAAAAACCTCATCATCCCTCTCCCGTCCATACAGTCCATCCCCGTCCCGGTGCGTCCCTCCTCGGACTAAGGTACCTCTGCCGGCGTTCCGCTTCCGAACGCGTGCAGTTTCGTGTTGGTGCGAACCACTAACCGGCCGGCGGCAATCGCGGGAGTGGTCTGGCATTCCTCCCCCAAGGCCAGCGTGCCGAGTGGCTCGAACGTCTCCGATGCCCGCGCCATCATCAGAGTGCCATCGCGCCCAACCGCCACCAGGACGCCATTGAGACAGACCAGCGATCCGTAGGCCTTGCCCGGCCCCCGCTCTTCCCACAGCCGTTTCCCATCCGACGTCTTCACGCAACTGAGGATCCCGGCATCATTTAAAAGGTAAAAATTCGGGCCAACCGCCACCCCGGTCGGGACATAAGGAATCCGATTGCTTGCCTCCCAGACCACCTCAGGCTTCACCGTGCCATCGCCACTTCCCGGCTTGACCGCCACGGCTCCCCGTCCATTGCCCCCCTGTCCCGTCGACGCGAAAATCGCACCGTCCGCAGCGACCACCGGCGAACTCACCGCACGTGCGCCATCGACGGCATGCTCGAGCCGCCACAACACCCTCCCGTCCGCCGGAGCCAGCGCCACCAATGCCGTCGGCTGGCTGGAAAGCACGATCTGACGCGACCCGTCAGCGGCCGTGACCACCACCGGCGTGCTGAAGGCCGTGCGCTGCGTCTGAGTCGGCGTGAACCATCGAACCTTCCCCGTTTCGGTTTCGACACCGAAAACGCCAGCGTCCTCGCCCTCGGAGTGGTCGTTCGGCACAATCAACAGGTCGTCGGCCACTACCGGCGAAGCGCTGCTCCCGTGGTCCTCGCGGTAAAACCCCAGATCACTCTGCCAAACCTTCTGCCCCCGATGATCGAGCGCCAGCACCACGCGCCGCGTCCCGCTCACCCATGAAACATAGACACGCTCCGCATCGCAGGCCGGCGTCGAGGCCGCATAGCTGTTGAAGGCATGCAACGGGTATGGCTCGAAACGGTCTTCGTAGCGCCAGAGCTCAAGACCATCCCCCGCGGCAATCGCCACAACCCAGCGGACTCCAGGCTTCGCCGCATCCTCGGCCGTCAAGAAGACCTTCTTCCCCCAAGCCACCGGAGACGAATGCCCCTTCCCAGGCAACTCCACCGTCCACGCCCGGTCCGCCTCGCCCAAACCAGCCTTCAACCCAGGCACCGTCGCCACCCCACTCCCATTCGGCCCGCGAAATCGATTCCACTCGTGCTCAGCACCCGAAGCCCCCATCACCACCAGCCACCACCCGCAGAAAAACAAGTAACAGGATCGAATCATGATTCTATTTGTTGTTGTGAATGGACGCCCCCGTCAATCTCATTCGCTCCCGACGCCCGCCATGGCTTGAGCCCCAAAACGGGTCCAATACGCCGCCCTCCGACCCGCATACCCGTCAACAGAGCCGGACCGGAACGCCCGCCCTGTCCGGATTGAATGCTCGCTCCCATGACGACGATGCTCCGGCGGCAATCCGCGCCGCAGGTCGCGGTCGTCCGCACTAAACCCGAGTCGATACAACCCCCGCGTCCACCCGTCCAACCCGGCGGCCCGTCCACCACGCATCCAGCCAAAACCCCTCGGCTCCAACAGCCATCGCCAGCAGCCGAAAATGCACGCTCATGCGAGCCATTGTCGGCCCGCATGCCCCCACAATTCAAGCCCCCCGCCTCATCGATACAGCCGCGTCGCCTTCCGCTGGTCCGGTATCGCACACGACGTCTGCACCCGACCCGCATACCCGTCTGCATACCCCTCATCTTCATACTCCTGCAACCCCGTCGCCACCTCCCCCCGATGTCGCTCCAAACACGCCTCCACCCCATCTCGCCGGTCCCGCTGCCCACAAACATACCCCGCCGAATACGCCTCCCCAGGCGTCCCCGGCCGCCCCAACGGCCGATACGTGCTGTCCGCACACGGACAACAAAGAATCGGGGGTGGCGAACAACACGACGTCAACCCGTGACTCACCGCCGCCACCGCCAACAATATCACAAAGGATGGTTTCATAATCATTAAAAACATGGTAAGTATGTCAGATTTCGAAATTTTAGCAAGGCCGATTATTCTTGTTTCGTGTAGAACGCCCCATTTTCCTAAAAACAATACATTCCACATCAACCGATCCCATAATGGGACGAGCAGTTTGTCTTCCGGCCGGCTACGAGCTTCTTCCATCCAAGCGCACGATCTCCATGCCGACGAGGCAGACATCGTCGGCAAAAACGCGGCCTTCCGCGAAGCTCTCGACTTCGGTGAAAAGGCTCTGCACCAACTGCGCGGGCGGCTGGCCCGCGCGCCGGCGGATGGATTCGTGCAGGCGGCCCTCGCCGTAGGCCTCGGCGCTCGCGTTTTCCACCTCGAAGAGGCCGTCGGTGAAAAGCAGGATGAGATCGTCCGCCGCGACCGGATGTTGCTGCGTTTGATACTGCGCGTCGGGGAAAATACCCAGCGCGGGCCCGCCGGTGTGAGGGGGGCTCAGCGGCACCACGCCGTCGGACGCGCGGCGGACGAGGACCGGGCTGGGGTGGCCGGCGTTGGCGTAGGAGATGCGCGAGGTGGCGATGTCGGCGATGAGGTAGCAGGCGGTGGCGAAAAGGGTGACTTCGGACTGCCGGAGAATGCTGCTCAGGCCGCGGTTGATCTCGGTGAGCAGCGCGCCGGGATTGTCCGCGGCATCGCCGAGCTGCTCCTCGAGCGCGCGCATCATGGCGGTGACGAGCGCGGCGCGAACGCCGTGGCCCATCACGTCGCAGATGAAAACGCCGACGGCGGTTTCGGAGACGCGGACGACATTGAAAAAATCGCCGCTGACGGAACTGGCCGGGTGAAAGATGCTGCAAAACTTCACGGCGCTGACCGCCTGCGCCGCGCCGCGCGGGAGGGTGGGAAAGCGCTGGGGCAGGAGGGCGAGCTGGAGTTCCCGCGCCATCCGCAGATCCTCCTCCATGGCGTCATTTTTTTTGCTCAGTTCGCGGGTGCGCTCGGTGACGCGCGCTTCGAGCTGTTCGTTGAGCGCGCGCAGGTCCGCCTCGGCCTGCTGGCGGGCGCGGCGTTCCTCGACTTCGCGCAATGCCCGGTGGACGGCCGGCACGAGGCGCGTGAGCCGGTCTTTGAGCACGAAGTCGGTCGCGCCGTTCTTGAGCAAATCCACCGCGGTCTCCTCGCCGACCGCGCCGGAGATGACGATGAGCGGGACATCCGGGGAGCGGGCCCGGGCGATGGTCAGAGCCTGGCCGCCATCGAAGGAGGGGAGGCGGTAGTCGGAAAGGATGATACCAGGTTGAAACTCCGCCAGCGCCTGCTCGAAATCCACGGCCGTCTCCACGCGTTTCCAGACGCAGGCGACGCGCCCTTTGGTCAATTCGCGCCGGATCAGCTCCTCATCGATGTCCGAGCCCTCGAGGGAAAGAATGCGCAGGGCGGGCAGTTCGGGCGTGCTCATGAATGCGAGATCGGCGGTTCGTTGAGCAGCAGCCAATACATGCCGAGATTGCTGACGGCCTCGGAGTATTTCTCAAAATCCACCGGTTTCACGATGTAGCTGTTGGCGCCAAGTTGGTAGGTGTCGACCACGTCGCGCTCCTCGCGCGAGGAGGTCAGCACCACCACCGGGAGCAGCCGGGTGCGTGCGTCGGCGCGGAGCTGGCGGAGGACCTCGATGCCGTCCCCCTTCGGCAGCTTCAGATCAAGGAGCACGACTTTCGGTTTTTCGCTTGTATCGCGCCCCGCGTGGGATCCGGCGCCGAAGAGGAAATCCAGCGCCGCCTGGCCATCGCCCACGTGGACGAGGTGGTTCGCCAGATGGCGTTTCCTCAGCGCGCGCAGGGTCAATTCCGCGTCCGCCGGATTGTCTTCCACCAGCAGGATTTCCAAATGCTGGTTCATCATTTCGGATCGGCGAGCGTGAATGAATAGGTGGCCCCGCGACCGACTTCCGCCTCGGGCCAAACGCGCCCTCCGTGACGCTGCACGATGCGCTGGACGAACGCCAGCCCCACGCCGGTGCCGGCAAATTCATGCTGGCCATGCAGGCGCTGGAATACGCCGAAAAGCTTGCTCGCGTGCCGCATGTCGAAGCCGGCGCCGTTGTCGCTGACGAAATAAATGCGCTCGCCCGCCCCGTCCTCCCGGACGCCGATGGTGATCTCGCCCGGTTCGCGCCCTTTCGTAAACTTGATGGCGTTGCTGACCAGGTTCACCCAGACCTGCCGGATCATCGCCCGCGTGCCTTGGGCCGCGGGCAGCGGCTGCAGATCGAGCCGCAGCTTGCGGTCGGGATCGAGCCCGGCGAGTTCGTCGAAGACCTCGCGGGCCATGGTGTGCATGTCGATGGCCTCGAACTCGGTTTTTTGCCGGCTGATCCGGGAAAAGGCGAGGAGGTCATCGATGAGTTGCGCCATGCGCTGGGATTCGCTGAGGACCACACCCAGTTTCCTCCGGCCTTCATCGTCCAGCACATCGGAGTAATCCTCGATCAGCATGCGGGAATAGCCGTCCACCGCTCGCAGCGGTGCGCGCAGGTCATGGGAGACGGAGTAGCTGAACCCCTCCAGCTCCTGGTTGGCCGCCTCCAACTCCGCAGCGCGGGCTTGCAGGTCGGCATTGAGGCGGAAGATCTGCTCCTCGGCCCGTTTGCGGGCGGTGATATCGCGGTTGATCCCCACCACCCGCGCCGCTTTCCCGTCGGCACCCACGACCACCATCTCCGCAGCCTGGATGAAGCGCACCGCCTGGTCGGAGGCGCGCACGATCCGGAACTCGCGGTGGCTGCGCCCGCAGGTGGCGACGGTGTGCTGCAGCCGGGCTTCCTGGTCGGCGAGGTCCTCCCGCAGGACGCGCGCCCGCCAATCCTCGTAAACGGCCCGCCCCTGAGGGTCCGCGGTCAGGCCGTAGAGCACAAACATCCGCGCGTCCCATCTCAGCTTGTTGGTTTTCAAGTCCCACGCCCACACGCCGATATCGGCGGCCTCGGTGGCCAGGCGCACGCGCTCCTCGCTTTCGCGCAAGGCGGCGTTGGCGGCCTGTAACTCGCGCGTGCGCTCCTCCACGCGTTGCTCGAGCGAGGTGTTCAACCTCCGGACTTTCTCCTCCGTCTCCTTCCGCTGGGTGATGTCCACGCAGGCGCCGGCCATGTAGAGCGGCCGGCTGGCTTCGTCGAAGAATGAAATCCGGGACACCCATTCTTCTCCCACCCCGCAGGTGATCGCCCCCGTCCAGGGCACCCAACCTGACCCATCCAGTCGCAGAGATTGGTCCTTGGCCGCGCCGTGCCGTCGATCCCCTGCCCGCCGTCCGTCGGCGCCTGAAAAGTGGGTGTCTGGAATTCGCACCCTGTTGTTGCCCTTAAAATTGTCATATGAATGGTTAACTCCAGCGATAAGAAATGCCTTAACCGGAAGGATACAAACCAATGACACACAAAGATTTTAGGAACTCGAATGACTATATGAAAACATGTGGGCTGAGTCGTTTGTCGTTTTTATGGATGGTCATTTAGGTGAGGGATAAAGGGACGGGCAGTTTGTCTTCGCCAGAACCACTCGACCCAGGCTTGACGCCCCAGCCTCCTCCGGCTTCGATCCCGCAGCATCCATGGCGACGCGCATCACCGAGGTCCGGGACCAGCGGTCGCTCGATCAATTTATCGGGCTCCCCTGGACCATTTATCCCGGACGTCACCCGCACTGGGTACCCCCGCTCCGCTCCGAACGACGCGCTTTCCTCGACCCGCGAAAAAATCCGTTCTTCGACTTCGCCGAGGTCCGACTTTTTCTTGCCCACAGCGACGCCGGCACGCCCCTGTGCCGCCTCGCCGCCGTCGTAAACCCGCGACACAACCAGACCCACGGCGACCGCGTCGGGTTCTTCGGGCTCTTCGAATGCGTCGACGACCCCGCCGTGGCCGGCGCCCTGCTCGATGCCGCCGGCGCCTTCGTCCGCTCCCGTGGCCTGACCTCCCTGCGCGGACCGGTCAGCCTGAGCCTCAACGACGAGGCCGGCCTGCTGGTCGACGGCTTTGACCAGCCGCCGATGATCCTGATGCCTTACAACCCGCCGTACTACGAAGCCCTGATCCTCGCCCATGGGTTCGAGCCGGCCATGACCCTGTTCGCGTACGCCGGCGACGTCGGGGACGGCGTGCCCGGCCGCCTGGAACGAGGCGCTGGCCTCGCCCGCTCCCGCCGTTCCTTCACCCTCAGGCCGCTCCGGCTCGACGACTTCGATGCCGAAGTGCGCCGCGTCCACGCCCTCTACACCGCCGCCTGGGCCGACAACTGGGGCGCCGTGCCCATGACCGAACGCGAGTTCCACTACCTCGCTCGCCAGCTCCGACCGGTCATCGACCCCAACCTGTGTTACCTCGCGGAGGTCGATGGCCAGCCGGCCGGTTTCTCGCTCGCTCTGCCCGACTTCAACCAGGCGCTCTGCCATGCCAACGGTCGGCTCTTTCCACTCGGGTGGCTCCACATCCTCCGCCACCGCCACCGCATCGACGCCGTGCGCATCATCACCCTCGGCGTGCTCAAATCCTACCGCCACCTCGGGATCGACGCCTGCTTCTACGCCGAAACCTACCGCCACGCCCTCGCCAAGGGTATCCGCCGCGGCGAGGCGTCCTGGATCCTCGAAACCAACATCCCCATGCGCCGCGCCCTCGAAAAAATGGGCCTCTCCATCACCAAAACCTACCGGCTCTACGATCGGGCGCTGTAAGGCCAACCGGCTTGCCGACGCCGGCTCACCCGGAGAATTTGACCGACGCCGATTCGGCACCGGTGGTCAGCAGGGCGGCCAGCGCATGGGCATTCCAGCCGTCGGCCCCCTCGACCAGCTTGCCGTCGCGAAACCGCAGCCAGGTCATGCCGGAAAACTGGATCTTGCGGTCCGTCGGCGCGATGCCGGCCAGCGGACCCGTATGAGTGCCGGTCACCGTCCACCGCCCGACCGCATCGTCGCCGTCCGCGATCACCTGATGCAGCGTCAGCCGCATGTCCGGAAAAGCCGCGGTGAACGCCTCGTACATGTGCGTCACAAACGCGTCTGGCCCGACCAGCGTACCCCCCTCCGTATGCCCCAGACACCCCGGATCCATCAGCTCGTGAATAACCCCGGGATCGCGATCATTCCAGATCCCCGTAAACCAGCGCGTCGCCAGCTCTTTCGTCGTCATGCCCTGAACACTGCTCGTCTGAAGCGGTTTGTCATCAACTTCCGAGGGATTCCGGCTGGCTTCCTGAATCACACCCCCATGCCATGGTTGTCCAGCCGCCGCCATCCCGCCGGACCAAGCGGTCCGCCTTCGCTTCGTGGATCCCATAAAGGGACGGGCAGTTTGTCTTCCCCAGACCCCGTGGCCGGAAAAACCTTGGCCCCGCGGGGTCAGACCGTATTGTTCCTGCGACAGAAGAATCCACCCCCAAAGCACCCCTTCCGCCGCTCAACCCACCCCAAAGCCCCAGAAAACGCCTCCTCAAGCCCCGATCTCCCACCCCTTTCGCCCCCGCCCTCCCTCCAGACCCCTTGCCACCCCCCTCCCATGACCCGCCCCTCCGTTCCCAGCGCCGGCCCCCGGAAGCAGATTCCTATCAGCCACCGGCATCAGGGCGTCGCTCCACGGTGTAGGCGTTGGGCCACACGCTTTCATTCACCTTCGATCCCGCTGGGGCGAGCGGCGTGGGGAGGGGGTAAGGGGGAAGGACAAGGGATCGACAGCGGCGTGATCCGGTGGTTCGTCACGAGAGGCTGGGTGTTTCTCGTCGCCGTCGTGGTTGGTGGGGCGGGATGTTCCGAACGTGAGTCGGTGGAGACAAAACCCACGCCGGCTTCCTCGCGCCGCGGAGCGACCGAGTCCTTGCCGGCGGCAACGATTCCGTCTGGGGGAAGTGTGGAGGTTGTGGCACTGGGAAGCGGACGAGCGTGGCATTTTTCCTACGGCGGCCGGGACGGAATTCCGGGCACTGCTGATGACGCGGTGAGCACGGGCGATCTGACCCTCCCCGAGAATGCCGATGTTGTGATCCATCTCCGCAGCAAGGACTACATCTACGTTTTCTCCTGCCCGGGACTCAACTTGAAGGAAATCGCGGTCCCGGATCTTGAGTTCTCGCTTGCCTTCCGAACCGGAGCCGGCGGCCGGTACGAACTGGCGATGGATCCGATGTGCGGTTTTCCAGCGGCACCTGGCGAGACGATGGGCGCCTTACGCGTCGTTTCACAGAGCGATTTTCAATCCTGGCTGGGCAGTTGCCACCGTCGTCATCCTTGAGTAAGGAATCGCGCCCCCCTTTGTCCGCATGGAAACCGCGTCCCTTTTTTTATCCTTTTCCGGCAAACACGTGGTCACCATCGGTTCGCTGGCGCTGCTGTTGCTGCTGACGTCGTGCGGCAATGGCCCAAGCGAGGCGCCACCAGGGAAACCGACAGCCGGAGTCCCGGCCGCCGTGGTGGAATTGATCCCGAATCGACCTCATCCCAGGGTGCTGGGTTCGGCGCCCCGCTTTGCCCTCACTGACCAGGAAGGGGCGCGATTTCCCTCCAGCCGCCTGACCGGCACACCGTGGGTGGCCAATTTCATGTTCACCCGCTGCCCGACCGTCTGCCCGCGGCAGACAGCCGTGCTCAAGTCAGTCCAGGACATCATCAAGGTCGGGCCGGGTCTGGAGGGCATCCGCCTCGTGAGCTTCAGTGTCGATCCCGCCCACGACACGCCGGAGGTATTAAAGGCGTATGCCGGAAGCGCCGGGGCGGATCCGGACGTGTGGAAGTTCCTTACTGGTTCAGCCCAGGAGATTCGCGACACCATCAGCCGGGACGGGTTCAAGCTGGCCGTGCAGGAAGACCCGGAGGTTCCCGGCGGCCTCCTCCACAGCCCGCTTTTCGTGTTGGTCGACGCCTACCAAAGAATCCGGGGACTCTACGATTCGCAGACGCCGCAGGCCGTCCGCGAACTGCTCACGGATGTCGCCGCACTGCACGCGGAAAGGGTGGACGTGCCGGCCGACGTCGCCAATCCCGATTGGCTGAAAAGCCGCCAGCACGCCCAACTGGAGTCGGCTCACGCCATCCGCGCATTTCACCAGTTTTCATTTTCCGATCAGCGGGAGGCCAGCGGCATCAATTTCAGGCAGAAGATCGTGGACGATTCGGGAAAGCGATACAAGGGAGTGCACTACGACCACGGGTCAGGGATCGCCGTGGCCGATGTCGATGGTGACGACCGACTCGACATCTATTTTGTCAACCAGGCTGGTGGCAGCGAACTTTGGCGCAACCTTGGCGGCGGGAGGTTCGAGGATATCACCGAACTCGCTGGCGTTTATGTCAGCGATCGTATCGGGGTTTCGGCGGCGTTCGCAGATATCGACAACGATGGCGATTCCGACCTCATGGTGACGGCGGTCCGCAAAGGGAATGTGCTCTTTGAGAACCTCGGAAGCGGACGATTTAGGAACATCACGGCGAGCTCGGGACTGGCCTACAAGGGACATTCGTCGGGCATTGTCTTTTTTGACTACGACCGCGATGGACTGGTGGACGTGTTGGTGACCAATGTCGGAAGCTATACCAAGAACGAAATCGTCAAGGTGACGATGGAAAGCATCCGGGGAGAGGCGGACACGGGCGCCACGTACCACCTGGGATTTGAGGACGCTTTTGCCGGTCATTTGAAGCCTGACCGCACTGAGGCCAGCCGACTCTATCGCAACCTCGGCGGCAGGAAGTTCGAGGATGTCGGTCTGGCCCTGGGCCTTGATGACACCGGGTGGACCGGCGATGCAACGCCGGTCGACATCAACAGCGATGGATGGACCGACCTCTACCTGCTCAACATGCAGGGCGACGACCAGGTCTTCCTAAACCGGGAGGGCAAAAAATTCGAGCGGGCCAGTCGCGATCTGTTCCCGAAAACGTCCTGGGGAGCGATGGGCATCAAGGCTTTTGACTTCGAAAACGACGGCGACCTCGATCTCTACATCACCGACATGCACTCTGATATGAGCGAACACGTCGGACCGGAAAAAGAGAAGGAAAAATCCGCCATGAAGTGGACGCCGTCGTTCCTCGCGACCAAGGACAGCAGCACCTTCGGCAATTCGTTCTTCCGGAACGCAGGTGGCGGAAAGTTCGAGGAGGTGTCCGATCAGGTGAATGCCGAAAACTACTGGCCTTGGGGACTCAGCGTCGACGACCTGAACGCCGACGGATTTGACGATGTCTTTGTGACCGCAAGCATGAATTTTCCACTGCGCTACAGCACGAACTCGCTCCTCCTCAACGAGGGCGGTGCGGGATTCAAGGACAGCGAGTTCATCCTCGGCGTCGAACCGAGGGCCAATGGTTCCGCCATGCCCTGGTTCGAACTCGACCTGAAGGGGGCGGACAGCGACGCTCCCATCCTCGAGACCATCCGCAAGGGTATGGCGAATCCGGAAAAACTCCCCGATCGCATGGTCGTCTGGGGCGCGCGGGGCACTCGATCTTCGGTCATCTTCGACCTCGATGACGACGGCGATCTCGACATCGTCACCAATGAATTGAACGACCACCCGATGGTGCTGCTGAGCAACCTGTCGCAAAAAAACCCCGATTTCAGCTATCTGAAAGTGAAGCTGGCGGGGACACGGTCGAACCGCAGTGCGCTGGGCGCCGTGGTGCGGATTGAGGCGGGCGGACTGAAGCTGATGAAAGTCAAGGACGGCCAGTCGGGCTACCTGTCGCACAGCGACTTCCCCCTCTATTTCGGGCTCGGGGCTGCGACGCAGATCGACCGGTTGGAAGTGACCTGGCCCTCCGGCGTCCGGCAGGTGATCGATGGGCCGATCAAACGAAATCAACGGCTCACCCTCGCGGAAAGCGAATGAAAGGGTCGGAACCTGAGCGGGCGCTCGAGCGGGCGGGATTCTCCGGTCATCGGTTGGCCTGGGTCGTGATGCCTGTGGTGGTTGTTCTGGCGCCCCTTGGCTGCGGCGAACGCTCGCACTCAGACGCGACTTCCCCCGGAGCGCCTGCGGCCGTCTCCATGGTGCCGACACAGGGCGCCTATCACGTTCGTCCTGGCGAAGACATTCAGCCGGCGCTGGAGGCGGCCGCTTCTTCGACCGGTCCCAAACGGGTCATTGTGCATGCCGGCACCTATGCTCCCCGTCAGCCGGGTCAGGCCATGGTCTGGTTCAACGATCGCCATGACGGCATCACGCTGGAGGCCGAAGGGGAGGTGATTCTCACAGCGGCCAAACCGGCAATCGCGGACAAGTCGAAGCGCGGTCATCCAGCTGTCGTCAATCATGTCGTCTTTTTTGGGGACGGCATCAGTGGCAAGACGGTGCTGCGCGGATTTACGATCACCGGGGCAAATGGATTTGTGACACAGGAGGATAAACCCGTGAATATCCAGCCTCCCATTCAGGCGCCAAAACTGGAGAAGGGGAAATTCTTCTACACTGATGGCGGTGGCATCAAGATCTTCGGCCGTTCCTATCCGGTGATCGAAAATGTGACCATCGCCGAGAACTTTGTCAGCCCCTGCGGGGCAGGCGTGTCGGTGGAGCACCGGGGCTACAGTGACGGCTCCAGGCTTCAGTCGGTCCTCTTCCGCAACTGCATCTTTCGCAACAACCGGTGCCCCGTGAGTGGATCCGCTGTCGATCTCCTCCACGGAAGTGGAGCTGAGATCGTCAATTGTCTGTTCATCGGGAATCTGTCCAACGAACCGATGGATGACCTGGCCGCCACCCCGGGAAAATGGAAGCCCACCCATGGTTCCGGGGCACTGACACTTTTTCCAGGGTCCCATGTGCTGGTCCGTCGCTGCACCTTCACCGGCAACCGCAACGCGATCGACGACTCCAGCACTGGAAACATTTATGAAGATTCGATCTTCTGGAAAAACACGGCGCCGGGTGGCTGGCCCACGGGCGGACGCTACGAGCTGGATCTCGCTTCCGGCATCGGCGTCACCGGCTGCTTTCTCGGCGGCGAGATCAATGACCGAGGAAAAACCGTGGACCACGACAAAAACGTCCTTGGGTGCGCTGATCCCCAATTTGACGCCCACTGGGCTCCACAGGCCCCGGGCTTTGAATCGGTCGGGTATCGCCCGGTCTCGGGTCCGTCATCCGCGAAATAGGGGCCAAATCCTCTGGAGAGCACGGAAGGGGATGCGTTGAGGTTCCGTCGCACGAGGCGGAATCGTTGGCCGGGCGGCCCATCCGTCGATGCTGGCTCTGGCGTCCGGCATGGCCGGATTCCAGACTTGACGAACCTGCCCGGCGGCTTCAATGCGGTCGGTATGTTTCCGGTTCGTTTCCACTTTCCAACTTCTCGTCCGCCCCGGCGGGACCAGTGGAAATACCGCGAGGTCAAAGGGAGTGGCAATGGCTCCCCGGACCCGATGCGCAGGCCCCGGTCATCCGCCTCGCTGTTCAAGGTGGGCCTCGGGTGTCTCGCTCTCGGCATGGCAGGATGTGAAAAAAAACCATCGGTCGACGCAAGATCCACGGCTGGTGGTGCGTCCGAGGTGGGCAGCGCCTCCCCGGCGGCGGCCGCCCCGGTAGCCCCGATCGTGGCCGGGGGGGAGAGCAAAGAGACGGTGGATCTGTGGAGCGAGGCGGTCAAATCACAACTATACCATATCGCCTCGGCGGTGGTGAAGGGCGAATCGCTCGGAACGGAAGCGGACGCCATTCTCGAAAAAAGCATCGGGGTCATCGATCCAGCGAGCTTGAAGTCACAGGAGGTTTTCCAGGACCCGTCGTTCAAAGTCGTGGAGGTTGGCCTGCCGAAAGGAGTGGATAAGGGCGCCATGATTGAACTGGATGGTGAGGCCTTCATCCGGGCGCTGCGCGAGCAGGTGGCGCATGCCGCCGGCGCGCCGGACAATGCCCTCCGCTTCAAGCTGTATGGCATCACCGCGCATGCCGGTCAGCTCACAACACGGCAACGACTGATGGCCCGCGGCACCCATGGCGGCAAAAAAGTGGATTCCTACGCTGTGGTGGACGCCAGCTGGGTTTTGCCCGCCAAGGACGATCCCGACGGAAAGCCACGCCTGAAGAGTTTTTCCATGCCGCGGCTGGTGCGGAACGAATTGGCCGACTCAAAGGTCATGTTTGAAGACATCGCCGGCACGGTGCTGGGCAGTACCGAGGCCTGGCGCCAGCAGCTCCAATGGGGCATGAATACCTGGGTACGGCATATCGAACGTTCGCTGAACCCCGATTTTCTGGGGTATCATGGCTTGGCGATGGGTGACATCGATCGGGATGGACTGGAAGACATCTATTTCTGTCAGCCGGGAGGCCTGCCGAACCTCCTGTTCCGTCGCCAGCCCGACGGCACCCTGACGGATATCTCGGCCGCAGCCGGGGTCGATTGGCTGGACAACTCAACCGGCGCTTTGCTGCTCGATCTAGATAACGACGGCGACGCGGATCTCGCAGTGGCAACCCGCACCGCCTTCCTTATCATGGAAAACGACGGCAAGGGCAAATTCGCTTTGCGCGAAAGGCTCTCCAGCGTCGGCATGGGCTATTCTCCAACGGCGGCCGACTACGACCTGGATGGGGATCTTGATCTTCTGGTGCTGCGCTACGCCGGGGAAGGCAGCAAGATCGGTGACTTTCCCACCCCGCATCCATTTCACAACGCCCGGAATGGCGGAGCCAATGTGCTGCTGCAAAACCAGGGTGGCTTCGTCTTCAAAGACGTCACCGAAGAATGCGGCTTGGGCGTGGAAAACTATCGCTTTTCCTTCTCCGCGGCCTGGGAGGATTTTGACAACGACGGTCGCGTCGATCTGTATATCGCCAATGATTTCGGTCCGAACCAGTTGTTCCGGAACGAGGGGGGATCATTCGTCGATGTGTCCGCGGAAAGTGGCACCCAGGATTGGGGATTCGGGATGTCCGCCACCTGGGCTGACTATAACCGCGATGGGCTGATGGACATTTATGTGTCGAGCATGTTCTCGGGAGCGGGCAATCAAGTGATCGCCCAGTCTGACTTCAATCCGTCCATGTCCGAGGAGACCCGCCGCAAATACTTGAAAATGGTCCGCGGCAACTCGCTGTTGCGGAATGCAGGCAACGGTCGATTTGACGATATCACGGACCCTATGGCTGAGGGTTTTGGCGGCTGGGCGTGGGGCGCCAAATTTGCCGATTTCAACAACGACGGCTGGGAGGACTTGTATGTCGCCAATGGATACGTCTCCCAGCCGGACAAGGACGATTTGTGAATGTTTTTCTGGAGGCGGGTCGCGCCTCAAATCCCCGAAGAAGGGCTGAAGCCCACCGCCACCCCAGGCTATACGCGGAATTTCCGCGACCTCAACGACCTGGTCTCCCGTGGCAAGTCGTTCAGCGGGTATGAACGCAATCCGCTGTACCTCAATCTGAAGGGCAAAGGATTTTCCGAGGCGGCGGCCCTGCTTGGGGTCGATTACGACGACGATTCACGCGCCGTGGCTGTCATCGACTGGGACCAGGATGGCGATCTCGACATGTGGATCACGAATCGTACGGCGCCGAGGGTCCGACTGCTGAAGAACAATTTTCCTCATTCGACGGCATCGGTGGCGGTCCGGTTGATCGGCAACGGCACAACCACCAACAGGGATGCCATTGGCGCCCGGCTGGTGCTATCGGGCGGATCGCAGCCTGCACAAATGCGGACAGTGCGTGCGGGCGATGGGTTCCTTTCTCAATCGACTGCCTGGGCTCACTTCGGTCTTGGTCCGGAATCCGGCGAGTTCCTTCTGAGCGTCGCCTGGCCCGCCGGGGCCACCGAAACGTTCTCCGGTCTCAAGCCCGGCGCCCGTTACACCATCACCCAGGGACAAGGCCGGCTTGGCGATCCCGTGCCGGCCTCCGCAGCCGCACCTCAGCTCGTCCCCGTTGCCGCTTCCGCCGCTCCCGAACCCGGGAAAAGTGGATTTTGGGTCGTCAATCAGGTGCCCTTTCCGAATCTGAGCTGCACCGATGACAAGGGGGCCACCCGCACGACAACGGAATTCCTGGGCAAACCGGTGCTCGTCAACCTCTGGGCGACATGGTGCCGCCCGTGTCTTGAGGAATTGAGCGTCTTGGCCAAACACGCGCAGGATTTGGCGGCGCAGGGCGCCACCGTTCTCGCCCTGAATGTCGACGGCCTCGCTCTCGATGGGAGTGCCCCTGATTCCGGCGAGAAACCCGAAGAGGTTCTTGCGCGCCTCGGTTACCAGCTGCCCCACGGCACCGCGCGCCAGGAAAACCTGGCCATGATCGAAATCCTCATTGAATACCTCACGGCGCGCCGTGCCCCCCCTTCCATCCCCACCAGCTTCCTCGTCGATGCCAAGGGCAATGTCGCCGCTGTCTATCTGGGTCCGATAAGTTGGGAACAGCTTTCCGGTGACCTGGCCTTGCTGAATTCCCCGCCGGCAGCCCAACTGAAGCGCGCGTCCCCCCGTGCCGGACGATGGTTCGCCGACCCACTGAACATCAATCGTGAGTCATATCTCGGAGACTACGCCACGCTATTCGCGACAAATGGCTTTCCCGAGGAATCGCAACGTCTGTACGCACTGGCCAAACCACGAACGGGCGAGCAGACGGCCCAGGAATACTACAATCAGGCAAAATCTGCCGCGCAGCAGGGATTGACCGAACAGGCCATGGAATTATACCGAAAATCCATCGGGCTGGACCCAAATTATGGGCAGGCGCTGACCGGGCTGGGAGCGATGCTGCTCTTGCAGAAGCGGATGGACGAGGCCCAGCCGTTGTTTGAGAAAGCACTGAGCATCGATCCCAATCACGCCACCGCGCTTGTCAATCTGGCCATGATCGACCAGGCCCGCGGCAAAGCTGAAAGCGCGCTTCAGCGACTCAGGCAAGTCATCGCCCGCAACCCCGAATACGCTGAAGCCCAGCTCAATCTCGGGTCACTGCTTGCCTCCACCAAACAATTCGACGAAGCCATCCAGCACCTTACCAAAGCCGTTGAACTCAACCCCAAACGTGAGGTCGCCCACCTGAACCTGGCCGCCGCCCTCATGGAGACCCAGCAGTTCGGAAAAGCCGCCGAACATTACCGGTCCGCCCTGCAGTTGAATCCACGCATCCCATTCGCCCATTACGGACTCGGCATGGTGCAGGCCCGCGAGCAAAACCACGCCGACGCAGTCCAGTCGTTCCGCAAATCGATCGAGCTCGGCGGATCCAACTCCAGGACCTTTACCCAGCTCGGTCTGTCATTGCTCGCCCTCGGCGAAAAACCCCAAGCCGCCCAAGCCCTCAGCAGGGCGATCGAACTGGATCCAAAAAACAAAAACGCCAGACGCGCCCTGCAGGAAAACGGGCTCACCGTTCCATGATACGACACTGCGGAAGAACCACTCCGCTCGCGGACTGGTTTCCGAACAGAACCATGCCCGCAATCCGGCCGGACTGTGCCATCCGTCAGAGGACACGCCGGAAATCCTGGGCCGAAGCAGCCTCGGACAAAGAATCCGAGACCCCCACGTTGTCCAACCGCATGCCCGAAATGTTCGGGCGACGGCCCAATGGATGTCCTGGATTGCTGACTTTCCAACCCGAAACCGTCGAATTCTTCCTCCGCCTCGACGACGAACGCACCCTGGTTCTCGACCCGTCCTGAGCCTCCCCACTCCCGGCCAACCATCCAAACCTCCGCTGCCCAAAAAACCTTGGCACTGCGGAGCCGATCCCTCTTGTTCCTCCAACAGAAAATGCACCCTTCAAAACCACTTTTCTCCGTTCAGCCCACCCCAAAACCCCAAAAATCTCTTCCTCACCACCCGCGTGTCCGCCCACTCCACGCCGGCTATGAAATCAAACAACCTCCACCGCCTGGCCGCCATTTTCATCGCGGGTGTTTGGATTTTCCACGGCCTCTACAGCAAGATTCTCAACGGCGTCCCGCGGCATAAGCTGATCGTCGGGGAAATCCTTGGAGAAACGGTCTCAGATGCGGCGGTCATCGTGATCGGTTTCCTGGAAATCTTGCTAGGCTGTTGGGTTTTAAGTGGACTGCGCCGCCGGCCGAACGCAGCCGTCCAGACCCTTGCGCTCGTTTCCATGAACACGCTTGAGATACTCCTCGCCCGAGAGTTCCTGATTTCGGCGGGCGGCATGGTGCTTCTGAACCTCTGCTTCCTCACACTTGTCTGGTGGTGGGCGACGCGCGACAATCAGCCGATCCAACCGAGCTGAAGCAGCAAGCACGCGCCGAACAGCGAAGTCAACGACAGCCAGATCATCGCGAAGCAGCAATGGACGAGAGTCTCCAGGCGTTTCCCCGTCCATAGATCGGTGCGATAGACGAAGAATTGGCAATACAACCGCACCCCCCAATAGAACGCGAGCGACCCCGAGACCCACATCCCGGCCTCGCTTTTCACGAGAAATACCGACGGCGCAATCAGGCACGGCAGCGCCATCAGGATGACCGTGAGGCAGACGAAAAACGTGTGGACGTGGAAAACCTGTTCGTTCTCGGGATTCAGTTTCCGGCCGTCCTCGCGCCACCTCAACTTCCGTCCGATTGGGATGTGCAGGAATGCCAGCATGACCAGACCCGCGCCCGCGATCCTCAGCAAAATCTCCAAAGCCGCGTTCATGCCTTCCCGATCACGAAAATCCGCACGAAAGGAGTGATGCCGAAGCTGTCCATCAAGCGCAGCCCCTCCGCTTCCCAGCTCCGTTCCCAGTTTTTCACGGAGTGAAAATGGAGAAAACCCGGCCCGAACGCGAGGAAATTCGCGGCGTCCCGCAGATGTTCGACCACGACGATACGCCCCGCGTCCGCCAAGCAGCGCTTCGCCTCCGCAAACCACTGGGCGCGCTCCCCGACAGACCGTATTTCATGAATCGCCAGGATTCCGAAAACGACATCCGCCCATCCCTCGCCGACCGGCCATTCGCTGAAGGGAGCCGCTTCCGTGCCTTGGGTCGGCGGATACAGTTTCCGCGCGCGGCGGACGGACGCCTCGGTCATGGTGGCAGGATCAAAATGATCGAGGATACGCCAATCCGCACCCGCCAGCCTTCCGCGCAGGGCGTCCGATGCCTCATCGAAACCGGCGTGGCAGAAAACGATCCGCCCGCATTTCTCACTGCCGAGCGCGCGCTCCAGCCAGTGCCAGCGGTAAAGATCCGAGCGGTCGTAAATGAGATGGGAAACCCCGAGCGAAACGAGAAGGAAATACTCCGAGCCCGTCGCCATGGTGCCGCATAAGGCCTTAACCCAAGGATCACGCGAAAAACACATCCCCGCGACCGCGCCGAAGAAGGCTAGCACCGCCACCAGATAGAACGGCCAGTTGAACCGCACGATCGCCAGCATCCCTTGCCAGTTGCCTCTTTTCATTCTCCACCGCCTTTCGGTTTCACGATCCTTCCCTTTTCCCAACGATAATCCACGCCCTCCACCACGAAGGCGTTGGCGAGCACGGGCGTCGCGTCGCGCAGAGGAGCCTCGCCGAAAAGCCCGACCTCCCAGCTTTTCACCGCCACCGGCAGGGGCTTCCACTCGTCCCGGCTGCCCTCGATCACCACGAACGAACCGTCGTCCTGCGGACTGAAGGTGAAAGGCATCGGCCCGGCGAATCTGCGCGCCGTCCGCCAATCGGGAAATGGCGAACCCTCCGGCAAACCGGGATCGGGACTCACAGCATCGACTCGCAGGTCGAGGCTCACTTCCCCATCCATACGCTTCACCACGATCCTCGTCTCCGCTCCCTCCTCATCGATGTTCACCAGCGCCAAGCGGTAGTTGTAACCGGTCATCAGGTTCCCGGCCCACACCATCGTCCGCTTGTCCGTCTCGCTGCGTATGATCTTCAAGCCCCGCAACCGCCTTCCCGACTCGTCTTCCAACCGCGTGAAAATCCGCGTCCCAGCAAGAAAGAAATCCCGACCGAACATCTCGGGAAACCCCGCGGGCCGCAGTTTCCGAGTCCACACCAGCGCCACCGTGACAAACCCTGAACCTTCATAGGAATCAATCGCCAACTCCCTAGGCACCAATGTCCTCAGCGCCGCCTCCGGAAACGCGAACGAAACCGCCACCATCCGGTCGAAGCGTGCGACCACGGGAAACGGATGGCGCTTGAGGGAGGAGAGCATTTCAAAAAGTCATGGAGAAGGAGTGGCTCATCGTTACATCCTCATCACATAAGCTCTCCAAGTCCAGTCTCTCCGTCCCAGCGAGCGAGGAAACCGACTCTTGATCGGTCGGCGGTTAAACCATACCACCGGAGCGGTTCCTCCGGTCAGCGGTCGGCCACCGACACCACCCTGTTCCGCAATCCACTTGGCCTCCTCAGCCTGCTCGCCATTCCGGCGATTCTTGCAATCCATTGCCTCTAACGGAAATCGATCACGCTACCGCGTAACGCCCAAGAAACGCCGACAACTCAGCTTTCGCAAAGAGGCCACGAGTCACCGCAGTCCAAAGTGCCGCGCTTGGCTCATTCTGTAAATCATGCAAATTATAGGCGCCCCGCCCAACACGACGGAATTTTGCACGGTTGTAAGGTAGTTTTTCACTGGATAGGGGTAGGGACGCCACATTGGATTGCGGCGCCCCTCCCACCGAACCGGACGGGCGGATTTCCCGCATCCGGCTCTCCAGTCAGCGTTTGGCTCCACGAAGGAGACTCAGCGTTTCTT
>JBJXFS010000172.1:0-8868 GCA_046155625.1 Verrucomicrobiales bacterium | reverse complement strand
TTCACTGGGAGTGGCGGGCTGGGGCCGCCATGGAAACGAACACGTTTTGACATTGCGAGCGACCGGTCTGAGTCGAATGCTCGAGTCAGTATGGCGGTCTTAGCCCGCCACTCCCAGTCGTCCCCCGATTTTTTTCATGCTTTTTTCGCCCGTGCAAAAATCCGCCGTGTGCGGTCCCGTCCCAGGTCATTTGTGCCTTCCCAACCTGGGGATTACGTGTAAATTGTATTTTTGCATGGATTCGGGGAATGAGTGATCGTCAAGTCCTGGCGGACGAAGCATGAAGTGGAGCAACGCACCAAGCGCGGGGACGGGCGGAGACACGGCGCGTGTGGTGTTGGGTGCGCGAGTTCTGGGGGTTCGGAGCCGGGGCAAATTGCGTGCGAAGCCACTGGCTTGGGGCGTGGATTCGGGAAACGGTGGATTTGGGGAGCGGGCGATCCGGGCGGAGTTGTTTAGCAGCGAGCAATTGCAGGCGCATGCGGTCGGGCTGGCGGAAATCCATCGGATCGACCCGCAGCGCGGGCCCAATCGGTTGCTGCCCCGGTTGAGCGACAATGAGCGAGTTCTGCTCCTGGCTTATGATTTGGTAACGGGAGCGGAAGCGGACGGACGGCATGTGGCGCCGGCGGGCGAATGGCTGCTGGACAATTTTTATTTGATCGAACAGCAGATTCGGGCGGCACGACTGCATCTGCCACGAAATTATAGTCGCGAGTTGCCCCGATTGGCGAATGGGCCGGCGGCGGGGTTTCCTCGCGTGTACGCCCTGGCGTTGGAAATGATCGCCCACGCGGACGGGCGGGTCGACGCCGAGAACGTGGGCAAGTGCGTGGCGGCCTATCAGACGGTCATGCCACTCACGTTGGGCGAGTTGTGGGCTGTTCCGATCATGCTGCGACTGGGGTTGATTGAAAACCTGCGCCGCGTTTCCGAGCACATTGCGCGGCGTCGTCAGGACCGGAATTTGGCGGGGCAGTGGGCGGACTTGCTTCTGGCGTCGGTGGAGCGGCCCGGGGTTGTGCTTCACGTGCTGGCGGAGATGGCTGACTCGAATCCTCCTTTCAGCAATCAATTCGTGGAGGAATTCTGCTCCCGGATCGACGGGCAGAATCCGGCGCTGGCAACAGTACAGAGTTGGGTGCAACACTGGCTCGCGGAACAAGGGCTCACCCGGGAGCAGCTTCAGAGGACGGAGAACCAGAACCAGGCGGCTGACCAAGTGTCTATGGGACACAGTATCAGCAGTTTGCGGACACTAAACGCGATCGATTGGCGTCAATTCGTCGAGAACTCCAGCATTGTCGAGAAGACGTTGACCACCGATCCGGCGGGCGTCTATGCCGCGATGGATTTTCGGACGCGCGACCGCTGCCGGCATCGGGTCGAGGCCCTCTCGCGGCGATCTCACCTTGCGGAGGAGCCAGTGGCGCGCGAAGCGATCCGGCTGGCGACGGAGGCGGCCCAGCGCGATGGGGATGCGTCTCGGGCGGCCCATGTCGGATTCCATCTGCTGGACGAGGGCTTGGCGGATCTCGAGAGGGCGGTGCGGGTGCGTTTTTCGCTGAGTCATTGGATCGCACGAGCGGTCCGCCGGACACCGCAGTTTTGGTACCTCGGGTCGTGCTTGTGGCTCACGGCGATGGCCACCGCACTGCTCTATTATCCGGCTCAGGCGGTCGGCTGGCACGACGGGCGGATGTGGCTGCTCGCGGTCCTGGCGGTCGTCGGCGCCTCCCAGGCGGCGATCGCCCTGGTCAATCTGGGGGCGACATGGCTGGTGGGACCGCGGGCCCTGCCGCGGCTTGATTTTTCCAAGGGGATTCCTGACGGCAGCCGGACCATGGTGGTGGTGCCCACGCTGCTGACCAGCCTGAAGGACATTGAGCCGTTATTGGAAGGCCTGGAACTCCGGTACGTGGGCAATCGGGACCCCAACCTGCTCTTTGGCCTGCTCACCGACTTTCGCGACTCGGCGGAGCCGACGCAGCCCGACGATGCTGAACTGGTGAACGCCGCGCGCGAGGGGATCCAGGCGTTGAATGCGCGTTATAGTCCGGAAGGGCCGTGTATTTTTCATCTCTTTCACCGCCCCCGCCTCTGGAATCCCCACGAGCGGCTTTGGATGGGATACGAACGGAAACGCGGAAAACTCGAGCAATTCAATGATCTGCTGCGAGGCGGGCCGCCTCATCCGTTTTCGGAGATCATCGGCGACCTGGAATTCCTTCCCACCATCCGGTATGTCATCACTGTGGACACCGACACCGCGCTGCCCCGCGACGCCGCGCACCGCCTCATCGGCAGTTTGGCGCATCCGCTGAACCAGCCTCGGTTGGATCCAGTGACCCGCCGGGTTGTCAAGGGATACGCCATTCTGCAGCCCCGCACGCCCATCAATCTGCTTGCCGCCAATCGGTCTCGCTACTCGCGGCTCAGTTGCGGCGAAGCCGGTCTGGATCCGTACACCCGTGAAATTTCCGATGTGTATCAGGACATCTTCGCCGAAGGGTCGTATGTCGGAAAAGGCATTTACGACGTGGATGCGTTCCGCGCTGCAACAGCCGGGCGTTTCCCCGAGAATCTCATCCTCAGTCACGACTTGGTGGAGAGCAGTTACGCCCGTTCGGCGCTCGTCTCGGACGTGGAATTGTACGAGGATCATCCGTCCAGTTTGGCGGCCGAGATGAGCCGTCGCCATCGCTGGATCCGCGGTGACTGGCAGATCGCCGGCTGGCTTCTGCCCCGGGTTCCCGGCCCGACCGGTCGGTGGTTGCCCAGCGGCCTCACCGCCCTTGGATGGTGGAAGATCTTTGACAACCTCCGGCGCAGCCTGGTGCCGCCTGCGCTCCTGGCGCTTCTCCTCGGAGGCTGGATCCTCGCACCAGTCCCCGCGGGATTCTGGACGGGATTCGTGCTGATGCTGTTTTTGATACCTCCGCTGCTGTCGGCCATGGGTGGGTTGCTGCACAAGCCGCGCGAGCAGGCGTGGGCCGTTCATCTCGAATCGTCCATGCGGGGACTGGGGCGCCAACTCGCCGAGGCTGGCCTCACGCTGGCCTCGCTGCCCTACCTCGCGGCCATCCATGCCCATGCCATTCTCGTGTCCGCCGGCCGCATGCTGTTTACACGACGCGGCTTGCTGCTCTGGCACCTGCCCCGCTATTCAAAGCGCAACGCCTGCTCCACTTGGGCCGACTACTGGCTGGAAATGTGGATCGCCCCGGTCATCGGTGCGGCCGCGCTCCTCTGGTTCTGTTTCGCGCTTCCGGCCGAACTTTGGTTCAGCGCGCCAGTGGCGGTGACGTGGCTTCTGTTTCCCACCATCGGCTGGTGGATCAGCCGGCCGCTGGCCACCGCGGTGACTGTGCTCACCGGATCGCAGCGCCGTTCCCTCCGATCGCTTTCCAGGAAAACCTGGCGCTACTTCGAAACGTTCGTCACGGAGGAGGAAAACTGGCTGCCGCCGGACAACTTCCAGGAGGTTCCCGAGCCTGTCATCGCCTCGCGCACGTCACCCACCAACATCGGCATGGGATTGCTGGCGGGGCTCGCGGCCCATGACTTTGGCTACATTTCATGCGGCCAGCTGCTTGATCGCACGGACCGGATGCTCTCGACCATGGAGCGGCTGGAACGTTATCGCGGGCATCTGTACAACTGGTACGAGACCCGCACGCTCCAACCGATGCCTCCGTTGTACGTCTCCAGCGTCGACAGCGGCAATCTGGCGGGGGCGCTGGTCACGATGCGGGCCGGGCTGTTGGAGCTGAAAGAGAGACCTATTGTTACGACGGAGGTTTGGGAGGGGTTGCGGGACACCCTGGAGATGATCACCGCGCCCTACGCCGAACCTCTGCGGACGATGCTCCAGGCGCCGCCGACCAGCCTCACCGCCCTGCGAGTCTGGCTGGCGCAATTCCGCGAGGCGATTCAGGCCTTGCCCGTCAGCAGCGACCAGGAACAGCGATGGTGGACGACCGCCCTGGAGAGGCAGGCCCGCGCCTTTCTCAATGACGTGACCCTGCTCCTATCGGACGCCGGTGACCATGGGAGCATGCCCACGCTCCAGGCGCTTGCTGACCAGACCGGCGGCACCTCCCCCGCCCACGCCTGGCTCCACCGAATCGACGAGCTCGCCCGGCGATGCGCCGACCAGGCGGAGATGGATTTTCAGTTCCTGTATGATCCCTCGCACGATCTGTTGGCCATCGGCTACAATGTGAGCGACCGCCGTCTCGACCCATCGTTCTATGACCTGCTGGCTTCGGAGGCCAGACTGGCCAGTTTCATGCTGGTGGCCCAAGGCCGGCTCGATCAGGATCACTGGTTTGCTCTCGGAAGACAGCTGACGGATCATCAGGGCTCCCTGGCATTGCTCTCGTGGAGCGGATCGATGTTCGAGTACCTGATGCCGCTCCTGCTGATGCCGAACTACGAGCACACGTTGCTCGACCAAACATACCGGTCGGTAGTGGCGCGCCAGATCGAATACGGTCGTCATCGTGGCGTGCCGTGGGGCATTTCCGAGTCATGTTTCAATGTCACCGACGCCCACGGCACGTACCAGTACGGCGCCTTTGGCGTGCCCGGCCTCGGGCTCAAACGCGGGCTGGCTGATGACTTGGTCGTCGCCCCGTACGCGTCCGTGCTCGCGCTCATGGTCCGGCCCGTGGAAGCGTGCCAGAATCTCACCAAGCTGGCGGCGGCCGGTTGCGAAGGGAGTTACGGATTCTATGAGGCGATCGATTTCACTCCCTCGCGCGTGCCTCGGGGCAAGCAGGGGGTCCCGCTGCGATGCTTCATGGCTCATCACCAGGGAATGAGCCTCCTTTCCCTGACATCCGTGCTGCTGAAGCAACCGATGCAGCGCCGGTTTCTTTCCGATCCGTATCTCAAGGCATCAGAACTGCTTCTGTGCGAACGCATTCCAAAGACCGTCGCCCCGTTGCACCCGCATGCCGCGGAAGTCAACGCCGCCCGCCGGCCTCCCGTCAAGGAGTCCTTCACGTACCGGGTCTTTGATACCCCACACACCCCCATCCCCGAGGTTCACCTGCTGTCCAATGGGCGTTATCATGTCATGGCCACCAACTCAGGGGGAGGCTACAGCCGGTGGAAGGACCTTGCCGTCACCCGCTGGCGGGAAGATGCGACGGGCGACGGATGGGGGAGCTTCTGTTATATACGCGACGTTGCCACCGGCACCCTGTGGTCATCCGCGCATCAACCGACCCGCCGTCGATCGAACCTCTACGAAGCGATTTTCACGTTGGGACGCGTGGAATACCGGCGTCGGGACGAAGGGATGGACGCGCACACGGAGATCGCCGTCTCTCCGGAAGACGATGTGGAAGTCCGCCGCATCACGCTGACCAATCTCTCGCCCATCGTGCGGCGCATCGAGCTGACCAGCTTTGCCGAAGTGGTCCTGGCGCCCCCAAATGCGGATCTCGCGCACCAGGCATTCAGCAACTTGTTCGTGCAGACCCAGATCCTTCACGGGTCGCAGGCCATCCTTGTGACCCGCCGCGCACGGGCGCCTGAGGAGAAACCTCCCTGGATGTTCCACCTGATGACGGCGCAGGGCACCCCGGACGGCCCGATCTCCTACGAGACGAACCGGGCCACCTTCATCGGCCGCTCTCGATCACCCGCTAAGCCGGCGGCCTTCGATCAGATCGGTCCCCTGTCCAATGCCGAGGGCTCCGTCCTTGATCCCATGGTGGCCATCCGTCAGACGCTCGTCATCGACCCGGACACATCGGCAAACTGGCATGTGGTCTCGGGCATGGCGGAAACCCGCGAAAAAGCGCTCCTGCTCATCGAGCAATACCGGGATCCCAGTTTCGCCGCGCGTGCCTTCGAGATGGCCTGGTCTCACAGTCAACTCGAGTTGAGCCAGTTGAAGGCGACCGAGGCGGAGGTGCAACTGTACGCGCGGCTGGCCAGTTCCGTCATCCACGCCAATCCAATCCACCGGGCGGCTCCCAGCGTGCTGGGCCGCAACCGGTCGGGGCAGCCCGGGCTCTGGGCATTTGGGATTTCGGGTGATCTGCCGATCCTCTTGATGCGCATCGCCGACATTCATCGCATCGGTCTGGTCAAACACGTGTTGCAGGCGCACGCCTACTGGAAGGTGAAGGGCCTGGAACTCGACTTGGTGATTCTCAACGAGGATTTTTCCGGCTACCGGCAGGAACTGCAGGAGCGCATTCTGCATTTGATCGCCGCAAGCACCCAAGCGCATCGCGTCGATTTGCCGGGCGGCATTTTTCTTCGCCGCAGCGAGGATCTGTCGGAGGAAGCCCGGGTGCTCTTGCAAACAGTCGCCCGGGTGATCATCACCGATAGCGCCGAGACCCTCGCGCAGCAGGTCGAGCGCATGCCGTCCTCCGGCCGAAAGGTTCCTCGGCTGGCGCCCACGCGGGCCGCGTCCCCGGCCACCGCTCCCCGTCCCCTGCCACGCCGTGAGCTCATCTTCTTCAACGGGACTGGCGGATTTACACCGGATGGGCGGGAATATGTCATCCAACTTGGTGCTGGCCAAGCCACGCCGGCGCCGTGGGCCAATGTGATCGCCAATCCCCGGATTGGCACCGTGGTCTCGGAGAGCGGCGGGGCCTACACCTGGGTTGACAACGCTCATGAATTCCGGCTCACGCCCTGGCACAACGATCCGATTGGCGACCCAAGCGGGGAGGCTTTCTATGTGCGGGACGAGGAGACGGGACAATTCTGGTCGCCAACGGCACTGCCGGCACGCGGCCCGGGCCATTGCGTGTGCCGGCACGGGTTCGGCTACTCGGTTTTTGAATACGAGCAGGATGGGATTTTTACCGAGATGTGGGTCTATGTCGCGGTGGACGCGCCGGTCAAGTTTGCGGTGATCAAGATGCGCAATCGATCGGGTCGAGCCCGTCGGCTTTCGGTCACCGGGTATTGGGAATGGGTGATGGGCCAATGGCGGCACACGAACCTGATGCACGTCATCACCGAAGTCGATCCGGCCACGGGAGCGGTTTTCGCGCGCAATGAATTCAACCGCGAGTTCGCCGGCAAATCCGTCTTTGTCAGCGTCAATGATCCCGCTCGGACCGTCACGGGAAGTCGCGCTGAATTCCTGGGAAGGAATGGCACGATGGCCCGTCCCGCCGCCATGGGCCAGGCGTATCTGTCCGGCAAAACCGGGGCTGGCCTGGATCCGTGCGCCGCGCTCCAAGTGCCGTTCGAGCTGGCCCCCGACCAGACGCGCGAATTGGTTTTTGTCCTGGGTGCGGGGCGGGATTTGGAGGAGGCCCGGCAGTTAATCGGGCGCTTCGGCGGTTCGACCGGGGCGAGACACGCCCTGGAAGGAGTTTGGGAGTTTTGGAAGCGGACGCTCGGCACGGTGTATGTGGAGACTCCAGATGCGGCCTTGAATGTCCTCGCTAACGGATGGCTTGAGTACCAGACGCTGGCCTGCCGTTACTGGGGGCGCAGCGGCTACTACCAGTCGGGGGGCGCCTACGGGTTCAGGGATCAGCTTCAGGACACGACCGCCTTGCTCCAGGCCGCGCCCTGGACCGCCCGCGAACACCTGCTGCGCTGCGCGGGTCGTCAGTTCCTCGCCGGGGACGTGCAGCATTGGTGGCATCCCCCCTCGGGGCGAGGCGTTCGCACCCACTTCTCCGACGATTTCCTCTGGCTGCCATACGCGGCTTGCCGCTACGTGACCGCGACCGGGGACACCGGCGTCCTCGACGAACGCACCCCGTTTCTCGAAGGGCGTCCCGTGAGTGCGGACGAAGAATCCTATTATGATTTACCGCAGCACTCGGGCCAGGAGGGAACACTTTACGACCATTGCAAACGGGCCATCACCCACGGACTCCGGTTCGGCCAACATGGGCTCCCCCTGATCGGCTGCGGGGATTGGAACGACGGGATGAATCTGGTCGGCGCCAAGGGCACGGGGGAGAGCGTCTGGCTCGCCTTCTTCCTCTACGACGTATTGCTGCGCTTCGCGGAGTTGGCGCGGAATCACAACGATCCCGAATTCGCCCAGTCCTGCACCCAATCGGCGGCGCAACTGCAGCAGAACATCGAAACTCACGGCTGGGACGGCGAGTGGTATCGCCGAGCCTATTTTGACGATGGCACGCCGCTTGGATCGTCCACCAATGAGGAATGCCAGATCGATTCGATTGCGCAGAGTTGGGCGGTCTTGTCGGGGGCCGGCGACCAAGATCGGGCGCGGCGTGCGATGGACAGCGTCTACCGGCGGTTGGTGCGCCGCGAGGCACGGCTGATTCAGCTTTTCGATCCACCGTTCGACAAGTCCGCGCTCGAACCGGGCTACATCAAGGGCTATATTCCCGGGGTCCGCGAAAATGGGGGACAGTATACGCACGGGGCCATCTGGACGGTCATGGCATTCGCCCAACTCGGGGAAACCGAGAAAGCGTGGGAGCTGTTTTCACTGCTCAACCCGGTGGGTCATGCGGCCGACCAGGCCGGCGCGAACCGCTACCGGATCGAGCCCTATGTGATCGCCGCCGACATCTACTCGCTGGAACCCAATGTCGGGCGCGGTGGCTGGAGTTGGTACACGGGATCGGCGGGCTGGATGTATCGGCTGATCGTGGAGCACCTGCTCGGGCTGCAGGTTGAAGTCGACAGGATCCGGCTGTCCCCCCGCCTGCCCGCGGCGTGGGAATCGTTCAAGATGCATTACCGCTATCGCGACACGTTTTATCACATCACCATCACCCGCCACGGCGGCGATCCCACCAAGGCCATGCAGATCTGGCTCGACGGCTGGGAACTCGCCGAACCCACAATCCAGCTGGTGGATGACCGCCGGGATCACGGTATCACCCTGAAGAT
>JBJXFS010000162.1:0-10833 GCA_046155625.1 Verrucomicrobiales bacterium | reverse complement strand
CCCGCAGGCCAGCGGGGCTGCCCGGATCCCGGAGCAGGTACCCGTTTTCGCCATCGCGAACAAATTCCGAGGCGCCATCCGCGACCGAAATCAGACCGGGCAGGCCACAGGCCATCGACTGGAGCACGGTGTTGGCGCACGCGTCGTACAGGGTCGGGTGAATAAACCAGTCGGCTTCACGATACCATGGGACCAGATCCTCCACTTCGCCCCACGCCCGTACCCGGTCAGACACTCCAGCGCGTTGGACGAGCCGTCCGTCGCGAGCGCTCAGGCCGGCCCCCACCACCCAGAGGTGGGCATCCGGGACTAAAGCCAAGGCCTTGACCAATCCCGGCAGCCCTTTGCGACGGTGATTGGAAGAGATAAACAGGAAAACCGGCGGGCCGCCCGGCGCCCTCAGGTCGTGTCGTGTCCTACCATCGCTCGGCCCGGGCGAGAATCGCTCGGTGTCGACCGCCGTGTGGATCACCACCAACCGGCTCTCCGGCGCTCCGTACCGACGCGCCAACTGCCCGGCCACCGGCGAGGCATTGACCACATACCAACGCGTCTCGCCTCCACGATACAACCGCCGTTCCAAGGCCAGTTCCACCCGATTCCGCAATCCCCAGCGCCGCCACCACGGAAGCAACTCCGAATACAGCGCGTGGCATCCGCCCCCCGCCCGATGGATGTCCTGCTTCCATGTGCGCCCAAAGCCAAGCACCACTTCGCCCGCCCGCCTGTGCGCCTTGGCCGCCTTCCGCGCAAATACCCACAACCGCGCCCATTTCGGGACACCCACCAACCCAATCCGCGTCACTTCCAGTCCCAACCGCTCCGCCGTCTCGTCCGTCCGCGCCGTCACCAACCGCACCTCGTGCCCACGCCCGCTCATCGCACTTGCCAACCCTAAAACGTACTTCTCCAGCCCTCCCCGCCCAATTATCTGGTGATACACCATCGCCACTCGCACACCCATACCCTGAATCCAACCGCGCCAAGCGCCACCAACAAATTGAAATGCTTAAAAAACTTTGAATTTTTAGCTTGATAGTCTCTGATTATCAGATATTCTATAAAATCCAAATCGACTTTACTTGTGAAAAAAATCCTTCTCAGCTTGAGCGACGCGCCTGGGACTGGGCGGACGACCGCTTGTGAATTAGTGCAGGGCGCCTGGCGACACAAAGGGCTGGGGCACAGTCGCTGGCATAGTTCGCCGGAACAGCCGAGTGGGCCGGGGCGGTCGCGTTACGTGGACTTGGGGGCGCGGTTGGCGGAGGACGAGGTGATTGGGTGGCTGGACGAGGTGTCGTTGGTGATGGTGGATGTGGCGACGGGGGAGGCGGGGGCTTTGGTGGAGGCGTTTGTGCGGAGCGATTTACCGGAGATTCTGGCGGAGATGGACTGCACGTTGACGGTGATGGCGGTGCTGAACGGGCAGCTGCGCGCTGAGCAGAGTTTATTGCAGATGGCAGGCCAATTGCGGGACGATGCAGAGTACGTCGTAGTGCGGCGGGAGAGTGCGGGTGACGGATGGCAGGTGGGGTCGTGCCAGCGGGCGATGCACCATCTGGGGGCGATTGAAATTCGGGTGCCCGAGTTGCCGAACGGGGTGGGGGAGGTGGCGCTGGCCGAAGGGCAGCACTGTGTGGAGTGGATGGCGCGGGAAGCGGCTTTGCCTCGGACGGCCCAGGGCTGGCTCAGGTCGTGGTGGCTGGAATGTGACCAACGCTTTGAGGAGGCGGCCGAGTATTTATGGCCAGCGGATTTGGATCCCTGTCCAGTGGGATCGGCCCAGCAATGGATCGGGCGGGCGCGGCGTGCGGGAAAGAAGCAAGCCTCGGCCTGAGCTTAGCGTCGTTCGGATTTGCCGGATCCGCTGCCTTGTCCACGGGACGAGCCGCTGCGAGAGTCGTTGTCGTTGGAGGATTCTTCGCTCTGTTGGCTGCCGGGCTCGGGGGGCATGGTGCTGAAGGCCCCGTTGGTGTTAAATTGCTCCGGATCATCCATCACTCCACCGACCAGCATCGAACCGCCGAGGCTGAGCATCACGGCGAAAAGCGAGACCATGGCCATTTCGCCGAGGCGGGGGCGGAACCGGGGATGCGGGTTTCGCCGGTAGTACCAGATGAGAAAGGGAACGGCGCAGATTAAGCCGAGGACAAAAAAGAAAAGTTGGTACGTGGGAACGGGCATGGGGAATGAGGTTGGCTCGATGGAGAGCGTAGCCTGATCGGGTTATTGTGGCGCAAAGCAGGGCGGCCGCAACACCGACCTGCCGCTTGAGCAGACCGCCGGCTTCCGCCAGTGTGGCCGGTGTGACGCCAGCGGTTTCCGAAGCGCATGAGTTCATCCAACGACGGGTGGGACCGGGAGGCACGGGGCTCGACGCCACCGCCGGCCGGGGACCACGACGGATTTTTGCACGGTTGTAAGGTAGTGTTTCACTGGGAGTGGCTGGCTGGGGCCGCCATGGAAACGAACACGTTTTGACATGGCGAGCGACCGGTCTGAGTCGAATGCTCGAGTCAGTATGGCGGTCTTAGCCCGCCACTCCCAGTCGTCCCCCGATTTTTTCATGCTTTTTTCGCCCGTGCAAAAATCCGCGGGTGGTGACGCTCACGGATAATTTGGGCTTGCTTCGGCCGCGGCGGGTCGCCTAGCCTGAGAGGCGCCCGAGTCATTACCGACCCCCTGAAATCGCAAAGCCCCACCCTCGACCCTGGCGCAACCGACTTATGAAACGCCGTTCCCACCTCCAGCCCACCGGTCTTGCTGTCGCCATCGTCGGCGTTTTTCTCGGCCGCGGCGCCCAGGCGGAAACGATCATGGACTTCGACATCCGCCCGGAAGGACTGACCAACAACACGGTTCTCCCGGCGACCTTTGGCGACGATGCCTCGGATCCGAGCGACGGGATCAGTCTCGATGGCTTTGGCACACCCAACATCGGCCTGACCTGGCAGGCGACGGGAGCCCAGTGGCAGTACTATCTGGACGGTGTCTGGTCGGCGGTGCAGCTGGATTCCTCAGGGATTGATGACACTCACGAGCTTGTCTTCACGCCGAACAGCCTCTCGGCGCGAGTGATCATCAAATCATTCAATTTCCATCCGTATTATGTCTCGTCCGAGCGGTATACCTATTCCGTTCGCGTTCTCGCGGGTGAGACGGTGGTGGGCGCCCCTCAGGTCATCAGTTTTGGCTCCGACGCGACGAAGGAGCATCCGGTGCTGGTGAATCACACGGGCGCTCCGGGACAAACCCTCAAGCTGGCCATCACGCGGGTCGCTTCCACCCTGGCGGAAGGCGAGATCGAGGGCAGCACCCAGAACATCGCGATCGATGACATCGTCTTTGCGCAGGATCCGCCCCAGCTGCTCCCGATCGGCCCGCAGGTCGTGACGGTTTCGCCTGCGGACGCGGAAAGAGGAGCGGCCGGCATCCGGTTGTACCAGGCCACCATCGCCGATGCCGCCACCTCGGTGGCGACCGGGTCGGTGCGCCTGTCCCTCGACGGCGTCCCGGTCAGCCCGCCCCCGACCGTCACCTCGAACGGCGGATCCACGCGGGTGGATTTCCAGGCGCCCGGGCTGCTGGCCCCGGGGTCGACGCATTCGTACAGCCTGACGTACGACGACACCGGAAATCCGCCGTCGACTTACGCTCACACGGTGACCTTTACGGTGACCCAGTACCTGACTCTGCCACCAGCCTTCGGGTTGCCGGTTGATTCGGGCAGTGGAGAGGGATTTACGGTCCGCACCGTGCTTGCCTCCGGTGCCTCCTTCCTCCCGAACACCCTCGCGCGCGCCAAGGAGCAACTGGCGGGCACCCTGATCAACCCGGACACCCAGGAGCCCTTTGAAAACGGGGCGGAAACCGGCCCGAATGCCGATGGGTCCTACGATGTGGAAACCGTTCTCGATTTTGATGACGATGGGGCCGTCTCCGGGCACTTCACCCAGGAGTCGCTTTTTCCGGGACTTCTCAACCCCGGAAACAATTGGTTTTCGACACACGCAGGTTTCTATCTGTCTCTGCCTGCCGGTTACCACCGGTTCGGAGTCAACAGCGACGACGGCTTTGAAGTCAGCACCCAGGATACCGATCCGGGCGGACAGGCCGCGCCCCTCGTGCTCGGCCTTTATGACGACGGCCGCCCCGCAGCCGACACCCTGTTCGATTTCCTTGTCGAGACCGCCGGCGTGTACCGTTTTGATCTGGTGATGTTTGAAGGCGAGGGTGCGGCCAGTTGCGAATTCTACTCGGTGGATCTGGCCAGCGGCCGCCGGATTCTGATCAACGACAGCGAAGACCCCGCCGCCATCCTATCGTACCGCACCGTGGCCATGACGCCGCCGCCCGTTGTCACCCGGGCGGAGTCGGTCGGCGGCGACTTGCTGGTGGAATGGATCGACGGACTGCCGCCGTTTCAAGTGCAGACGAGCCCAAGCCTCGCGACTGGCACTTGGACCAATCTCGGGGCGCCGAGCAACACCCGCAGCGCCCGAATCCCGATCCAATCCGGCAGCACCGTCTTCGTGCGAATTGCCGGCCAGTAACGCGGAGTGGCGGGAATTCCTGACGGTTCAACGACACGCTCGAGCGCGCCCATTGCCCGCTTGCCACCCCGATCCCGACTTCCATCTTCCCTCGTGGTCCCGAAGTCCAGACGGCCGGCCCTCAGGCACACCCTTTCCGGACTCTTCCAGGAAGCGGCGGAGGCCTGGCAGCGCCAGGACTACGAGCAGGCCATCGACGCCCTCACGCGCGCCGCCAGGCTCGAGCCCTCCAATCCCGGGGTGTGGCTGGATCTCGGACGCGCTCACGGGCTCCGATACGACTTTGCCGCCGCCCGGCGATGTTTCGAGCGGGCTGCGACGCTCGCACTCCAGCCAGCGGCGGTCCTCGCTCAGGCTGGCCAGCGCTGCCAGGAATTCGGCCATTACCAGATGGCCTGGGAGTTCTTTGAACGGGCCTCCTGCCAGCCGGACGCTTCCGCCGGCGTCCTGGTAACGCTGGCTGAACTCAGTGAGCGTCACGCCCGCCTCGACGAGGCGGCTGACTGGATCGTCCGGGCCCTCGCCCTCGACGCCACCCATCCGCCCGCTTTGCTGGCCCGCGCGCGACTCCAGCGCTTGGGTGGCCAGTGGGAGCTGGCGGAAGCCGGGCTCCGCTCGCTGCTCGCGCAGTCCTTTTCGGACGGGTGGAACCGGGTCCGCGCCTGGTATGAGCTGGGAGGCGTGCTCGATCGCCAGGGCCGTTACGATGAGGCCATGGACGCCGTGCTCCAGGCCAAGGCACGACTGCTTCCAGGCGCCACGGCAGCGACGACCGTTCTCCACGGCCTCCAGAATCGCCTGCTGGAAATGACCGCTTCCCTGACCTCCGGCGTGCTCACCCGCTGGTCCAAGCCTCCGGAAGACCTAGGCCCGCCGCGTCGTCTCGCGGTGTTGTGCGGGCATCCCCGCTCCGGCACCACCTTGCTCGAGCAAATCCTCGACACACACCCCGGCATCGTCACCACCGAAGAGACACACGTCCTCCATGACGAGGCATACCTTCCCCTCAGCCGCGGGTTTTCCCTGGAGACTCCGGTCCTTGAAATGCTCGACGCCGCCCAGCCCGCCGCGCTCCGACGCTCGCGGCGCGACTACTTCAAATTCAGCGAAGCCACCCTGGGCGCCCCCATCGGCTCTCGCCTCCTGGTCGACAAAAACCCCGCACTCAGCGTGCTCCTCCCCGCCGTGTCACGGATTTTCCCTGAAGCCAGGTTCTTGGTCGCACTGCGCGATCCCCGCGACGTCTGCCTGAGCTGTTTCATGCAGCCGCTCTCCATCAATCCCGTCAGCTCCGCCTACCTCACCCTCCAAGGAACGGTCACCCAGTACGCCTCCGTCATGGGATTCTGGCAGGCCCTCCAGCCGCACCTCCAAAATCCACACCTCGCCGTCAGGTACGAGGACATGGTCGCACACCTCCCCGCAACAAGCCGACGGGTACTCGACTTCCTCGATCTCCCCTGGAACGAAGACGTCGTCCAGTTCCACCAACACGCCCGCACCCGCCCCCTCCGGTCGCCGAGTTACGCCGACGTCACCCAGCCACTCTTCACTCGTGCCCTCGGCCGTTGGCACCACTACGAAAAATACCTCGCCCCCTGCCTGGCTACCCTCGATCCGTTCATCAAGAATTTCGGCTACGCCTCGCCCTGAAAGAAAAGAACCCGCCTTCCATCTCCCGGCCCCCGGCCCCCGGCAGCCACAATATTTCTGACAGGAATTTGCTTCCGGGGTCCGGCGCTGGGGACGGGTGCGTGGGTCATGGGAGGGGGTGAAGGGGTCTGGGGGAATGGAGGCGGTGGAAAGGGCGGAAGAACGGGTGATGAGGAGGAGATTCTTGGGGTCTTGGGGTGCGTTCGTCGTCGAGGCGGATTTCCAGGCGGACCCAGTGGGTAGAGACGATGTCTTCTGGAAAAACCGCCTCTGGATCGGTATCGTCGGCGTGGATCCATTCGTGGATGGAGGGCCAGCCGGTGAGGGGATCGCTCGCCTCGGAGCCGTAGCAGCGATTGGCTTCGGCGGTGAATCCAATGTGGTGGAGGGGTGTGGAGGGGTGTGACGCTGGCGGCGGAGAAGTAGCGGTCGGCTACAGCGGTGCCAGCCCCGAGTGGAACGGTTTGGCCCAGGACTTCCTCACTGCTTGTGTCGGACGGGGGTAGAAAACTCGTCCGTGGCAGCGGTGCATCCCCGGGGAACGTGCAGACCCGTAAACGCCCGGGATTTCCAGACGACATAATACTCGCTCGCGGTCCGAATGTCACAGCGTCCGCAGCGGTAGGCGCGGTGGGTGGCGCCGGGCTCGGCTTGGTTGTCGCTTTCGATCACCTACAAGCCGGTGGCGGCCTTTTTCCAAGCGTCCAGAGTCGATGTGTGGGGTGCCGGTACCCCATGCCGACTGGCCGTCCGATCTCCTTGGGCAACCTTGGACCCCGCGGAAATCCGCCTCGACGAGGAACCCGCCCTTGTCCTCGACCGTTCCGGAGGCGCGCTCACGGCCCGCCAGCTAGAATTCCGCTGCTGTCACAAGAAAATTGCCCCTCGGTGCAAAACCCCATTATCCTCGCCACAGAGAAACCTTCCGTGCAGCCGCACTTTCGTCCACCCGGACCACCTTCCACCCCTGCCTGACATGTCCCGCTATCCCGCCCCAACGCCGGCCCATCTAAGCAAATTCCTGCTAAAAGCGCTGTCATCGCCTTCTGCAGAGTGGACAGCTTCGAGGCAACCGGCAGCACGATCACGGGAAACCGATGACAGTCGTAATCTGCGTCATCCGCCACTTCGCCGTACACTCAAAACGACAATACAACTGACCTCATGAAACTGAGCCAACACCATCGTCGCGCGGGAGCAGTTCTTGGGCTCCTGCTCCTTACCACCGGGGCGCTTGCCGACTCCACCATCAATGCTACTCAAAAATTCGCCTACGCCGCCAACGCGGGATGGATCAACTTCCGCCATGATCAGCCGGCGTCGCCCGCGGGCGTGGTTTTCGGGGAATACGTCGTCTCCGGCTACGCCTTTGCCGCCAACTTCGGCTGGATCAATTTCGGCGACGGCACGCCTGCGAACGGAGTTCGCTATCAAGACAATTCAGCTTCGGACTTCGGAGTCAATCACGACGGGGCGGGCAACCTCAGCGGCTATGCTTACGGCGCGAATATCGGCTGGATCAACTTCGGTTGGGACCCCGGCCATGCCAGCCGCCCGCGGGTGAACCTGGCCACCGGCAACTTCAGCGGCTATGCCTACAGCGCCAACATCGGATGGATCCGTTTGGATACGATCGATTCCGGCCTGAGGACCGACACCATGCGCTGCACGGACACCGACTCGGACGGCATGGCTGACGAATGGGAGATGGCGTATTTCGGCGACCTGACTACCGCCACGTTCACAAGCAATGCCGACGGCGACAGCGCGTCTGACAAGCTCGAATACCTCTCGAGCACCGATCCCGGGGACAGCGCGGACTTTCTCGACATCGTCTCGTCCAGGTGGAACGGCACCTTCACGGCAGCGACGATCGTTTTCACCACTAATGCCACACGCCTCTACCGCATCGAGACCAGCGACAGCCTTGGCATTGCGCCTGGCGCATGGGTGGACTCCGGACTCGGCGTCATCACGCCGGATGCCGGCCCCACGACCACGCGCCTCGTTACCTGGCCCGGCGCCACGCAGAAATTCCTCCGCGCGGTGTCCGTGAAGCCTCTCCAGCCGTGAAGCCTTTTTTACTCCAATCTCAACCCGCCACCACATAAAGCCTGCCACCCCCTCCTGACATGTCCCGCCATCCCGCTCCAATGCCGGCCCCTCAACGCAAATTCCCATCAGTGACCGACCTCAGCCGCATGGTTCAGGCGACTACGCCGTCTGGCACAGATGCTTCACCCTAAAGACCCGGATGGGAACCACGAAAAGCACGAAACACACGAAAAACCAAGGCGTTGCCCAATTATCACCGTCCACCTGATGGATGAGGAGGTCGCTTGTCCTAACCCAATGAATTTTCGTGTATTTCGTGACTTTCGTGGTTCCAATGTCCTTTTTTGGGGTTGAATGGCTCGCCGGTGAGTTCCGTTCGGGCGTCGGCAATCAACGACTCGGCGTCGATCTTTGACTGGTAGCGGGTGCTGCCGCGTTTCTGCAGTTTGACCTCAGCAAACGGGGGAGGGGAGGGGGGCGATCTTGCCAGCGAACGCCTTGGCCTCGGAAGAGAAGAGGGCACCCCCTGACCGAAGCCCGAGGGGCCTCGTGGGAAGTGACCTCATGTAGAAAAACCACCTGAAGCGTGGCCACAATGTGAGCCTTTAAGGAGCGTTCGAGCATTCGGCACGTAGGGGTTGAATTCAAGTGCCATGAGAACGGGAAGGCGATAGTGGGCCTGATCCGGGGCGACCATGGAGGCCCGGGGCGCGGCGGCAGCTCGAAATTCGGGATATCCTGATCGGATTTGCTACTGGGGTTAAGAGCTGTGAGGGTGCTTGCGGGTCAGCTCAATAGGGAGGGGTGAGCGAGCGACTGTTCATCGAGCCTTTCGGCCGCGCCGGCGATTAAAGCAGGCGAGCGCTCCGAGCGCGGCGGACTGGAGCAGGAACGTGCTTCCGGCATCCGGAACGGTGGGGACCAACCGCGAAATTGTCGTCGTCGGGCCCGTCAATCGAATGCTAAACGGAGGGTCCTGACTCTCATCGACCACCGCACCCGACAAGTCCATGATGGCATCCCCGTTCTCGATCACCGTGCCGTCGGGCAGCGTAACGAACGTCCGATTCTCGTCAGAGATCGTCACCGCGGCCAGTAAAAACTTGATCTTGTCGGCTTCGCCGTTTTCATTCAGGTCGGCACCAAGGGGGATCTCGACCGTGAAGAAGCCGATATAAGGCGCGTGTTCGGGCGGGGGAATCAGGCCGAAGTTCGGCGCATTGGCGTTGAAGGTGGCAACGTAGAAATTTCGCATATTGGCGGGCCCGATGTCCGTAAAGCTCAGGATCTGTCCGTCAGGTGCATTGCCGCCAAAGTTACGCACCGGATCGACGTCCGTCACACTGAAGTCGAAGAAAACATCGAAGAAGCTCGAAACGAAGAACTGTCCCTCGGGGAGTGTCAGATCCTCTGCCTCCCGTACGGCGGTCGTTTGGCCGAAGGAGCGGTGACCGGTGGACAGACTTAAGTGGACATCGGTCAAGACATCAGACCAATTCGGGCCAGGGCCCAGCGGCATCAGGACATTGGTGGCATGAAGATCCCAGGATATCATCTCGGCGTTCCACTGAAAAGTGGGTGATTCCAAGACAGCGGCATTCGCCTGACCAAACATCAAAAGGCTCGAGAGCGCACACGCGAATCGAGTTGCGTCCCGAACACCACGGCGGTCGGATAAAGTTGATTTAAGGAAGTTTTGCATACGTGGAGCAATATTAGCAGAATTCTTTCCAAACTCATGGGCGGGCGGATTCTTACTTCGGAATGCAGTAAGGAGAAAAGATATACACTTATAAATATAATTAATATAATCCAGGCATCGCTGCGCGGAGCCATAAAAAGTGTAAACCCAGCCGACACATTCGTGTCACAGCCGCCAGGCTCAGCCAAGATTCCCGGGCGCGAGGATCGTGGATGACCTGCGAGTGGCTGGCGTTTATGGTCTTACACGCGACAAGCAAGGCCTCCCGTCCTGCCCGAAAGGGGAATCAACAAGCGTAAGCTTTTCCGACACTTGTGCCCGTCCGGACTTGTGCCATCCGGCCAGCTCCCGACCATCGGAGGTGGCGCATTTCATCGCGCCCTGTGAACTCGCCAATCCATCTCTTATGAAAACGCCCTTTGGGGGCGGTTTCCTGGATGCTTTCCCCGGCTCGGGCCGGGAGGGGGGCTGATAGCAGGAATTTGCTTCCGGGGCTCGGCGCTGGGAAAGGAGGCGTGGGTCATGGGTGGGGTCTGGTCAGCGGCGGCTCACGCGGGATGGCCGACGCCACCCCCGCCTTCCAATTCGCACCAGGTGACCTCTCGATCGCCCTGAACGGTGGGCTCATCACCGTCGGTTTTCTGGGCGCCCCTGCGCAGGACGATGCACTCGAGAGCCGTGGGGACCTCGTGACCTGGCAAGTCCTCGCCACGTTTCGCACCGACGTTCTAGACCGTGAGGAATTCGAGGACCCATCCGCGTCGGATCTCCACTTCTACCGGGTTCGCTCCGCGACCCCGACCCCGCCCTGAGCCGGAATCAGGGCTGGGTGACTCGGTAGTAGAACTGCGCGTCACCGGCGGCGATGTC
>JBJXFS010000160.1:0-42330 GCA_046155625.1 Verrucomicrobiales bacterium | reverse complement strand
TTTCAGCAATCTGGTGGCGACTGGGATGCTGCGGCCGGAGGACCAGCCACCACCGCTCGTCGCTCAACCGGTACTGGCGACCTTCCAGGCGGTGCTGGCCGCCGGCCTGCTCGGCGGTGAACTCGGGCAGGACATCATCGTTTCGGGTACGGTCACCGATTTCTTTGCCAAGATCCGCGAATGGCACACGCCGCCACTCCGCGTCCTCCCGGCGGCTGCTGGCGCTGACGCCTACGATTTCGACAAGGAATCTCCCACCAGCGTCATGGGTTTCGTCCTTGAGATTCTCCATCCTGAGGATCCGAACGACATCGTGGCGCCCGCCGGCTATGGCCCGCAGCATTTCGTCAGGGGCGACGAACCGCTGAGTTATCAAATCCGATTCGAAAACCACGAGTCGGCGACCGCACCCGTCAGCCAGATCATCATCAGGCAATTGCTCGATCCGGACGCCGATGAGCGCTCGTTCCGGTTGGGAAGCATTCAGCTCGGCGATATCCGTATCGATCCTCCGGCGGACCAGGCATTCTTCACCACGGAGGTCGATTTGCGGTCCGGCCACCGGATCGTCGTTCGCGTAACGGCGGGGATTGATGTCGAAAATCGCCAGGCCTTCTGGATCATCTCGGCTCTCGACCCGGACACCGGCGAGTTAATGGACGATCCTCGGTTTGGTCTGCTGCCGCCGCAGGGCGATCGCAGCGACGCCCAGGGACAAGTCACCTACTCCATCAACGCATTCCCGTCGTCGCCGTCCGGTGCCCGGATCGATGCCGCCGCATCGATCATCTTCGACACCAATGCCGCACTCGAAACCCAGCCGGTCTTCAATACCCTCGATGTGGCCGCGCCGGTTACCGCCCTCACGGTCGTCAAACCCAATGCCGCCGTACCGGTTTACAACCTCTCATGGACGGCGCTGGATGAAGTCAATGGCGCGGGAATGCAGGACACCACGATTTACGTTTCCGAAAATGGCGGGGCGTTTGTGGTCTGGTTGAATCAAACGACCGAAACCTCCGCGGTCTATGTTGGCGCGGCGGGCTCGACATATCGTTTCGCTGCCAGATCCCGCGACCATGTCGGTAATGTCGAGTTCATTGCGGAATTACTCGCTCCCGCATCAGGCAGCCAGTCGTCCGTGACAGAGATTCCGGTCAATGTGCCTCAATCTCCTGCCGATGCCGCGAACGTCGCTGCCGATTCCAGTGCCGAGCCGTCCCTGCCGTTCTCGTTCATCAATCCTGACTTCTCCGTCCGCACGTTCGCGTGGGGCTTTGCGGACTCCGGCGCGGGCATCGGACCGCGGGGGATCGTCTTCCTGCCTAATGGCGATGTCTTGATCAGCAATGGCGCCGCCCGCAACAGCCTCTATCGCCTCACCGCCGCGGGCGGACAAGTCGGCGCCCCCATCGCGCTCAATTCCTCCTACCCGATTTACGATCTGGCGCTCGACAGTGCGGGCCGCGTTTGGGCGACCACCGGCGGCGGCCCGTTGCTGCGTCTCGATCCCACCACCGGTGCGGTCCTCGCACAATACGGTCCGGATGGGGCTCGCGGGCTCGCCGTCGATCCGCTCACGGACGACATCTTCTATTCCTCGAACGAGGGCATCATCCGGCTGAATACGTTTACCGGAAAGATCACTCGTTTCAGCACGCTCCGGGTCGATGGCATGGACTTTTCGCCCGATGGCACGCTGTGGACACTGAGTTGGCCTGATCGCGGAGAACTCCTCCGCTGGGATCGTCATGGCGTGAACGAACGCGTGGCCACGCTGCCGGGTGGCGCCGACGGGATCGCCGCCGGCCGGCCCGGATCGCCGTTCGCAGACAAAATTGTCGTCAACTCCAACAATGGCACCGTCAGCCTCGTCGATCCAATCACGGGCACGGTTACCATTCTGGCCAGCGGCGGAAGCCGCGGCGACTTCGCCAAATCGGGACCACACGGCGGCATCTTCGTGACGCAATTGGATCAGATCGTCGTCTTCGAGGGCTTACAGACGAACCCTGAAGTGATCGCATCGAACCCGATGACCGGCGACCATTTCACGCAATCCATCACTTCGGCCACGGTGACATTCAGTCTGGACATGTTCGCCGGCAGTCCCACCTCGGCGCACTCGGTCACCAACCCGGCCAACTACCTCCTCGTCGGGGACCGGCTGGGCCCCCGCCCGATCGCCTCGGTCAGCTATGACGGCGCGACGCGGACCGCGTCTCTGCAACTCGGGACGCTGCCCTCGGATCGCTACGTCCTGCTCGTCCGGCCGGAAATCGAAAGCGTCGCCTCCGTGGAGATGGCGGCACCCTACACCGCTCTTTTCACCGTCAGCGTGGCGCCGGAAGTGACCGGTTCCACGCCCGCCAACGGCGCCCCTGTCCCGCCCGGCCTGACCTCCGCGCAGATCACCTTTAGCCGTCCCATGTGGGTTGGCCAAACCACCGATACCGGCTCGGTCCTCAATGTCGCCAATTACCACCTGCTCGGCCAAAACTACGGGCCCGCTGCCATTCAATCCGTCACTTACGACAACGCCACCCGAACCGCCACCCTGCACTTCGCCTCGCTCCCGGCCGACTTCTATGTCCTCGGCATTGAAAAAACCGTCGAAAGTTTCGACGCCGTCGCGCTGGGACACCCGTTCGAGGCGCGCTTCACCCAGCTGGCCGATGTCACCGGCGACTTCCGGATCACGTTCAGCAATACCCGCACCAACCGCACCAACGGCACCGAAATCACCGACCTCAGCCTCCAAAATACCTCCAACCGCTCCATCCGCGACCGTCTGGTGATCGTCTTCGAAAACCTCGCGCCATCCGGGGTCACGCTCGCTGGGGCCAGCGGTCTCACTTCTGCAGGACATCCCTACCTCGACCTCGACGGCAGCTATGGCGGAAACGGCCTCTTTTCGCCGGACGAGCGGGTCGCCATGGGCAGCGTCACCTTCAGCAATCCAGAATTCGACCGCATCGATTTCACCTCGCGCCTCCTCGCATATCCCGTCGAGCGCAATCACCTCCCGGTCATTGCATCGCCACCCGTGCTCACCGCGGCCATGGGCGCCAGCTACGAGTATCAGGTCCAAGCCACCGACGCGGACAACGACCACCTCCAGTACTCCCTCGCCGACGGTCCGGGCGGAATGGTCATCGATCACGAAAGCGGCCTCATCCTCTGGAACCCGCTCCCCGGCACCCCCGATCAGGTGCCGGTGAAAGTCCAGGTCTTCGAAGAATTGGGCAACTGGACCACTCAGGAATTCGTCATCTCGTTCACCGACCCCAACCAGCCGCCAACCCTCCAACCCATCGGCAACCGGCGCATCCAGCCGGGCCGGAACGTGACCTTCACCCTCTCCGGCTCCGATCCCGAAGACGCCCCGCTCAGTTACTTCGCCACCAACCTCCCGAGCGGCGCCACCTTCAACACCACTACAGGGACGTTCTCATGGACGCCCGCCGCAGGACAATCAGGAGCCTACCTGAATCTGCTGTTTGCAGTGAGCGACGGAACCCGCGAGGACCACGAGTTCATCGTTATCACTGTCGATGGCGACAGCGCCACGATCAGTTCCTACAATGCCGCCTATACGGCCAGTGCTGACCTCGCAGGTGCCTCCGTCACGATCTCCGGCGATCTGAAAGAAGGATCCGAAATCACGGCAATCGTGGATGTCAGCAACGCCGTCCCAGAGGAAACCAACGTCAGATTCACATTTGAATGGGGAGACTCCACCGGCGGAGCCTTCAACACCCATACTTACGAGGACAATGGAACGTATACCGTCCGCAGCCTAATCTGGGATTTGAATACCGGATTCTACCTCGGGGACACCACAACAACCGTGACGATCGAAAACGTCGCCCCCACCGCGGCGGTGACGAACAACGGCCCGGTGGACGTCAACTATCCCGTCAAGATCACGGTCAACAATCAATTCGATCCGAGCAGCGTCGACACGCAGGATCGCTTCACTTACTTGTACGACTGGGACGGCGACGGGACGTTTGACCAGACCGTCACTGATCCGTCGGTGGGCGCCCACGCCTTCAACCAACCGCATACCTACGACAAATCCGGCACCTACACCGTCACCGTCCGGATTGCGGACGAAGACTCCGGGGAACCGACCTATTACACCGAATACACCACCACGGTGGTCGTCTATCCACCATACTACGGCTACACGGCCATCGCGGTGGCTGGCCCAGAATCTTCCGGCTATCAGCTTGGCAGTCTCGGCGATTCTCCGTCGATCAACGACAGGGGCACTGTGGCGTTCACGGCCCATTGGGGTAATGTGAGCGGCATCTTCGCCAGCAACGGCACCGCAAGCCCGAATGACCTGCTGAATCCAAATAGCGATGCATTGATCACCGGGGGCTCTACGCTCTCCACTCGCGATTTTGGCCGCGCCGCTGCGATCAATAACCTCGGAGACGTCAATGGCCGCATTTATATCACCCCCATCCAGAGCACCTACCAGATTGGCACGCGACTCGTTCCAGGACCTTTCGGTCCGAGACTCGTTCCAGAGTACATTACTGTTGCCGATCCGCCGCAAACCATCATCCGGACATGGAAGGCGGATGGCACAGTAGTAACCGCGGCAACCGCCGGTGGCCGGCGCGATTCCGAGAGCCTCGCTGCCCTCCTCCAGGGAAAGCCCAATGTCGAATCATTGCTGAACTTCACTGACATCGATGAGGCCGGAAACGTCGCTTACACTTACACATTCCAATATGACTATCAGCACAGGTGGTACACACTCTACCAACGCCCTCAAGATTCCACTGCTCCGCGCGAAGGAGTCGTCGCAGACCTGCCATACGGAACGTTCACGCGCCCGCAGGTAACGTCTGGCTTGGAACTGAAAGCCGATCCTGCTGAACTGTTGGATTTTGTCCGCACACAATACGAGCCCGCCTCCGAAGAACTCAATCGCGTCGCCGACGAGATCATGCAGTCTTCGATCGCCGGAATAACCGATAGTCTCAGGCTCATTTTGAAAGAGGATGTTGTCGGACTCCTAACCCCTAACATCCTAAAACTGTATGTGCCGCAGCTTTTGAAAACGCAGATTTGGAAGGTCTTTCATGTAGGAGTGACCGCCTGGTCTGCATTCTCCACGGTGAAATTGATCGTGCAAGCCTCAGCTCTGGGCGATCGTCTTGATCAGGCGCTTGCGCGATGGGAACAAGTCAATGCCGAATACGCCCGACTCGCCGATCCAGTGGTTCCTTCCAAGGTTCTCTATCAGGCTGGAAACCAGGCTGACTCGCCCATCGTGCTGAGACACGCCGGCGACGAAGACACGGTCATCGCCAGCCGGAGCATGGATTTTTACGCTCCATTTCCATCGAACTCAAAGATCGGCACTGAGTTGACTGTTATCGGACGCAATCCAGGTGTCGGCAACGAGGGCGAAATCGTTGCCTTCAGCGGACGGGGGTTACTTTCCAATGGTCGTCAGGAAGACGGCATCTTCATCAGTGTTCCTGATAGCCAGGGCGGACGGAGAATCATTCGGATCGTGTCCCCGCTAAGCGGCCCCAACGGAACACAATTCACCAGTATCGATCCCAAAGACCGCGTCGCGGTCAACGATGTCGATTCGGCCGGAATGGCGACCGTCGCGTTAATGGCTACAAACGACCAGGGTCAGCGTGGACTTTACACAATTCAGCTCCACGGCCTCGGCACGGAAATGGTTACTCTCAGTCCGGTCTTCACTGTTGCTCGGGCGGGGGACACGATTCCGGTTACGGATGCCAGCGGAAATCTGACCTACAAGGTAACTAAGGACATCGGGATAAACGATCCGATCAACAACAACGGCGACTTGGCGTACTGGGCAACAACGGAGACATCGGGAGAACAATTGATTCTGCTGGCCGGCCTCCCTAATATCAAGGTCACGGACTTGAAACTCGAGAGTTCGCAGCAGATTGAACTCAGCTACACGATCGAACGTCATGACCTCAGCACCCCGGTCCGGATTGAGGTTGGCCTCGAAGATGCGCTTGGACATTTTACTTCATCAGGCCATCTCGAAGTTTACTCGGACAGGATTCTCGCGTTCGACAATGACGGAAACTCCATCGATCAGTCGCCGCTAGCGGGTGTAAATCCCACCGCGCTTCTAAAGCAAGGTAGTTTCAGGATCAAGGCACGTGTTGGGGATCTAAACTGGGCCAGTGATCCTGGTCCGAGTAAAGTCGTCGTTCTCGCGAACCCTGACGCGCGCTCGCTGGGTTTGTTGATAACAAATGAGGCGGTGCTCGGCGAGTTGGCCACGGTGACCTCGATCGAAAATCAAGCCCAAGTACGAAATAATATACCCGAGAAAACAACCATAGACAACCAATTCAGGAGCGAACCGCTGTTTGACCTTAGCATTTTCTTCCTCGGTTGGGATACGAAGGAGCACGGCAACAATCCGTTCTTTGGTGAGCAATTACGCACGGTTGACCGCGGTGCTACGTTCGTAGTAACGAACAACTCTGGGACCTCCCTCAACACAACGCTGGAGTTGTACTGGTCTATGCCGTTACTGCGTGAAGGTAGTCCTGCTTCGATCTATTCCACCGTCCGTGATCGTGTGCGCTCTGACGGAACACCGCAGACGAAAACTTCATTCTTTCGACAGGCCTACACGCTGCAACCGGGTGTTAATCTGGTACATGTCGATATGCCGTCGGCGTACCTAAATCCAGACCACGATAGCCCTTTTCTGCCACCACAATGGCGCTCGTCGTCGAATGCGCGTTTTACAGCACAGAACATTGTGGCGACGCTGTTTGCGGATGCGACTTCGTTTGGATTTGAGATAGACCGTGACCCCACTGACAATATTGCACCATTGAAGGGCGTATACGTTCCCGATTCGGACGTTGTGGATTGGACCTACGCTGCGGAATTCCGACGGGTAAATAACACGGGAGAAACCGGCACTGGAGCTCTCGACCGAAGAAATGAATCTCAGATCGAACAGGTTATCGTTCACGCGCTCGGGGGATACGCATCGAGCGCAATCAATGGTTGGCAAGGTCTCCCGCCATACAGTGAAGCGAATCCCTATAGTGGTAAGGAAACGGCCACTCATTATCTGGTTACCCAGCTTGGCAACGTCTACCAGTTCATTCCGGAACGTCTAAAGGCAGATCATGCAACGGCAAGTAGTCTGAAGAGCGTTGGTATTGAGTTCGAGGATGAGAATAGAAGCGAAGATCCCGGCTGGGCCAAGGATGGGCAACTAGCAAATGGTGCCAGGCTGGTGCGTGATATTGCGCTAAGGCGGCAAATCTACACAAATGTAAGTGGGTTCGGTGGGGGCCCGGCTCTTCCGCCGGAAACACGGCATTTAATCGATCACCCCGCTGTTGTTCCACTTGAAGACTATGAGAAGGCGGGAATTGATGTTAAACGTGTGCCATTCGATCGTCCTTCCGCTAGCTACGATGCGTCGCCTCCAGATTACCACGATGATGGTTATACGACTGCGGACAAAGGGATCATTAAGCACGGCCAAGTTTTCGATAGGACCCGTGACAGAGAAGATCCGCGGAAATTTGAATGGGTCGACTTTATGGCACGTGTCAACGGTGGCATTGCATTCGAGTTGACGGGGGATGATACGGTTCAGGGCACAGCAACGCAGTTGCGATTGCTTGTTATCGATGGTCAGGGACGCAAGTCCGGCTATGATCCAACAAACGGAAGTTATTACGACCAGATTCCCGGTCAGGTGTTTAATGGGAATGAATATTGGAATCCATTCATTGCCATACCGCTTGCTGATGAAGGACCATACACCATAAAAGTAGTTTCCTCGACCGTGACCGAGGGAATCTTGAAGGTGACATCTGGCTTTGACTCTGGTTTCTTGGGGCCGGCCGTAGCGCGCGTTATTCCCCGACAACACGGGGTGCCTGTTGTGATTACCTACCAATATCGCAAAGGGGCGGCATTGGAGGTAGGATCTGTAGAGGAGCTCGCCGATCAGGTGGCATCAGGAGGTTTAGTCGAGGTCTGGCGGAGCAGTAATCAAGGTGAAGCCGTGCGAGGACACTTTTCCAACGTTGTCATCGACAGTGAGTTGCCATTCAACGGACAATTCCAGGGCGTGGGGGTAAGTGTGACAGCAGCGGGGCCACAAGGAGGAAATGCATTCAGGGCTGTTGATGCCTTAAGTCAGGGTTATGCAGGCACACTCAATACTGTTTGGCAGGAATCCGGGGCAAGCGGGAACGTCATTCAATTCACTTTCTCCACGCCGTTATTGGAACTGCACGACATGTACTTCGCCCTGAATTCTTCAGACAGCAGGAGTGTGAAAATGGTTCTTGAGGCTTACCTGCGGGGCGAATTGGTTGCCACACAGGCTATTTCTGGATTCGTTTCCCCAAACGGCACATCAACAGAGGGAGTACTCTCGTTCTATGGGAGCCCGTTCGACACGCTCCGGATTCGCTCGGACAACCCGTCGGTTAAAGTTGCGGTCGGAGAATTTGATGTCATGACCCTGCCGGGAGGTGATGCGCTTCCACAGATTCTAATCGATCCTGTAGGTGGAGACTCGATCACAGGCAATTCGGAGGTTACGGTTACAGGCTACGTTCAATCGGCGTTTGAGCTTGATTCCGCGGTCATTTACCGATTGGACGGCCAAACGGCGCAATCTTCACAACTTACGATTGGTACTCGGCGTTCGGCAGGAACGCTCGCCCTCGCACTCGCCGATCTCGCGGATGGCGACCACACGATTGTAATTTCGGCCACGGACCGCTCTGGCAATTTTTCGGATGTGAGTGTCACATTCCATGTAGATGGTGTCGCTCCGCAAGTGCGATTGCTGCCGATTGGGACGCTTGGGTATGTTAATGCAATCTCTGTCACAGTTATTGGGGAGGTGGTCGATGATTTCCGCGTTGGCGATAATGCCTACTATTCGTTTGATGGTGCACCGCTGATTCCGGTCGCGACGCATGTTGGGGAACTTGGTGTTACGGCGCAACTCGCGATTCTCCTTGAGGGAATCACTACGGGGCCACACTCGTTGACGGTGGTCGGTTCAGACCGTGCTGGTAATCAAGTAGCGACGACGGTCACCTTTACCGTTGACACGAGTCCGGCCGCTGTCGCGCTGCCAATTGGCCGCGATGGATTTACCAACTCGACGAGCCCCGCGCTTAGCGGAATCGTTGCCGATGAATTCGCGGTGGGAGATTCAGTGATTTACTCCCTAGACGGATCAGGACCGCTCACTATTCCGTTAACTCCGAACACATCCGGCACGCAGGGGACCTTCGTAATTCCCACGAGCGGCCTCGCGGAGGGCACCCACACGATCTCGCTGACGACCACCGACAAGGTGGGTAACGCGATCACCCAGACGCTAACGTTCGTGGTGGACTTGAGCGACCCAACTCTGGGATTTGATCCAATCGGCAACCAAGGGTACCTAATTCGCTCTCCGATTACCGGCAGCTTGACTGATGACCGTCGGCTATTCGGTTCCATCGAATACAGCTTCGACAACGACCCACGCTCGACGGCTCCGGTGAGCCTTGATCCAGAGTCAAAGCACGGCACCTTCAGCATTCCGACGCTGGGTCAGGCCGATGGGCCGCACGTCCTGACTGTCTTTGGTCAGGATCAGGCGGGGAACGAAGTGCAACGGACGACGCCGTTCATCGTGGATACCCAGGGACCGGGGGTGACGGGTATCACGCCATCGGGGACGAATTTCGGCGGCTCGCGCACGCTGGTGATTGGGCTGAGTGCTGATCAGATTGTAGAGGCGGAGGTGACCAAAGCTTCCAACTGGCACCTCCATGGCAGTGGTGGGGACGCGGTGTTTGGGGACGTGAACGCCTTTTCGATCCCGCTCTTCGATGACCAGATCGCCTATGATCCCGCCACGCGGACGGTAACGATCACGTTGCCGGCGCCGCTGACGGAGGATTTTTATAAGCTGACGATCAAGGGCAGCGGAGTGGATGTGATGCATGATCTGGCGGGCAATCCGTTTAATGACGGGGTCGATTTTCTGCATTCGTTCGTGGTGCTGAACGAACCGGCGGTGACGAACGCGCCGGACAAGACCTTTCGCGCTAACCGGCCACTCGACCTGGCGACGGCGGACTTCGATGGTGACGGACGGTCCGACCTCGTGAGCGTGGACGCGGCCACAGGAATCCTGACGGTGGCATTGAACGAGAATGAGACGACGTGGCGGTCGGTGGAGCAGGTCGATCTCGGTCTTGGGGCTATCCACGGATTGGTGACTGGCGACTTCAACGGGGACGGCAAGGCGGATGTGTTGTTGCGGGGTGCGACCAGCGTCTTCCTTGTGGTGGGAGATGGAACCGGGACGCTCACCCTGAATGCGACGCTGACACCGGCCGGTCTGACGCCGTTGCCCGGCCAGGGGCGGATCGGACTGTTGGCTGCGGATGTGAACGGCGACAGCCATCTTGATGCCTTGATCCTGTCGCCGGCGGCCGGCGAAGTGCTGGTGTTCATGGGGGACGGCGCCGGAGCTTTTGCCCAGCCGCTGAGTTTTCTCACCGGCGGCGCCGGACCGGTCGATCTGGCGTTGGGTGATTTCCTCGGCGGGCCGGCTCTTGATCTCGCCATCGCGGATCAAGCCGGTGGTGGTGTTACTTTCCTGGAGGGTGACGGGCTGGGCGGATTCATTTTGCGTGAGACGTTTACCGTTTCCGGCCTCGGCACGCTCCATGCATTGGTGGCCGGCGACTTCAACAGTGACGGCCGGATGGATCTGGCGGCAGCGGCCGGGTCTAACGTGTTCCTCCTGATCAATACCGTCGGTGTTATCCAGGTTGTGCCGCTGGCGAACGGGGACTTTGAAAATGGGCTGACCGGCTGGACGCTGGAGATGTCGCGAGTACTTCCCGATGCGGGGACGGTGCAGGTAATTGGTGGAGTGGCGACGTTCCATGAAGGCACCTCCGGTCGGGTCACGCTCTCGCAAAGGCTGCTCATCCCCGCCGGAGCCACGTCACTGCGCTTCGATCTTGTCGGCAATGGACTGGAAGAAGCGCTGGACGGGACCCTGCCGGATGCCTTTGAAGTGAGCCTGCTGGATGGGAATGGCGATTCGCTCTTCCCGGGGATCGGGGTCGATTTGACGGCATATTCGAATGTCGCGCCCGGCGGCGTGATCCGGCTTGGCAACGGTGTCACCATGGAGGGCAATCGGGTGACGCTCGACCTGACAGGCATCTCCATCGAGACTGATGCGACGCTCTACCTCGACCTGATCGGCAACGGGCCCGAGGCCGGGTCCACGGTGAGCGTGGACAATTTCACGGTCCTCGTAGCACCGGTGCTGACCCGCGGCTTTGCCTCCGGCAACCTCGCCGGCCCCCACGGTCTGGCGCGGAATATCGCGACTGGCGACGTCGATGGTGATGGACGCACCGATCTGCTCGTGACCGATGCTTCCGGCCGGCTGGTGGTTTATGGCGGCGATGGCCAGGGCGGGTTTGCCAGGACGGAACTCGGTACCGCAAGGTTCGGGGCCGGCCCGATGGCGCTGGTCACCGGCAAGTTTGCTGGCGAGATCGCTGACGACATTGCGTACTCGCTGTTCGACTCGGGCCTGATCGTCAGCCCGCTGCGATTCAGCATCTACGATGACATCACCGGGAGGGTCGAGATCAACTACTCCGCCACACAATTGGATCGACTCACCGACACGGTGTCGTTCCTTGTCACGATGACGAACATTTCGGCCGAACCGGTGTCCGGGGCAATCTATTTCGCCCTAACCGGCCTGTCACCGCTGACGGTGCAGGCGGAGAACCCGACCGGCCGGCTCGATGACGGCTCGCCGTATTTCGACTTCAGCGGCCTGACCGGCGATGGTATTCTCCAGCCCGGTGAGACCACGGCGGCGCTTCTCGTTTCACTGGAGAATCCGCTGCTGGCGTCGCCGACATTCAACACCGTCGTGCTGAATGTGCCTGAGCAGGGTGACGAAGTAGGCGGCGAAGGTGGGGGACTGCCGCCCACCGTGATTGTGTCGGAAACCGAAATCGCAGTCGGTTCCACGATCACGGTGAGGATCACCGGGAGCACCGGCGAGGTGGGTGTCTGGGCAGGGCTCTTCAATGTGCGCGATTCCGACGTCCGCTACGTGGATTGGTACTACCTCGACGGAACCCGTCGGCAGTCGAACGCCGGCCGGGCAACAGGAACGCTGACTTTCACCTCACCGAGGGTGGCGGGGAGTTTTGAAATCAGGGTCTTCGCTGCGGGATCGTATGATCTGATGGCCACGAGCGCGCCATTCACGGTCACCGGCGGTGATCTCGAAACGCCATCCACTCCGGTCATCACCAGCTTCGATTCGGACACGGGTGTCTCGAATCAGGACCGGCTGACCGCCGACTCGACGCTCACGTTCGGTTGGCTGCCGGCCAACGATTTCAGCGGGATCGCCGGCTACTGGTGGGCGATCGACAATGCCACGCCCGAGAAGGGCGGCACTTTCACCACCGACCTCCACGCCATGGTGGTTGGGCTGTCGAACGGAATCCACACGCTGTATGTGCGGGCGGTCGATGCCTCGCCTGCCGCAAATCTTAGCGAAGTAGCGGGTTTCGTCTTCGAACTCGACACGCGCGCCCCGCAGGTTGTGGCGACCGTCGGGCCGGACGGCGGTCCGTTGGCCGCGAAGCCCCGGGTGATCGACATTCGGTTTTCGGAGGCCATGAACCGCCTGGCGGGCGAACTCGCTCCTTCCGACTTGGCGCTGTCCGGCGCGGGTGTTGGACAGGCCAGGGTCGCGACGGCCTCGTGGATGGATGACCACACGGCACGATTTACAATCGACGGTGAATGGGGTGTCGGCGAGGTCACAATGGGACTGGTTGCCGGGGCGTTGCAGGATCCCTCGGGCAACCTGTTGCAGGCATACTTCAGCACATTCACCATCGAGGCTGAGGCACCGACCCGCCTTACCCTGTCGGGCACCCAGGTGAACGCCGGGGGCTCGATGACTGTGAGCCTGCACAACGGTCCGGGGAACCCCGGGGATCGACTGGCGCTTTATCCGGTGGATGCGCCCGATGCCGCCCCCCTCGATTGGGTCTACCTGAACGGGTCACGCTCGGTTCCGGTCGTCGGGAGGACCGAGGCCAGCTGGACTGTGACCGCGCCGGTTCAGCCGGGAGCCTACGAGTTTCGCCTGCTCTCCGACGGACACACGCTGATGAAGAGTGCGGTTCTCGTGGTGCGCGGCATCGAAATCTTCCTCGATTTCGACGGTGGCTATCTGGCCGACCTGCCCGGCGTGGTCGAGGTCGGCAACTCAACGGGTCGGGTTCACGACGGCTTCCAAGGATACTCAAATCAGAGCCGGGATTCTGAGATTCAGCAAATTCTTGCCGGCGTGGCGGCGGACTTCGCGGCGTACGCGGTGCAAGTGATCCACGATGACAACTGGCAAACGAACCCGCTGTTTGGTGAGGGTGACACGGTGATCTTCATCGGGGGCAACGGCCTGTGGGTCGCTGGGAACTCCAATCCGACGGTGAACAATTCGTCGGTCCGCTGGGTGGCAGGCATGGCGCCGTGGGATATTGGCAATCTGGCGGCGAACATTGCGTTCACGTTTTCGGCTGCGACCGCAGAGGCGGCTGCCATCCTGGGCTGGTCCGAGTCGCGGTTCATCCAACACGTAACCAACACCATCTCGCACGAAATCGCCCACACTCTCGGCGTGGATCATGTGACCCGTCAGGATGGCACGAACGATCTCATGGGCACGGCCGAGACCGGAACTCAGATCAACGGCGATGGTGTCTTCAGCGAAGTGAGCCTGCCACGCCAACACGGCGGATCCTACAGTTCCGACGCATTCCTGCGGGACGTGCTCGGCGCAGCAGGGGCAGGGGCGTTGGGTGCCCAGACCCTGGCTGCTGCGGCGGCCACCGCATCGCATCCAGGGGACGACATCCTCATCTCGTCGTACTCGTTCGATCTCTCCGAGGCGCTTACCCGTTTGCTGACAAACGGTGATTTCACAATCAGCGACCCCGCTGGCCCCGACTTCGCGTGGGTTCAGCGCGCCGCGGCATTGATTGCCGGTGGTGCGGCAGTGTTGAACGAGCACAGCGAGTCCTTCACCGGCATGACCCAGTCGTTTGTCGTTCCCGCGAACGCGAAGATTCTGCAGTTCACCATCACTGGCGCGTCCTTGAATTCCAACGCGGGGTACCCGCCGGACGCCTTCGAGGTCGCCCTGCTTGACCGCACCACGCTGGTGTCACTGATGCCCAGGGCTGCCGGGCTCGAATCGAGCGATGCCTTCCTGAATTTTCAACAGTCGGGCGAGATCTACTTCGGCCAGGGAGTCACCGTGGCAGGTGCCGGACCGTCGGGTGCTGTGGCCAGTCTGAACTTTCCGGTGACGGTCGAGGTCGATATCTCCGGCATCGCTGCCGGCACCGAGGTAACGCTTTTCTTCGATTTGCTCGGGTTCAATCCAGCCGGGAGTTCAGTGACCATCGACAACGTCCAAATCCTTGGCACCCCTGAGGTCGTGGAAGTCGTGATCAATGGGGGAGCGGCGCAGCGGTCGATGGTGACCACGGTCTCGGTGCGCTTCAGCGAGGATGTTTCAGCGAGCGTGGACTTGGGCGATTTCCGCTTTACCAACGTCACGACAGGCCAGGTGGTGCCGCTCGCCGCCATGGCACTCGACTACCAGAGTCTTGGCAACGTGGTGGTGATCACCGTTCCCGGTCTGACCGGCAGGAGCTTCACGGATGGCAACTACCGCCTCACGATTGACGCCACAGGTATCTCAATTGCCGCGGGTCAGGCGCTCTCGACGGCCGAACTTGAAACGTTGAACGGGGAGCCGGTATTCCGGTTCCATCGGCTCTTCGGCGACCAGGATGGGGATCGCGATGTGGATTTCCTCGACACCTACTACTATCAGCTCACCAGCAATCGGCACGCTCCCGAACCCCAGTACGACTGGCGTTTCGACTCGGAAGCGGATGCCGATGTGGATGCGCTGGACCTGTTCCGATTTGCTCAGAACTATTTCAAAGTGCTTTCACCGGAGAGTGCGATTTCCGGAGACATGAACGGCGACGGTGCCATCGATCAAGCGGATACCTCGGCATTTCAACAAGCCTACCAGACCGCGTCCAAGGGTGGGCCATACGATGCATCAGCGGATTTCGACGGCGATCTGGATGTGGATGCGATTGATTTGTTTGCCTTCAGCCGCGTCTACACCACGGCCAACAGTCTGCCGAGCGCCCAAGTCGCCCCAGCATCGGTCAAAGGCGATCAACCGGTCAATGCCGAGCTCAAGTCGGGATCAGCGGCGACGCGCTCGAGTGGTTTGCTCGTGAGACAGGAATCGGCGGCCAAACCGGCGCGGAGGCTGGTGCCGCCAAGAGCAGCGGCGCTCCACGCGGACAACCAAGCCAACACAACTCACGAAACCGAGTACGCCGGGCGGGCCGCGCTAACGCTTGAACAGCGCCAGCCGGTAGAACCGGTGGTTTGTGATCGCGAAGTCAAGCAACTCGCCACTGTTGTGGGGCGCGCCGGGCAGGGTTTGCCAGCTTCCAGAACCCAGGGTTTCGCTGCCTTGAACTTGAAAATTAAACCCCGCATGGACGCCATAGGTGAGCCGGGCATGCGGCCCAACCGCACCGCGGCTGGGAACCCACTCGATGCGCAGTGGGTCGAGCACGGCCACCGCGCTCGGACGGGGGGTGATCACCGGATCGATCTCAGTGCCGGCCCCGTCCACAAAGACAGCGTCGCTCGCGCTCTGCTCGAAGATCTCCAACGTCACCGGGGTGGACGCAATTGGCGGCCCAATCACCCGCAGGCGGACGACAGCAAGTTGAGTCCCGAAGTAGGGCGTCGCGATCGGAAAGATATTCCCCTTCACGGTCAGAAATCCTTTACCCGTAGTAATCAGGGCGCCAGAGCTGAACCCCGAGTAGTCGAGCGCTGGTTGAATCTGCACCGCACTTGGCGGAACCAGCTCGACCAAGGCGGCATCAAAATGCACGATAAAGCCGAAGCTGAAGAGACCGTTCGGAACTGGCTGCGCGCCGGGGATGGCAGTGTCGCCATCCAGGACAACCCGGAGATCGATGACGCCGGTCTCCGCGGGCAGCGCATATTGCGCGCACTCAAACTCTAAGCTCATGCCTGCAAACACCCCACAAGGCGCCAGCGAGGAGACGACCGCTGCAACTCGTGATCTGGTGGGGCGAAACAGGCTCGTGGACCGCATGCGCTTGGATTCTTCCCTGCAAAAGTCAGCCATCAATGGCAGAAAACACATGAACCGTCCATCAATACATTCTTGCGCCAGCCTCGTCACGGCCCTCGGACTGCTGAGCTCGCCGGCCCAGGCAGCGGTTATCGACTTCGCCGGAACGCACCCGGTGGCGCTGGTCGGGCAACCCTTCGCCGTCGCTGTCGAGATCACCTATGAGGCCGGGGAAACCACCTCACTCTTCAGTTACGGGGTTTCGGTGCTCCCGGCAGCGAGCGCGATAGGGATCTCGACCTTCAGCATCGATGTGCCCGCACCCCTCGAGTTCAACGGCACCCTCGGCCCAGGGGCCTTTCGTGCCATTCAGTCGGATTTCGCTGGAGTGAAGGGCACCGTCGACCTCCTGCCGGTTCCGATCGAGCCGTATCCGGGCAAGTTGCTTGCGACCTTCAACCTCCGGTTTGACCTGCCGGGCTCCTATCCGCTACGACTTGACATTTTCAACACCCTCGGTCCGACCGAGGACATCTTCGTCGCCGGAGACGGGGCCGTGCTTGATGATCAGATCACGTTCGGCTCGACTGTCATCTCTGTCGTAATCCCCGAAACTCAGTGTGCGGCCCTGCTTTCGTCGGGACTGGTCTGCATGGCCTTGCGGCGGCGTCGCGGCCACCAATGAGGCGTCCGGTAGGACACCATCCGGTTGCATGGAAGGGTAGGCTAGATTTTACGATTCCGGCGGGGTCTAGGCTGAAAGTCTCCGACACGAGGTAAGCGTCCGGGGAAGCACCGTCGGTAAAGACTCGCCGACCGGGCGTGTGGGGGCGAGAAGCACAGGATGAGCAATCGTTACAGCGAGAAGGAAAAGCTTCGGTTGGTGTCTGGGTGGGTCGAGAGCGGGGAAAGCCGGGCGTCGTACGCGAAGCGCCACGGGATATCGGCAGGCAGCCTGGCCCGCTGGGAGGCCGAACTGGGGCCGGCCGTGGAGGGCGGCGGGGTGCGTTTCGTGGAGGTGGAGGTGCCCTCGATGCCGGCCGAGGAAGGATCCAAGCCCGTGGCGGCGGGCGTGGTGGTGGCGGAACTGGTGCTGCCGGGAGGGGCGTGCGTGCGGTCCTTTAGCCGGGAGGGGGCATGCTGATTTTCACGCGGAGTCTTCGGGTGTGTCTGGCGCTCGATCCGTGCGACCTGAGGGCGAGCTTTGAGAAGCTGGCGCTGTGGGTGAAGGAGCGCTTGGGCGAGGACGAAAGGTCCAACCAGGTCTTCGTCTTCACGAACAAACGCAGGAACCGGGTCAAGATGTTGTACTGGGATGGAACGGGCTTGTGGATTTTGACCAAAAAACTTGAGGTGGGCACGTACGCGTGGCCGACCGGCTGTGAAGCGGGCACGGCCAAACTTTCACTGCGGGCGGAGGCCCTGGAGATGTTGCTCAGCGGGATTGATTTGAAGGGCGCAAAGCTGCGTCCCTGGTACGAATCAGACCGCTAAAGCTCATGGAGTTATAGGGGAGACTGGATTTTTCAGAGGCATGCTTCGGGTGGCATCCCTATCATTGATATGATAGTGGTTTTTCAGTGAGCGAACTGGAGCAAGCCCAAGCCGAAAACGAGGCCCTGAGGAATCGCGTCGCGGAGCTCGAGCAGCAGCTGGACTGGCTCAAGCGCCAGCTCTTTGGCCGCAAGAGCGAACGCGTCCCCGAGGGGTAAGGTGATCTGGGGCTGGTGTTGGAGGAGAACGCGGAGGAGGAGGAAGAAGCGCCTGTTCCACCGCCTGCGAAGAACTCGAACCCCACTCGGCAAGGCAAGAAGCGGGAGACGCGGGTGCAGCGCTTACCAGACAACCTGCCGGTGCGTGAAGAGAAGATCATCCCGCTGGCTGTGCAGGCAGAGCCCGAAGCGTGGCGGCAGATGGGAGAAGAGGTCACTGACCAGTTGGAGAAGGAGCCGGGCTATCTGTACGTGCGGCGCATGATTCGCCTGAAGTTCGTGAAGATCGACGCGCCTCACCAGCCGCCGGTCATGAGCCCAGCGCCACCGTCCCTGATCCCTGGTGGGTTTTATGGACCGAGCTTGTTGGCCGGCATCGCACTGGACAAGTTTTTGTCACCTTCCGCTTTATCGGATCGAGAAGCGCTTCCAGCGACTCCACGGCGTGAAGATCCCGCGCCAGACGAAGAGCGACAACCTCGCCCAGATCGCGAACTCGGCCTCGCTGGTGGTGGCCGCCATGGAACGTAACCTGTGGGCCACCGGGTATGTCCAGGCGGACGAAACGCCCATTCGCTGCCTGGATCGCGAACCACCTGGAGGCAGTTTTCGCGGCTATTTGTGGACGGCCAAACCGCCGTTGTCTTCGATGAGCTGGCGAAGTTCGTCGGAGTCGAAATCTTTGTCTCCGACGAGGACCATGGTTTTGGCCATGAGCGGCAGCGGGCCCGGAATGGTGGCAGGGTCGCGATTTTGATGAGGCGGGATTGTGAAGGCCGCGAAATTTGATGACGCGGGAATGAAGGCGTATGGGGCCATTGCGGCCTGCGCTGAGATCGAGCGGGAGGGGGCCTTTGGGCGGGCGCGCCGGGGGCACTCCTTCTCCGCCACGGTTTGGCCTATGTCAGGGATGGCGGCTTTGGGATGGTGGGGCTTGCCGGAGCGGGGAATTTGGGGCACGATCATGGCCAGTGGCTGAGCCTGTCCGTTTTGAACTTCCGCTGGGGGTGAGCTGAAGCATTTTCGGCTGCCGGCGGGCGTGCGACGGAGGCTGAAGGATTTGCTGGACCGCCAGGATGCCGGGGAGAAGCTCACAAAGGCGGAACGGCATGAGGCGGAGGGATTGGCGGAATTGCCGATATGCTGGCGCTGCTGAAGCGGCGGGTGGTGAGGGTGAAACCAGCAGCAGCCTGAGGGAGTCGACGGTCTGGTCAGGCGCCAAGCTCAACTTCTGCGATGACGGCGTCGAGCAAGCTTCGCTTGAGGTGGAGCGTGGAATGAGCCGGCATGCTGCGCAGGATCGCCAGAACTTCTGCCTTGGACCGCTGTTGGCGGCGAATGGCGCGCACCAGTAGGCCAATGGTTCCATGGGGACGGATGCCCAGGGAGCTGGCGGCCAGGCGGGCGGCCGTGTCGTCGGTGAGCAGCAGGGCCTGGGGGTGCTCCATGGGGACCCTCAATGCTTCCCATTCGCCAGCGTGCAAGTTCAACAATTGGGCCACGGCTTCCAACTCCGGCGGCGCCGGGGTTTCGGGCGAAACCCGCTGGAGCGTGGCAGCGCGATGATGGCAGGCGGTCGGCCGGTGTCGTTCAACTTCTTGCCAAACGGCCTCGGGAACGAGCACTTGGCAGAAGTCGGCCAGAAGGTCGAGGCAGTCCAGTTCGTCCAGGTGGATGATCGGGCCGGCGCCGCGGATGACGATTGGGGTCTCGGGATCAGTCTTGCCCATGGAGGCCCCAGTGCACGTCGTTCATGACCATCGATTCGGTGAGACGGCCGGAGTGGGATTCCAGATGCCGACGGAGGGCGTCGGCGAGCAGTTCATTGAAATTGGAGGCCCATCCTTCCTCAATGTAGGCACGGGCTTGCGCCGCCAATAGCGGCGGGAGCTCGGCCTGGATGGTGGTGGTGGGCATGGGAGAAACATGGACCACTTCGTGGGAAAGGCTACGGGATTAGAGCCTGCCGGGCCGACGATTCCGGCTCTCCCGCCGGCACTCCAACCCCGCGAAATGAGGAATGAGGGGGGCGTGCGGCTCCGAGGAGGCGGGGCGAGTTAACGGTGGGTGGCTTGCTTGAGGGGGAAGGCTGGCGCGGGCCGGGTGAACCCGGTACACCAACGGAAGCTTCGTTTTGAGAAGCTGCCGGTTGGGGAGGCTCCGCGCCGCCGGATATACGAGAACTAAAATGGGACCGGGGCGGGGACGTCGGGGCCCGCGAGGCTGGGACGGCTGGCGGTGCCAGGGCGGCGGAGTGGGAGCCGGGTGGCGGGCAGACTTGCCGACCGGGAGGCCAGGGATGGGTAGTGGTGGTCAAAATGCCAGCCAAACGGTGTCGCCAGTTAAGGGCCATTTAAGTGGCAATTTGGGGCCTTAACCGGCACTTTCTGGCAATGGGCGGTCTCTCGTGTCGGGCCGCTTGAATCTGCGTAAATGCCTGTAAACCAGCGCTTTAAAGTGGTGGCTTGGGACGGAATCGAACCGCCGACACGAGGATTTTCAGTCCTTGTCATCCTGAGTGGGAGCGTAGCGCGTCTTGAGCAGATCGATGAGGGAGCGGACCGCAGCGAGTTGTTCCCGATGGCCGGTGGCGATGAGGAGCTGGGTTTCCTGATGGTAACGGAGGGCCTCGGACGGGGGTGGAGTGGCCTCGTCGCCGGCCTCCGTCCACGCGGTCCGGATGGCGGTGGTCAGGTCCTCCACCTTGAAGTCGTCGTTCAGCAGCGGTTGCAGGTCGAAAAACTCGGAGGTTTTCGCGGTGCCGTCCGCCGCCGCCATCGGCATGCCCGCGAAGAAGTCCTCACCGCCGCCACCGATTCCTGCCGAGGCGAGCCGCGAGGGATGGGCTGGGCCGGTGGATCCCGCGCCGCCGCCTCCGGCCCGCGTAGAGGACGAATTGGCTTGGTTCTCGCGCTTGAGTGCGGGCAGAATGGTGAAGGTGAAGATATTGGAGGCGCCCTCGACTTCCTGGAAGGTATATCCAGGGCGCCCCTGTTGCTGCTCGGCGCGGCCGGCCGCGGTGAGGGCGTTGAGGAGTTCGCGAACAGTGACCTGATGCAGACGCAACGCGGGCAACCGCGCTTGGGCGGAGTTGCCGGTCCAGACCACGTTCACCGGTTGTCCCGATTGCAGGGACACCTGTGCAATAGCTTCCTCCACGGGCAGGTCGGCGGAGATTTCCAGATCAAACCGTTTCTCGGACGGCGGGTTTCCAATGCTGAATGGATCGTTTCCGTTCGCTTGGGCGGCGGGCGGGAGGGACGGGTCCTGGGCCACCGCAGAAGTGGCCAGCGGGAGAGACGAAGCCACCAGAACTGGGGCGGCGAGCAAGGAAGCGAGACGGTGGGATTTCATGGTGGGATGAGGCGGGTGGAATTGGTGTCGGCCTTCACTGCAGTCACACGCCGGAGAAGTGAAAATCCCTCGCTGAATTCCAAGATTCTTCCGCCCGCTCGACAGCGGGCGGAAAAACCGGGGTTTTTGGGCGCAACAGGCAATGCCGGTGCTTGCGGCGGCGCTGGAGAGGAGGTCGGCTGGGGAAAAGACACTCCAGGACACCCATACTTTCCGCAGCGATGCGATCGGATGCATTCACCTGCCCTCCCTTGAGAGGAATTCAAAAGCATCGCGATGGATTGTCTCGATTGGAGATGGGCGCGAGCGCATGTCAGTGGGCGCGTTCGACCGGAGTAATCGTCAGAATATAAGCGCGTGCTCCGGAGGCGAACACCGTATGATCGGCGCCGGGCGTGACGTGAATAGCGCCAGCGCTCGTTTCATCCGAGTATTGGAAGTTGCGCGCCACGCTGGGGCTTCCTCCGGTGATGGTGACCGCCGACTCAACGATCTCGGGCACACGCCCACCCACCGAATAATCCATCACCAAACCCCCGCCCTCGACCTCCTGCAGGTTGCCAGTCAGATTCAGCATCATCGCCGGCGGCTTCCCCAGCATGGCAGTGAAGGAAATTCGCGGAGAAGCCGTGAGGACTTCAACGGTTTCAGCGGTGTCCCCGTTTTTCAGAGTGAGCTTCACGGAATAGTTGCGGCTCAGCACCGCGACCCCAGCCCCGGGTCCCGGTTGAAACCCCAATCCGCCTTGACCGGCCAACGCCGGGCGCGCTCCCCCGGGCTGCAGCGGGATCGGCTTGGGGGGAACCGGATGCGGTACGGCAGCCGCAGGGGGTGCCGGCTGTGGCGCTTGAGCGATGGCGGCTCCAGAACTGAGGATGAGGGCTGCCGAAGTAATGACCACGGCCCAACGAGGATGGACTTGTTTGAACATGCGGAGCATCGGACGGGGGTACACACCGATTTGTTCATCGAAATCTCCACCGGAGTTTGCCGCATCGTCTCCAGCCAATGAAAATTCCAAGAAAGGCACTCCGGAACACCCTCTCTTTGAGCGGCGGCTCGACCCGATGCGCTCGCCTGCCCGCCGACGCTGGTCGAGGATGTGGTGCAACTTGTGCTGATTGATTTGGCGCGGCACGCGAATCGGTTGCGGCCTGAAAGTCGGTAGGTGGGAGGAGTGTCAATTTCGCCTGTGTCCAGCTCCGCGTGGCATGGGGCGAAGACAGTCCGCATCGCTTGTGGCGACGTTTTACCTCACCTTCACCATCGCGGGCGAACTCGCCTGCGGCTAATCCGCCGCCGCTCGGCGAGATTGAGAAGGCGTCCGCCGCCCGTATCTCATCCTGTCGTGGACAAGAGAAATTGCGTAGTGCCACGCCCAGTGCCCCATCTCCGGGAGGGTGTTCCGTCCCGAAGAGCATGGATGCTCCCGGCATTCCGAAAGCCTTCGGCCCCCTTAGGTTTTCGCAGCGTTGATTTGTCGTTTATGATCAGGCCACCGCTTCAACAGCTGAAAACTCCCTGTGGCAAGTCCCTCTCATAAACGTTTCTGGTGGAATGAGAAACCGCTCTCGTCTAGGATGAAGGACAAACAACTGGCAGAATTATGAAAAGCACAAAAAGCATCGTGGAAGCGGCGGTGGCGGAGACGCTGGATCCGGTGAAGCGCCAAGCAGGCATTGCCCGCTTGGAGCGCCTTCTGCCAGGGTTACGACTGGCGATGGTACTTACATTAATCGCTTTTGGACTTTCAGTGGTTCTCTGCCTTGGCGGATGGAGCAAGGATGGCTCCATGATCTCAATGGTATTCGGGGGCGCGATTCTGAGCATCGTTACCTATTCATTGTCGATACGCCGCCTGGTCCATTTGCGCGTGGAAGAAGAGCGGCAAAGCGGACCGAATGTTAATGGGCTCCCATGAGGAATTGCCGGCGTCCTGGTATTTCCCTCCGTTGAGATCGAGCGGTCGCATCATCGCGCAGTTTATTGTTCCGCCATCGGGGGCGGGGGAGGCCCGGGTTTTCCCATCAGTTTATTTCGGAAAGTGCCACACCCAGTCTCCCACTGGTTCGACCCACCGGAGCGGTGGATGGGAGCGAGGGCCGGTGAGTCCTGATTTTTCCAATCCGCCCTCGTCAACCCCATCTTCGCCGATCGACCAGATTTTGTACCTTCCGCTGTGTGGATCGAGTGCGTAGCGCAGTGGCTTGCCATCGAGATCATCCGGCACGCCTGGCCAATAGCCCGGCCCCAGAGCCGCGAGAGCGGCGGGGTAGTCCCCGTGATCCGCATGAAACGCCTCAAGCGCGCAGGCGGTTTCCGCGAGGCGGCTGAGCATGGCGCTGCGGGTGATCATTGTGGCACTGGTGACGAGCCCGTGCAGGCTGCGCCTGGCTATCAATCCGTGGGCCAGGGATCGGGATTCGAGCCAATCCCGCGCCCAGGACCTGTTTCTTGCACTGTTGAACCGCTCGACGTGTGCAGGGTCCTCGAATCGTTGCCTGAGTTGCCAATTGCCCTCCAGCGCTCCGGCCACGTTGAAGTCGATCCACCCGGGCGGTCCGAACCGAACAAGCCATTCCTTCCATTGTTCCACCTGCATGCTACCATGCATATCGATGCCGAGGAAGACCTCCGCCATTCGCGGCGGATCAGCACGCAACATCCTGGCCGAGTGGTCCATGACAATCATTTCGCCGTGAAGCGCCTGAGCAATCCGCTCCAGGCTGGCCCCCGTCCGATGCGCCGCCGAAAGTTCCGACCAGGCTTGGCGTGGCATGGAGCCTTGGGAAACAGCCGCCGCCCAAGTCGTCGAAGCGGCTTTCATCCGAATGGCACTTCCGATTATGGCGCTTCTTCCCGTCCCGAAGGCCTCCGTGCCTTCAGCCAGACGGAGAAGGATGCGGGTGTCTGAGGCCGCTTGCTCCAGACGGGCACTGGCCAGATCGGTACGTGCACGAAAATGCACGGCCGTGGCCAAGTAGCGCACGGCGGCTTCTTCTGCGTAGATATCGTCTACCCGCTCACCGGCGCGCACACGGTCCTGTAGGGTCGGCACAAGCACGGCATGGGGGCGCGGCAACGCCGCTTCAAGATCGGCCATGATGACAGCGAGTTCCCGATCGAGGACGGCAGTGATTTCCAGCAGCGGTTGGGGGCCACCCTTCACCAATCCCGATGAGCGATCCTTGGCCGCGATGGCATCGCGAATGACCGCCCAATCAGCCGGCGCCGGATGCTGTGGCGCTGGCATGGAGTGGCCGGGAGCTGGGGAAAAGTTGTCCATCCAGTCACTCCAGCGCGCGAGCCGCTCGATGGACCTGTATTCCGGGCTGCTGGTCGTGCCCTTGCTCAGAGCCAGCAGCAGCGGCGTGCCGAAAAAGTTGTCCGCGTCGGGTGGTCGGCTGGACGAAAGCCGGTGGGCGTCGAGTACGATTCCTGCCGCGGCCATCTCTCTCTTCACGCGAGCCAGTTCGCGGACACCCAGCCAGTTTTCGATGGCGTACATTCCCCCTACGACCAGAGGAACCGCAGTCAGGAACGTGATCCAGCAGCCGGGACGTCGGAGAAGCGAAGGCGACTCAGGTGAGGACGTTCCGGAAGGCATGGAGGCAGAAGGCCAACCCAAGGGTCAAAAAAGGGAAGGTCAACAAGGGATACTCACTCATCGGGCGGCGTGGATGAGGGCCTGTTCGGCGGGCGGTTGGCCGCGGTCCAAGTTGATAGAGAAAAGTGGGTGTCCATGATTGGCTTCAAGTTGATAGAAAAAAGTGGGTGTCCATGATTGGCTTTTCAAGGGTTGACACGATTTCCGTGTTCTCGTATTTTCGTGGCGTGAAGAATATAACTATTTCAATGCCGGATGAGCTGGCGCGAAGAGTGCGGGTGCTAGCGGCGCAGGCCGATACGAGCATGTCGCAATACCTTTGCCAACTGGCGGCGGAGAAAGCCGTCGCTGAGGACAGTTACACGGCGGCGATGGCGCGTTATCTTTCGCGGGACCGGAGCGGATTGAGGCTCGCCGGGCAAAGGCTTCCCACCCGAGAGGAGATTCACGACCGCGATGCACTTCGTTGACACCAACCTCTTGGTTTACGTGTTTGACGAGAGCGACACGGGCAAGCGCGACCGCGCGCGTCTTGTGCTGCATTGTTTGTGGGAGGGTCGCAAAGGTCGTTTGAGCCATCAGGTGCTACAGGAATTCTACGCCACGGTGACCCGCAAACTGAAACCCGCCCTTCCCCGACCGCTGGCGCGCGCCGAAGTCGAGGATCTCCTTGTTTGGAATCCGGTGTCCGCGTCCAGCGCCCTCCTCAGCAAAGCCTGGCACCTCGAAGACCGATACGGACTCTCCTGCTGGGACAGCCTCATTGTCGCTGCTGCCCTCGCCCAGAACTGCGTCACCCTGCTCACGGAGGACCTCCAGGACGGACTTGAGATCGAGGGACTGCTCGTCCTCAATCCGTTTGCCCCGAATTTCGATCTAACCCGTATTAGTGTCTGACCGAAAACTTCCGGGACGCCCACTCTTCGGGTGGCGTGGCAAAGTGCCGCTTCGGGTGGTGACAGGTGCTGCGGGTGCCCCGTTCGTAGGCGCCGCTGCCCATTGAGAAAAGTGGGTGTCTATGATTGGCCTCTGAGGACAGTTGCACGGCGGCGATGGCGCGTTATCTTTCGTGGGACCGCCACAGTTTCCAACTGCCCCAGAGTCCTCCGGTGGCGAGCGCGGCCACTCCGGCGAACCACAGCCACGGCATTCACGGTCGACCAAGCATTTCCAGACTGCTGACAAACGCCTCATCATCGCGGAAATCGAAAATGATGTCGCCAACCCTTGAGCCAAAGACGACACCTACTCCGTTTGAGACCGGATCGCGCACCCGGAAATCGAAGTACGTTTCACTCCGCGGAAGAGCGACTCCCGATCAGGATTCAGCAAGTCTGAGTGGCTGATGAGTTCGGGTTTGATGTCGTGGGCCGTCAGCGCGTGCAGGGCTTCGGCAGCATGCGGCGGGCTGGCGGGAGCCAAGGCATCCCTGAATGCGCCCCGTTGCGGGCAGTCGGGCCATCAACCTTTCGATGGACTCGGTGTCACCGCAGAGACTCAGCCGGATCATGTCATCGTGCCGAAAGAACCCTTGCCGCAAGCGGCTGAGCACGGCGCTATGGGCGATTATGATGTCACCTCTGAGGCAGTCTTGGCACGTACCGGGGCACTCGGGTCATGTAGTCGAAGTAGGAATGGAAGATGCGGACGAGGATTTTTTCTTCGTGGCGGGCTTTGGCGTGGAGGAAGCCGGCGAGCCCGATGGCCAGGGCGACGGCTGGCAGGCTTGACCAGGCGAGCGCCCACCCGAGCCCGAGGGCGATGAGGCTGGCGTAGAGCGGATGGCGGACGCGGGCATAGATGCCGGTGGTCACCAGCGAACCGTCGAGCTTGGGGGTGGGGCGCGGAGTCAAATTGCGGCCGAGCTCGCGCACCCCGGCCACGCCCGTCCAGACGGCGTAGAGAAAAAGCAAAGCGGCCGGCACCGTGCTGGCCAGAGCGGGCCAGCCGCCGCGGGACAGCGGGGCGGTGACCGCCAAGGCGGCGAGCAGCGCCATTTGCACCACCACCCAGCGGGTGCCGCGGTCGGAGCGAGTGATCATGATTTTGTGGTGCCGGCGGGGTGGGCCCTGGATTTCTCGACCTGGGACACCATGGCGAAGACCGCTCCGGCAAGCGCCACCAACCCGAAATACCAAATGGCTTCGGGAATGGGCGCGATATCCGGCAGGCGTTTTTTCCCGAGGTCGGCGACCGGCAGGTTTTTGGCCGCGACCCAGTCGTAGCTCAGCGCGGAAGCCCTGGACGCCTGCGCCACCGCCGTCGACACGCCAATCGGCTTGTCAGCGACCGCGAATGTCACAATGGTAAGCAGGCCAATGAGCACCCCGGCCACAGAGGGATTCCAGCGGGCGGTGGATGGGTGCGTTTTCATGGGTTGGTACGGCTGGAACGAGCCAAATCAGTCCGCTGACGGGAGATGATCGGCCTTGGGTGGAACAAAAGGACTAAGTTACGTATGTTCGCAAACAATGACTTTTTACTTTCTATCGTCCGACGACTTTTGACTAGTGTGTTGGAGCGGCGACGGATGGGCCAAGAAGGGAGGGGTAAAATGGACACGCACTCATCGAGTAACGTTGATGAGCGCTTGTATGGCGGGAGGTGCAAAGTGGGCGTTTGCCTTTTACCTGCCGGTACGAGCTTTGGAAAGTGGGGGGCCCACAACGGCACTCGACGGATAGTGGGTGTCCAGCATCTCCCCCTCGGCGATTCGTGGGTGGCCTCAATCGCTCCTCCGCCGGAAAGTGGGTGTCCATGATTGGCCTTCCGCGACTCAGTGGATTTCCGTCCCTGACTTTTCACGCAGACGGTGCTGATGGGCGAAGCCCTTGGGGCGACTCCGCGAGTCACGATAAAAAACAATTGACCCAAAGGCGCGCGAACGATTAGCCTCGCGGCAGCCTGAATCCTCCGCGCCGGACACCGTGACCCGAGCGATCTGGACGCCACGCTTCACGGAACACATGAATGCGAAAGGTAGAGCGATGCACTCCTGGTCAAAAGCGCCTTCCACGGATTTGGCGCGGACTCCGGTCCCTCGATCAGTTGCCGGGGTTCTGTTGACGGCGCCGCGGCGGCGCGCTGCGGGATGCGTGGCTCTCGCCCTTACACTGGCGGCGGCGGTCCCAGCTTCGGCCGACATCGTGATTGGGGAGAACGTGGCCTTCAATGCACGGAAGATCAATCCGTACACGGGAGGACCGGCCTTCGTCAAACAGGAGGTCGTTTCGCTTATCCCCAACGAGATTTTCGATGGAAAGATCCGCGCCGACCTCCCCTTCATCGATGTCGATCCCGTGGCCGTTGCGTTGGAGGCGCTGTTCGGAGTCAGCTTGCCGAGCCTCGTCAAGGCCCAGGTCGGCGCCACCGTCGCCGGGAACGCGAACTTGAGCTTTGGTTATTACGTGACGGCCGGCCAGTTGGACATCAGCTATCCGGCCAGATCAAGCCTCGGCTTTGAGACGGTTGGCGGCGAAAACTACGTGCTCGGCAACCAGTCGTATTCGATTCAAAGTGATTTTCTGCCGGGCGTCAGCCAGCGCATCGTGCCGGTCGAGTTCCTGCAAACCGCCGGAGGAGTGGGCTATGCGGTGGCGCCGATCGGCGGATTCACGTCCCTCGATTACGGGGCGCCTTGGTTCGCCACGACGTCTCCCTGGGCGCAAGCCTGGGTCGACGCCAGTGCCGACATCCACACTGGCATTCACACCAAGGTCACCGCCCTGAGTGGCGTTAAATCATGGCGTAAGGACATCAACATCGACGCCAGCGTCGGCGGACGGTTGGTCGAGGTCGATCCTTCCGGTCTCTGGGTTGCCGGCGAGCCAGTTTTGGAAGTCAATCTGGACGAGCCTTACGGCCCAGTGCCCGTGGCTGGCGGCGCGGCCGAGCTGACGATTCAAGTTCCGAAACTCGACGTCATCAGCGATCCCATCAATGGCCGCGTGCTTCACGCACGCAGAGTCAAGCCCGTCGTCACGCTCACGGGGAACTTGGAAAAGCTGATTCCTTTCGTCGGCGGGTGGCTCCACAATTCCATCGGCCCCTTCGAGTACGATTTGCTGCAGCTCTCCGGCGGCCCGCAGATCGGCCTCTATCAGGACATGACGTTCACGCCGCAACCCAGGGTGCGGCTGACGTTCAGCGAACCGGTGAAGGTCGCGGGAACCCGCGAGGGCGCCGTTGTCCGCGCCGGTGCAGGACCATTCCACGTGACACAGATCACTGAATTCGATCTGGGCCAGAACGACGTCCTTTGGAAACCGCTCTTCAGCAACTCCAACTCGATCACAATCAAGCCCACTTATCTGATGAACGCCGGGTTTCGGAACGAAACAGGCATCGACGTCTCGCTGCTCGTCGACGTGGATTCATTGAGCCTCAAGGCGCCGTTTTTCGTGTTTGAGAACGACCGAACGATCGGGCCGTTGTTCACCAAGGATATCGTCATTCCGCTTTTCGACACGGAGCTTTTCACGCTGTCGTTCACCGTGCCCATCGGCAACGTCACGGGCAGTCCGATTGTCGTGCCAAAAGCCAACATCGGCCTGGAAATCGGACTGGGCGATCTGCAACTCGTTTCTTCGAATTTCGTCGGGTTCGATCCTGAGGGATACGACAAGTATGATTTGACGTTTCACCGCGCTGTCGAGGCCAGTGAGCCGCGAATTTATCAGACGAGAGTGACGGGAAGGTATTCGGGTCTGATGCCTGTGGCGGAGAGCGAGGTCGACGATGACGACCAGGCGTTCTACATTGAAAGTCTGCAAGACGTGATTCTCACCGATCCCGTGACCCAGCAGCGCATCAATGTGGGTCGCGACTTCACTTTGGAGCGTCACGACATGTCGGCGTTTTTGCCGGCGAGCAACCCTGGCTACGCCGATCCCAGCCCGGATCTCGGCACGCTTTACGTGACGAGGCTGCCTGCCGATCCGAACATCGACATCGATCTTCCCACGCACCCGATTCTCGGTCAATACAACGGCTCGCCCGTGAATAACTCTGGAACGCCGATCGAGGGCTCGGTGGAGTTTACAGACCTGCGTGACCATCCCGTGACGACTATCCTCGTTCGCAAAGGGGAACTCATCCCCGATGGAATCGGCAGATTTAATTCGTTCGACACGGGCGGATTCGGCATGACCGAAAGCGGTGGCGTCGGTATCTCCTCCACTCTCTCGATCGTCCCATCCGGCGAAGGCGCGAATGGCATCTACTTCGCTGACGAATCGGGCGAAACGAAGCTGGTGCGGTTGGGCGAAACTGTGCCCGGCAGCGGCGAAACGATCGTGTCCTTCGCCGGAGGAAGTGAGCTGAACGAACTGGGGCAAGTGGCCTTGGCGGCGGGAATGACGAATCATTTCAGCAACTCTGTCGTCCTTCGCGGTGGCCCCGACGGCCTCAAGGCGATCGCCCGCAACGGTCAAGACGCGCCGGATGGCGGCGGGACGTTCCAGAGCTTCGCCGGGGGGGCGTTGAACGATTTGGGAGGCGTGGCCTTTTGGAGCCGCATCCGGCATCCCACCCTGGGTGAGCAGGAGGTGATTTACGTGAGTGACGGCACAAACATGAGAGAAGTCGTCCGTGAGGGAGACGCTGCGCCGGGAATGCCCGGACTGATGTCGAGTTTCGCATATTGGTCGCTCAATAACAGCGGCAGGGTGGCTTTCGATGTCTTCACCACGGCGGGCGTCCAGGGATTCTACGTTCACGACGGCACGGGCCTCCGTCTCATCGCCGCCTATGGCGGATCGGTGCCGGGAGGCGGGGAGTTCGTCGCGTTCAATACTCACGACTTGAACGAAGCGGGGCAAGTCGCCGTTTACTCTTCTTTTCGCGAGTTCACCGGCGGGCCCCTGATGTTCGGCCTGTTCCGTGGTGACGGCGTGTCCCTGGACTCAATCGCCCGTGAAGGTCAGTTTGCGCCCGACCAGGACGGGACGCTCAAGTGGCAATCGTTCAGCTCCTTTCAGATGAACGCTGCGGGACAAGTCGCCTTTCGCGCATTCGTCGACGCCGCCACGGACTATCAAGCGATCCTTGTCGGCGACGGAACGGGTCTGAAGCAGATCGCCCGGCACGGGGCACCGGCGCCCGACGGCAATGGCGAGATCGTTTTTCTCAGCGGCGTCCCGCAATTGAACAACCACGGTCACGTTGCCTTCGACACCGTTTTGGGCCAGTCGGACGACGAGAATCCCAGCGTTTTGCTGTACGACGGCGTGAACCTCATTCAGGTGGTCCGTGTGGGTCAACCATTGGCCGGCAGCACCGTGAGATTCTCCGGCCTCGTCGGTATGAACGACAAGATGCAGGTCGCGTACCAAGCCACACTGGCAAACGGCCGCTCAGTCATCGCCCGCTTCGAACCGTCGCTCTACTGGAGCAAGTCCGGCAGCGGCGACTGGGGCACGAAAGCCAACTGGTCGCTCGGCATCGAACCATTCAATCCCTATGACGTCTTCATCGTCGCCGAGAATGGGCTCAGCGTCACCGGTCCAGCCGCCAACCGAACCGTGAAGTCGCTCACGCTCGGTGCTCCCGACTCCGCCCGCGCCGGGCTTCATCTGCCCAACAATGTGGTGCTCACTGCGGTCAATGGGACGAGGATTCGCCCCAATGGCGTTCTAACCGGCCACGGCACGCTGGCTGGCGCTGTTGTCAATGAGGGTACCCTGTCGCCCGGTTCTTCGCCGGGAACGTTGACCATCGACGGAGACTACACTCAGGCGTCGTCCGGCAGGCTGCTCATTGAAATCGCATCGCCGACGAACCACGACCGGCTGCGTGTCAGCGGCGACGTGATGCTCGGCGGCACGCTGGCCGTGACGCTGCTGGATGGCTTCGTGCCCACACTGGGCCAGCAGTTCATTTTGTTCCCGGATCGGTACGCTTTGATGGCGGGCGGATTCCAGGCATTCGAATTCCCGGTGTTCGACGGTCTCACGTTTGCCGTCGTTGAATCGGCGGGGGTTACTACGCTCCAGGTGGTGGAATTCCACTGCGAAGATTTCAATCGCGGCCTCGCCGTGGAGGGCGGCGATCTGGCGATCCGGGCATCCGGCATCGGGGCACGCGCCGAGGAATAGCCTCGATTGGAATTCCCAACGAGTCGGAATCGAGCTTAGAGCGTGCTGACATGCAGCCGGAGGTGGCGGTGGTCTACGGCGGTGAGGGCCAGGCGCACGCGAACAGTCTCCGTGACACCATCATCGTCGGGTGTCACGGTCCAGGAAACCACCTCGGGCGACGTCCCGGCGAGGTTCTCCCAGTCATCAAGCGTCGTGCTGTGCTGGAGGACATATCGCAAACCGGGAACCTCGTAACCTTCGTCGGTTGTCACGCCTCCGGCCAGTCGCGTGAAAACGAATTCCGGGCTGCCATCCTGCCACGTGAGCTGAGGCAGCCTGGAGGGTGATGCGCTAAGCGGAGGCGAGTTGAAGGCGAACTCAAGGAGATTTGTCACGCCGTCGTTGTCGGGATCGGCTTCATGCCCGCTGACGCTGGGATCATCCAACTGCGCGCTGGTGAAATGAAGATTCCGCCAGCGTTGGATCGCCGTACCGAATTGGTAATCGCCGAGCTGGATGATCTTGCCGTTGTCGATGAACGTGAGGGCGAAGCTGCCGAGGCTATCTTGGGTAAAGACACGGCCGGCCGCGAGGTTTTCGATCGTGCCGACGAGCGCGACATCCGAGGTGAGAATAGCGAAGGTGTCCGCCGGCTGCGGGGTGAAGCCGTCGAAAAGGATTGGAAGGAGACGGCCATTGATGGAGGCGGTCGTCGCGTTCCGCACGACGAGCTGGTCGTAGTTGACCCCTGCATTTGTGCCGCCAATTTCGATCTCGAGTACCGAGCCCGTCAGCAGATCCAGATTCCCTTGGAGCGTGAGTTTGCCGGGAGAGGCGCCTGGCGCGATTCGACCGCCGCTGTGGGCGCGCAGGGTGTGCGCGACGATCGTTCCGGCGGCTTGCACGATGCCGTCGTCAGCAGCGGTCACGCCTCCGGAACGCGAGTCGAGTGTCATCCCTGCCTGTACCTCAACGAGGTGATGAGGCTGCGCCGATGCTGCCAGCGACACCGGCAATGCGGCGAGCCAGGTCCATCTGCTGGAAAACTTGATCATTGGAGAGACGCGCCTGGGCGGAATCCGCGGACCATGAGCGGGGGGTGATGAAGGCTTATGGGGGGAGGAGATGAAGAGGGATCAATGGATGATGGATCGAATGGGGGGCGATCTGGCTTGGCATGAAAGAGCCTTTTCTGGGCGCTTGATGATTGAGAGGATCGTGAAGGATCGGGCCGCGAGGTCAAGAATTTCCTTATGGACGCCTGTGTCATTTTGAAACGCTCACAGGACCCCCGCAAAAAACTCATTCTTGTTCGATCTTGAGGAGAATGTCGTTCGCGAGGGAGTGGAACTGTTTCCGGGCCTCGAGGACGGCGGCGGAATGACTGCCGATGGCGCCATCCGCCGCGGTGAGCGGAAAGATGGTGTCCCTCCTTTCGGTTTCATCCCGCTTGGTCTGAGGCGCCGTTTTTGCGGCCGAGCGGTTCACCTCGGAGGGTTGGGGAGCAGCGAGATCGACGGGTCAAGGAATTCGTGCTTGGCCGAAAGCGGGGGTGCGGCTAAGAGGGGGGCGTATGAGAAACTTCCTAGGCGTTATTGCGTTGTTGAGCTTGATGGTTGTGCCGATCCGGTCCGAGGAACCGGGACGGGAGATGCCGGACACGGCCTCGGCGGTGGTGGCTGGGGTGTATCACAGTTTGTTTCTTTCGAAGCGGGGCGAGTTGTGGTCGTGCGGGCGCAACCACAATGGCCAATTGGGGGATGGTGGGACGCGGGACCGGTCGAGGCCGGTGTTGATTGCGAGTGGTGTTTCGGAGGTGGCGGCGGGGTCGTATCACTCGCTTTTTGTGCGGCGCGACGGCACGCTGCTGGGGACCGGGAACAACACCTGGGGGCAGTTGGGCGACGGATCGACGCGTCAACGTCGGAGTCCGGTGGTCATTACGGAAAATGTCCGAGAGGTGGCGGCGGGTCGTGGGCACACGCTTATCTTGATGAAAGACGGCACGCTGTGGGCGACCGGGCTGAACAGTCATGGGCAGCTGGGGGACGGCAGCACGCGCCAGCGGTCGCGCCCGGTGCAAGTGGCGGCCGGGGTGCGCGCGATTGCCGCCGGTGCGCATCACTCGCTCTATGTGACGACCAACGGCACGCTCTATGCGATGGGCGACAACAGTGATGGGCAACTGGGGCTGCGCCGTCGCGGCCAGCAGAGGACTCCGATCGAGGTCGCCAAAGATGTCAGCGCGATGGCGGCGGGGTGGGCGCACACGGCCTACATTGGCACCGGCGGGACGCTCTGGACTTCCGGCCAGGGGACGCATGGGCAGTTGGCCGACGGCAGCCGCGGCAATCGGACCGATTTCCGCCAGGTGGCCACGGGGGTGAAGGAAGTGGCGGCCGGCGCGTTTCACACGCTCTATGTGATGAAAAACGGGCAATTAATGGGGGCTGGGCGCAGCCAGCACGGCCAACTCGGGAACGGGCGTCGGACGGATCTGCGGCAACCAGTGCCCATTCTTGAGGGCGTGCGGTCGGCGGCCGGCGGGCGCACTTTCAGCCTTGTTTTAAAACGGGATGGCGCGCTCTGGGGCATGGGATCCACGGCCCACGGCCAGATCCCCGGCTTTTTCCGCCGGGATTTGCTGACTCCGGTCAAGGTGCTGCCAGGGGCTCCCGAAGCGGTCGAATGATTTGATCGGTTCGGTGAATTCCAGAGGCGTCCTTGTTGGGGAGCGGGAAGTGCGAAGGATTGGAAAGCCGGTTACTGATTTCCTTCGAGGGCGGCCTTTTTCCTGATCCCTTGAAGTCCGCGGGCGGAGCGGACGCTGGGGATCATGGCGTCGCGAGGCGGTGTTGGACTTGCGGAGGGAGGAGGGGGAGGCTCGATGGGCCAAGCCTCAGAGCGCGGGCGCAAAGACGGGTTGCAGGATGCACAGGAGACCGGGCACGAGGGACCCGTTCACGGGGGAGATTTCGGCGCGGCAGGTGCCGGCGGGGCGGCCATCGATATCGTGGTAGGGAGTTTCCGCGGCCCAGTGTTTTGCTTGGTTGAGGTGGGTGGAGACATCGCGGCTGAAGCCGGCCGGATCGTCGGGTCGGAAGAGGCGGAAAAGGGCGACATTCTCGAGCGCCCGCGGTTCAACTCCGAAGAATTGCGCGGCGGCCGGATTGGCGGCGCGAATACGGCCCCGCAGGTCGGTGACGAGCATGGCGGTGCGGAGATTATCGAAGGCCAGATCGCGCCACGGGCTGGTGGCGTCGGCGCTCGGAGCGAGGGGGGAGGGGGAGGGGCTGGGAGCAGCCGTTTCGGCGGTTTCGGCGGATTTGGTCGGAGCCGGTGCCGGGTTCGGGAGGAGGAAGCACACTTGAAGAATGGGTTCGCCATCGGGGTTACGGATGGCGCCTTGGCTGACCATGACCGGGAGGCGGGAGCCATTGCGGGTGAGGAGATGGGCGGGTCTGGGGTCGGTGGACGCTGGCGAGGGAGGCGCTGCGTCGAAGGCGAGCAGATCGGCGAGGCGGAGGCGGCGGAGGTCGACGCGCGAGTAGCCTGAAAGTTTTTCGAGAGCCGGGTTTCCCTCGACTAAGGCGCCGGTGCGGTCGGCGAGGGCGATGCCGGCGGGCAGTTCGCGGAACAGGCTGCGGTACTTGGTTTCGCTGGTACGCAGGGCGTCCTCGGCGCGGCGTGCCTCGGTGACATCGGTCATGATGAGGACAAGGTGCCCATCGCCGAGGAGCCGCGGCCGGATCTCGATTTCCTTGAGCAGTCCGTCTTTGCTGGCGAGGCTGAAGGTGCGGGCCAGCTGGCGTCTCCAGACGTTGTCACGCCATTCCCGGACGATCGGTTCCCGGAGGACATCCTCCGGCGCGGCGGACGTGAGCCAGGGTTCGAACGGGCAACCCACAGCCAGAACTCGACCGAGCAGAGCGCCGACTGCCAGGTTCACGCCGGTCACCACGCCCTCGCGGTCAAGTTGAACCAGCCCGAACGGCACGTGCTGCGCGAGGTCGCCACCGGCAGCGGTGGGCAGGGGGGTCTGGTTCGCTGGGGGCGGCGTGGGCGTGGCGGTGGAATCGGGAATGGGGCTGGAGGTTGGAGATGGAATGGGCGGTGGGGCGACGGGTCGTGCGACGGGGATGAAGCAGCCAATCAGGAGGATGGCCTGAGTTTCGCCAGCGGAGCTACGGTGAGGAGAAGCGGACCACCGGAGCCGGTGGGCGGGTGTACCGGGCACGACGATGTCGGCGGGGGCGAAATCGCCGAGAGTGCCGTCAGCAGGCGGGGGGGAGAGCGTCGTGAACCGGGAGTTTTCTTCCTCTTGCTGTGAGGGCTCGGGATAGATTTCCCAGAAAGGCATGCGGCCATCGGCTGTCGGCAGCAGCCCCAAGGCGGCTCGGGCGGCCGGGCTCGACCGCAGGATGCGCCCGTCCAAGCCGACGAGCAGCATGGGCAACGAGGCACTCTCGAAAAGCGAAACGGCCAAATTCCTGTCGAAGACGCGCCGGCGGTCTTCGCGCTTGCGTTCGGAGATCACTTCCTGGGAGAGGATGACGCCGCCGATTTCACCATCGGATTCGCGCCAGGGACGCACCTCCCAGCGCACCCAGTCACTGGTCCCGTCCGCCCGTTGGAGAAAATCCTCGTCGATCCGCCCGGATTCACCGACCAGGGCGCGGTCGAACAAATGCCGCCAGTTCGCGTGCAAGTCGGGAAATAATTCGAAATGGGTACGTCCAAGAATCTCGCGTTCATCGAGCCCAAAGCCGGAAGCAAATCGTCGGTTGGCCGCGAGGTACCGCATGTCCGTGTCGAACATGGCCAAGGCTTGGGGCAAATGGTCGAGCAGGACCGGCGCAAAATGCTCGAGCATCGAGGGTGCGGCCGACCGGAACGGCCGGGTGCCGCCGGCGGCCGTGGCCCCGCCATTTCCCGTGGGGCAACGGAGTGCGATCCGCTGGGCGATCGACTCAAATTGCTCAGACAGAAGGCTTTCCTCCAGTGGTACCGGAACAAAAGCATCCAGCCCGAGCTGACCTTGAGACAGGCCGGACGGGCTCTCGGCCTCCCCGACAGCGAGGATGTAGGGTTGCGTGGGCCCGGCGGCTTGGCGCACGAATTCCACGAAGCCCTGCAGTTCGGCCGTATCCCCATTGGCATGGGTCACCACGACCGATTGCTGGTCGAAATGGCGGCGTCCTTCCGCCAGCGTGTCGCACGCCCGCACTCCGTAACCGCGGGTCGTCAACGCGCTCACCAGACGCTCCCTCATCTCCGGATCATGTTCAACCACAAGGGCTTCAGCGCCACGACGCGGTGCGGACAACAGGGTGCTCATGATGGCTTGCAATATAGAGTGACAAAAATGCGAACTCGTTTCAGATTTGCAAATAATACATATTTCTTCTTAAGGCAAGTCCCGAGGCGCAATTCACTGGCAATCTTTTCTAAGATGCCCCTTTTGGGCGGAGGTCGGAGGTCGGAGGTCGGAGGGCGGAGGGCGGAGGGCGGAGGTCAGTGGGGAATGGCGCTCAGTTGAGATAGCGTAACACAATCCATTCTTAGCAAAACAGATACAACACGCCGAGCGAGATGACTGACGATGAGGCGGGTGCGGTGAGTAGTCGTACCGCGAGAAAAGGCGGAATCGACGGCGTATGTCAGCCGAAGCCACTGGTGAACGATGAGGGCGATCAGCGGTGCAGCCGGGCCGACGATTCTGCCTCTTCCAGGGGTACTCCAACGCAAGCCGCGCTTAAACTCTGTCGTAAAACAATGATGGTAAAATCTTTATGGATAAACTGAGGGCCATTCCTGTCAGTGGGCGGGCTGAGTGAAGACGATTCGGAGAACGAAGGGGCCGAGTTCTACAGGCGGCCGATGGCGGGCGGGATTAGACGCGGAAGAGGGCGCCGAGTTTTTTGCCGAGGACGACACTGGCGCCGATGATGGTGAGGGCGAGGAAGATCATGCTCCACACGCCGAGGGCGGACGCCATGCCTTCGCCGCTGCCGAGGGCGCCGAAGAGGTCGTAGATGGCGGTGGTGATGGCGAAGTGTTCCTGTTTTTGGGCGAGGATGAGCGAGTCACTGACCTCGAGCATGGCAAAGGCGAAGGCGAGGAGGCCACCGGCGACGAGGTTGGCGGTGATGAGCGGGGCGGTGACGCGCCAGAAGGTGCGGGCGGGCGGACAGCCCAGGTTCTGGGCGGCTTCTTCCAGGGTGACGCTGGTTTGTTGGAATCCGGCGATGGCGCTGCGCACGATATATGGGAGACGCCGCACGCTGTAGGCGATGACGAGGATGATGATCGGATTGTCGTGCGGCATGAGGAAATGGAACGGGCGCCCCTCGCGGGTCATGGCGAGATAGCCGAAAGCCAGGACCAGTCCGGGCACGGCGAGCGGCAGCATGGCGAGTAAGTCGAGCCAGCGGCGCCCGGGCAGGGTGGTGCGGCAGACGAGCCAGGCAATGCTCACGCCGAGGGCGAGGTCGACGATGGTCGAGAGCGAGGCGTATTTCAGGCTATTGGCGATGGAGCCGACGGTGCGCGGGTCGCCCAAGGCGTCGGAGTAATTTTGCCACGTGAACGACTTGGGGATGACGGATTGGTACCAATCGTGGGAGAAGCTGACGAAGAGGACGCCGAGGTGGGGGAGCAGGGCGACGGCGGTCACCCCGGCGAAGAGGGCGGTGCAGGCCCACCGTTGCCACGGGCGATCGGGCTGGCGGGCGCTGGTCGCCATGCTGGCGCGCCCGACGGAGGCGAAGTCGTCGCGGCCGAAGAACCGTTTGCTCAGGAGGAAAATAAGCGAGCTAATACCGAGCACCACGACGACCAGGGCATAGGGAAACGGGTTGCCGCTCAGGTCTTTCAGGCCCTCCCAGATCTGCATGGAGACGACGCGGGGGTAATCGAAGATGAGCGGGACACCCAATTCGGTGAAGGCCCAGACGAAGACCACGGTGCCCCCCGCGAAGATGCCGGGCATGGCGAGCGGAAAGGTCACGCGGAGGAATTTTTTCCAGCCCGGGCAGCCGAGGTTGGCGGCGGCTTCCTCCATGGCGGGGTCGATGTTGGCCAGGGCGGCCGAGATGTTGAGAAGAAGGATCGGGTAAAGATGGAGCGCGTTGAGCAGGACGACACCGGTCAGGCGCGATTCGCCCAGCCAGTCGATCGGGCGCGCGGGGTCGACCAGACCGATCAGGGCGAGCAGCGCATTGAGGGCGCCGTCCGGGCCGATGAGGTGTTTGATGCCGATGGCCCCGACGAAGGGAGGCAGGATGAGGGGCACCAGAATCGCCGAACTGAGGACCGCTTTGCCCGGAAACCGAAATCGGTCGGACACCCAGGCGAGCGGCATGGCGATCAGAAACGCCAGCAGGGTGCTGAAGACCGCCATGACCAGCGAATTCCACAGCCCTTCGACATAGATTGGATTGGCAAAGACCTCCCAGAGGAAATCGAGCGTGAAGCCGTGCTGATCGGAGATAAACGCCTCCTTCACCACGTGCAGGATCGGGTAGATCATGAACGTGATGAGGAAGAGCCAGACGGCGACGTAAAGCGCGATGGTGTTGGAGCGGGTCATGGGCGCGGCGGCGGCACCATCAAAGCGCAGGTTGGCGCCAGAGCCAACACTCATCGTGGCACGGCAGGCATCATAATAATTCACGGCTTCCTCGGCCAGCGCTCAAGCAAGACGAGTCATTGTGATATATATTATTGAACACCACTTGATTATTTAGTCTGCCTGGTTTTCAGAGCATTGGCCTCGCTCTGTTCATGATATTACACACATATTATAGTTCTTTTAATTAGATTGACTTGACGCGCTCACTCCCCTAAACCGGCGTCGTCCTCCAAATAAACCACCTCGCCATGAAAAATACACCATCCCTCGCCAGGCTCACCGCCGCCGGTCTCCTATCCAAGTCTATCTTAGCTCGAAGGCAAAAACGATGTTCAGGCCATAGCGCGAGAGGATTTGTTCTATTTCTTCTTCTGGTGGCGCTGTGGGTCTCCATGGGAAGTCTCCAAGCCTCGGTCTATGTCCAGCAAATGAGGCTGGAGGCGCTTTGTCAAAACGCCGGGCGGATCGTCCGCGGCACCGTGGTCAATGTCTCCCGGGGTCAGGTGGAAGTTGGGGGCGGCCTGCTGCCCACGGTGGTTTACAAAATCCAAGTCAAGGAGAACTTGGCCGGAACCCCCGCAGAATTGGTCGTCCTCACGATGGTCGCGAGACCTAAGTCACCGACTCAGGCAGGCAATGCCACTCGACTTGCGCTGGTTGAACTTCCCCAACTCGAGGAAGGCAAAGAATACCTGCTGTTCACGACCAAGCCAAGCAAGGCCGGTCTGACAAGCCCGGTCGGGCTCGCCCAAGGGTGCTTCAGCATCTCAAAGTCAGGCAAGACGGAATTCGCTGTCAACGGCGTCGACAACGCGGGCTTGGGACTTCCCTCCAAAGGGCCGATTGCGTACCAGGAACTCGTAAAACGCATCCGCACGCTGCGACCCAACTGAACCTCCCCCAAAAAAACGGAGCACCCAGCCATGAAACCAATTGACTCACAATCTCTCCCAATCGCCAAGCTCTTGGCAGGCGGACTGACTGCCGCCATCACGGCGCTCACAGCCTTCGCCGGCGGTCCTATCGGGCTGTGCAATACCGGTCAGCCCATGCTCTGGCCCAATGGCGGCATCGCCATCCCGTTCAACCCAGACATGGGAGACCTCGGTAGTCTGGGCCACGGCGACGCCGTCGCTCTAGTGCAAGCCGCCTTCGATGTCTGGGCCAACATCCCCAGTTCGACCGCCACCTATTCCAACGCCGGGGAACTTCCCGTGGATGTGGATGTCACCAATTTCGAGCCGTACCTCTTCCCTGCCGCGCCGGATGGGTACAGTGCCATCGTTTTTGACGACACAGGGGAAATATTCGATCTGCTCTTTGGTCCGAATTCCGGGATTCTGGGCTTTGCCGGACCTGAGTGGGTGGACTTTGGAACCTGCGCAATCTTGGAAGGCCTCAGCTTCCTGAACGGTCCGGCCTTCACCGATCCGACCTATGCTTTCGATATCATGGTTCATGAGTTTGGCCACTATTCGGGGTTGGGCCACACGGTGGTAAATGGCCAGGTTTACATCGGTGACACCACAGGCCCGACACCTGACATGACCACCTTTGGCCCGCCCCCCAATCCCTTCGCGGAGGATGTCGTGGAAACCATGTACCCATTCTATTTCGGTCCGGGTATCAATACCGGGACACCCCACATTGATGACATCGCGGCGCTGTCAAGCCTGTACCCAGAGCCGAGCTTCCAGACCTCGACGGGTACGGTCACCGGGGTTGTCCGCAACTCAGCCGGACAACCGCTGACCGGCGTGAATGTCATTGCGCGAAACATAGCGAATCCCTTTGGAGACGCCGTGTCCGCCATTTCGGGCAACTACAGCGCGTTTCCCGGAGACGCTTTCGATGGAGTGTATACGCTCCGCGGCCTGACCCCGGGAGCGAATTACGCCATCTACACCGATCAGATTCTCGCGGGCGGCTTTAGCTCGCCGGTCGCCGTGCTGCCTGGGCCCGAAGAGTTTTACAATGGACCCGGCGAATCCAACAACCTCACATCTGTGGATAATCCGACTGCCTTGGCCGCAGTCAGCGCTGCCGCTGGGGCGACAGCCAGCGGTGTCGACATCATCATGAACAGCCCACGCCCTGGAGACCCGATCCCCTTGGGCGACGATGGATCGTACCAGCTCAGCCTTCCCTTTTCGTTCTCAATGGTCGGCCAGTCGTTCGACTCAGTGTGGGTCAACGCCAATGGAAACCTGACATTTGGCGGGCCTGATGGATCCTTCTCCCCATCGGTTGCCGGCTTCCTCGACGGACTTCCCCGAATCGCCGGCCTGTGGAGGGATTTGAATCCAGGGGCGGGCGGCATCGTGACATTCAAGCAGGCGACCAACAGTTTTACGGTCTTCTGGAGAAACGTGCCCGCGTTCCCGAACATTGGCGCTAATTCATTCAGCATCACTCTCCAAAAGAATGCCAATCATGTCAAGGTGGCCTATGGCGCGCTGACGGCCGTCGACGGGGGAATCGCCGGCATCTCAGCGGGCAGGGCGGTGACCAGTGGTGAAGAGACCCCCGTCAATCTCATCACCGGGCCGAGGCTCACCGCCTCATTCAACCTGCAATCCCAACCGGCGACCTTTGAAGAATTCTCCGGGGGCAATCCGTGTGATTTAGCCAAGAAAACCCTGCTCTTCGATCACGATATC
>JBJXFS010000149.1:0-38453 GCA_046155625.1 Verrucomicrobiales bacterium | reverse complement strand
GGAGTGGCGGGCTGGGGCCGCCATGGAAACGAACACGTTTTGACATAGCGAGCGACCAGTCTGAGTCGAATGCTCGAGTCAGTATGGCGGTCTTAGCCCGCCACTCCCAGTCGTCCCCCGATTTTTTTCATGCTTTTTTCGCCCGTGCACAAATCCGCCGTGTATGCTTCCTCAGCACCGCGACATGGCGGTCGACCGACTTGCCGGGTGTCGGGAGCGGTCGGCTGTACGGATTGCGTTCGGTGAGCACGACATCCGCACCCAAGGACTGGAACGCTTCCAATGCGAGCGAGTGCTCGCGGTCGAAGTAGCTGGTGACGACAATCATCCCGTCGTCGCTCAGCTTGTGCAGGGCCTCGTCGAAAATGCGGTGCCAGAGCGTGCGCCCGTGATACAGATTCTGATGGCGGAAAACCAGTACGTCAAAATCGTCGCCCATCGTCCGGTGCGCCGCCAATCGGGACGCATCCGCCCGAGTAAACTCGAACGACCGGCCGGGAGCGGACCGAAACCGCGCGCGCGCCTCCGCCAGCTCCCGCTCGCGCACGTCCGCGCCGAGCAGGCGAGTGGCGCTCGGTCCCCGGCCTTCCGCCCTCCGCAGACTGGAAAAGAACGCGCTCAATGTCTCCGCTTCGTCACAGGCCCCACACGCGACATCCAGGATCGAGACCTCCGGGCGCTCGGGCCGGCCTATCGCGCCGGACTCCACGGCCCGGCCCACCGTGCGCTCCAACATCCGCCGCAGGCGCTCCTGGTCCTGACGCAAGGCGATTCGATCGGATTCGTGGCTCATAGGGTAAGCGGTAATCGGTAAGGAGGAAGCGGGAAGGGGTTTCGTTCTTGGTTCTTGGTTCTTGGTTCTTCGATTTTGAGCGATAAGTGGGTTCTGGACAATGAGTGAAAGGCATCAGTCTCTCAAGTTCTTCAGGTCGCTGGTGGTGGGACGAGACCTCACGGGCTGGCATTGAGTCGGGCAGGTAGCTCCGTGGCGATTGCCTCGTTAACACCATAAAAAAAGGCCGCCGGGATACCCGACGGCCTGTTGGGAATGGGGTGGCGGGCGTCTACAGATTAAATTTGAACCCAGCCCTGATGAGGGTGAAGTTAACATCTTCTTCGGTCCAGGTGTACCGGGCGTCGACGAAGAGGCCGGGGCAGGTGGGTCCGCTGCCGAAGCGCCAATCGATGCCGCCGCCGACATGGGCGGTCCACTGCTGCACGCTGTCGGTTTCATAGCCGCCGCCGACGATGAGGTAGGGGGCGAGGCAAGCGCTTTTGATCGGATACCTCAGAACCAGGCTGCCGCTGAAATTATGGAGCACGCTATCGGTGGCGAGCCAGGTCGCGTCGACTTCGACGCCGGTGTATTCCGTGAAAAAGTACCCGATGCCGAGACCGCCGCCCAGGGCGTCGTCGCCGATATCGTCAAAGACGATGCCTGCGCCATAGAGGCTGACGGTCACTTTGCCTTCGTCGAAGCAATCGCAGATGGATTCTACCTCGATGGGCGGTGGTGGGTTTTTGGGCGCTGGGTTTTTGTCGGGCGTGGTTCCGGCTTGAACGGCCGATGCGGCGAGGCCGAGGGAAGCGATGACGGTGGCGCAGAAGTGATGTTTCATGCAGTGAAATAATTATGCAGTGTAAATTATGAGGAAAGTAAAGAGATTCTCAAGTAAAATCCTAATTCCCAGAATAATTTTTGCTTAAATCGACCGGATTTGGCGGCAGGCTTCGTAGAGGGTGATGGCGGTGGCGGTGGCGAGATTGAGGCTGCGGGCAGCTGGATGCATGGGGATGGTGAGGCAGAGGTCGGGGTGGGCGGCGAGCAGGGATTCGGGCAATCCGCGGGTTTCGCGGCCGAAGACGAGGTGGTCACCAGGTTTAAAGGACTGGTCCCAGTACGGTCGTCGGCCTTTGGTGGTGAAGAAAAAGAACCGGGGATCAGGGGATCCCACCGCGGTGGCTTCGGCGATCGCCTCGGTTCGCAACGAGTCGAATGAGTCCCAGAGCCGCCAATCGAGGTGGTCCCAGTAATCGAGGCCGGCGCGGGTCAGGGTGCGATCGTCGATGCGGAACCCGAGAGGTTTGACCAGGTGGAGGCGGGAGCCGGTGGCGACGCACAGGCGACCGATGGCCCCGGTGTTGGGGGGGATTTCGGGGGCGACGAGGACGACGTGGAGGGCCGGTGGGGGCGCGGGGGCGGGCACCGACGGCGAGTTCAATTGCTGCCGGCGGCGACCTGGGCGTCGGCTTCCTTGACGTTCACGCGCCGGCCGTTGCGATCGAAAAAGACGTGGCCTTCGGTGAGGGCGAAGATGGTGTAGTCGCGGCCGAGGCCGACATTTTTGCCCGGGTGCCACTTGGTGCCGCGCTGGCGGATGATGATATTTCCCGGGATGACGTGCTCACCGCCAAACTTCTTGACGCCGAGTCGCTTGCTTTGGCTGTCGCGTCCGTTTTTGACGGAGCCTTGTCCTTTCTTGTGGGCCATGGTGAGATCGGGTGAGGTGGGGGCGAAGCGGGCGGTGCCTGGTTCAGGCGAGGGCGGTGATGTGGAGGCGGGTCAATTCGCGGCGATGGCCTTTGGTGCGGTGATAGCCCTTGCGCCGGCGATATTTGAAGGCGGTGACTTTTGGGGCGCGATGTTGTTCGACCACTTTGGCGCGGACGACGGCTCCTTCGACGAGAGGATTACCGATGTAGGCGGTCTCGCCGTCGTTCATGTACAGCACTTCAGTGAACGAGGTTTCGGAACCGGCCTCGAGGGCCAGTTTTTCCACGTCGATCGTGTCGCCTTGTTTGACTTTGTATTGTTTTCCGCCGGTTTTGAAAATTGCGTAGGCCATGAGCAGTATTGGTGTCTCCGAATGGGAGTGAGGGGTGGAGGGGAGAGGGACAAATGACCGGCGGGCGCTGGTGGCAGCACCGCCTCCGGACAAACGGGCTGGTAAAGTCCCCATCCTCCGCGCCTCGGCAAGAGGAAAGTTTCAATCCGGTTGAAATCGTGGTCGATCACCCTTTTAGTCCAGGATGCAGGAATGGCTCTTAACTCTGGGGGTGCTGGTGGCTGGATGGGGCCTGCGCAGCTTCGACCATCCATGGCTTCGCAAGGCCGGGGCCCTTTGCTTTCTGGGGGCGAGCTACTTGGCGGCGTTGACGCTGACGAGCAGCCATGCGGCGGGGGCGGCGGCCGTGGCCGTGTGGTTTTTTCTCCCCTGGCTGGAAATCTTGATGCGCATCCGCCATCTCCGGCTGCCGCTGGACAAGCCGCTTAAATCCGCCTTTCCGCCCTCTTCGGACCGATTTCCGCAGTTGGGCGAGATGAGCGCTGAGATCGAGGTGGCGGGGTTTCAACGGATCGAGGACATGTCGTTCGAGTGGGATGGTTCGCGGCAATTCATGCGGCTATTCCATCATCCGCAGGAGCGACTGCAGGCCGTGGTGTCGCTGCTCGAACAAGGGTCGATGGCGCTGGCGTGGGTGAGCGTGTCGTCGCGGCTGCCGGATGGCCGGACGTGGACGACGTGGAATTACCCGTTTTCGCACACGATGAAGCTGCCGCCGGAGACGCGGGTGCATCCGGTGCTGGATGCGGATTCATTTGATGGGCTGTTGGGAGCGCACCGGGAGTTGTTATGGTCCGAGGGCTTGCAAGTGGACGACATGGTACCGACGGATCCGGAAGCCCTGGCGGAGATCTTGCAGCGGGAAACGCGGCGGCAGGTCGATCACAATTTGGATCAGGGGTTGATCACCTTGGCTGGAGAGGGGACATTTCGGTATTCGTTCCGGGGGTACTTATTTTTGTGGCGCCAATTCCTAAGAGACATGGTGCGCCTCTCGTAACCGCTTCATGCCGTCGCCGAAATTCATCCCCCTCCGTCACGTCGTCCGTGGCATTATTCTTCTGCTCGCCCTGGCCGCACCGGCGGCCACCCGCGCCGCCCGGCTGACGAGCAGCGACGGAAAGACGCGGGAATTTCCGGTAATCGTGAGAGCGACCCCGGACGGGCTGATGGTGCGCGAGACGCCGACCGGAAAGGACATCCTGATTCCTTGGACGCGGCTGGATGCTGTGAAGTCGGCCGAAGGCAACTCTTGGTTTGAAGACGCGCGCTCGAAAGCTGCGGCGGGCGAGTCGGTGATCCTCAATATTGGAGTGGCCGAACCGGAAAGCGGGGCCGCCGACTGGCGATCGGTGACCCACACGGTGACTGGCGGGAAGGGCAAGAATTCCACCAAACTCAGCCTGTCGGCCTATGTCCATCGGGAGGTGGCGGTGCCGCGGCTGGCTCTGGTGTGGGTTGGGGAGCCCAGTCCATTGGCGAAGCGGGCTGATGCGGCGGACATGGCGCGGCGGATGCAGGGGGCCTTGGTGGTCGCCGAATTCGAGGGCGGGTATGGGCAGGCGGATGCCGGGAGCGGGCAGGCTTTGGTAGCCGGTGTGACTGATTTGCTGCGCTTGGCCCGTTCGGGAAAGACATCCGCCAGTGACAAGGCTGGCAAGGCGGCGGCGTCCGGCAGCGGATTAAAGGAGGGATTGGTTGACGCCGACGGTGGGGCGGAGGCGGACGAGGCAAACATGGCGAAGGATTCCGAAGGGGCGGAAGTGGCGTCGGCGGCGGGGGCCGCACTGATTTTAATGGGCCGTGGCGAGGCAGCCGCGTTCGTGTGGAACCTGCTGTGCACACGACCGCGGGATGTGGTGGCCGCCGTGGTGATTGGCGGCGAGCTGCGGACGGAGTCGACGGCGGGTGCCTTTGCCACGCCCTGTTTGTTTCTCGAATCGCCTGACTCGGCCGTGGCTGCGGTTGCCGCGCCGACGGCCGTCGACCTGACTCGGCCGCGCGATCTCTGGCGGCATTACTCGAGCGATGGGTGCCGCTGGTGTTTTGCCGCACCCGCTGGCGATCCGCTGGCCCTCGCGGTCGCCTTTGCCCGTGACGCGGCCGCGGCCTCCCCATACTTCGAAGCCTTCGAAAACCTGGAAAGCTGGCAGAACAACAAACTGCGCCATCGCATTCCCATGCCCGTGCTGACGGCCAAGAATTTCAAGGAGGACGCTTTCCGTCTCGCCGCGCCAGATGGGACTTCGGTCTTTCGCGTCAGCGCCAAGACCGGGGCGGCGCGCAACGACCTGGTGTGGGTGCCGAGCTCAGCTTTTGCGGCGCTTCTCAGCGTTCGATGAGGGCGGTGGGAGCCTGGGCGGTGTGGGTTGTTGTTTGACCCTCTGGCCATCGGACGGTGACTTCGGCGGGACCGCGGGTGGTGAACCAGACTTCGGGAGGCCCAGCGATGAGGTGACCGCTGGCGGCATGAAGTTCCGCCGGCCGGGGCGGCGGGGTGGGTTGCGCGTTCGATCGAACGGGCCGCCTTCGCGCCTTTTTCCGTGTCTTGCGGTGAACAGGCCGCCAACGCCACAAGGGCAAGACTGGAGACCCAGCCCCAGGTCTGATGGAGCGTCATAAGGAGAAAACCAAACTGGCCGCCAGGGTGGAGCCCATAGCGGCCATCGAGTCGACGGGACTCCAAGAATCAATCAGTTGCGCCGGAGGCCACGGCTTCATTGGGGGCGTCATTGAATGTCCACATCTCGACAACGGCCGCCTGCACTGGCAAGGGCAGCACAGCAGCAAGCAACAGGGATTTTTTCATGGATGCTGCTCCGGTGTTCGAACGAGTCTGGTTCCAACCGGGCCAGAATGGCGCGATGATGAAGGATTGGGCACCAGTGACCAGATTTTTTTGGATTTTTACCCTGGAATCCGGCGATTGGGGCATTTGACGCTGGGGATCGTTTCCCGTATCGGGATCCATGACCACCCCGCCCGTTTACAACCGGAAAAACCCGTGTTTGGCCCGGTTGGCCCGCATGGAACTCCTGACCAAGGCCGGATCGGAGAAGGACACCCGCCATTTCGAAATAGACTTGGCCGATTCGGGTTTGGTTTACGAACCGGGTGATTCACTGGCCATTTTGCCCCAGAATGATCCGGCGCTGGTTGAGGAGATCATTGCGCATCTCGGCGCCACCGGGGAGGAATCTGTGTTCAATGCGGACAAGGTGGAAACGACGCTCCGATCCGCCCTGCTAAAGGACTGCGTGATCACCACCGTCGACAACAAATTGATCCGCACCCTCGCCGAGCGCGCGTCGGCACCCGAGCTCGCTGCGCTGCTTGAGCCAGATCGGAAAAAAGATTTGGCGGATTTCCTCTGGGGCCGGGAGGTGATAGATCTGCTCCTTGCCTACCCGCAGGTTCGCTTCCAACCGGTGGAACTGGTCCCGCTACTGAAAAAACTCCAAGTCCGGCTGTATTCGATCTCATCGAGTCTGCGCGCGTTTCCTCGCGAAGTTCACCTGACCGTGGCCACCGTCGAGTACGAGAGCCGCGGTCGCCGTCGCAAGGGGGTGGCCTCCACTTGGCTCGCCCAACGGATCGACCACGACACGCCAATCCCGTGTTTCATCAATCCCGGCAAGGGATTCAGGCTTCCGGCACCGGAGGACGAAACCCCCGTCCTCATGATCGGGCCTGGCACGGGGATCGCTCCGTTCCGCGCCTTCGTCCAGGAACGACGCTGCACCGGCGCCCGCGGCCGCGCCTGGTTGTTCTTTGGCGAACAACGACGGGCCAACGACTTTTTTTACGAGCAAGAATGGCAGCAGGCCCTCGCCGATGGCTCTCTCACCCGCTTCTCGACCGCCTTCTCGCGCGACCAATCCGAAAAATTCTACGTCCAGCACGCCATGAAACTGGCCGCCGCCGACATTTGGGCCTGGCTCGAGGAGGGCGCCATCATCTATGTCTGCGGCGACGCCAACCGCATGGCCGCCGACGTCGACCGCGCCCTCCAGGACATCATCGCCAGCCAAGGGAACCGCCCTGCCGAAGCCGCCGCCGACTACCTCGAAGCCCTCAGGCAAGCCAAACGGTATCGGAGGGATGTCTATTGAGGAGGGGAGGGGTCTTGGTTCTTGGTTCTTGGTTCTTGGTTCTTGGTTCTTGGTTCTTGGTTCTTGGTTCTTGGTTCTTGGTTCTTGGTTCTTGGTGATGGGGGATCGATTGGTTTGTTCAATTGAACTTGATTGGTTTGAGGTAAAGGCCCTCCGACTCCCGACTACTGACTCTGCCTTGCTCCGGCGCCCAGGCGTGCTTCATTCTTCGCTTTTATGATCTCGATGGATAATCCGATGACTTGCTCCGGCGTGGTCTTGTGTTGGCTGCTGGGTGCCGTGGCGGCGCCGGCGGCGAGCGGTCAAGAGGCGGCGGCGGTTGACTTCAACGCCCAAGTGAAGCCGATTTTGGAATCGGCGTGTGTCCACTGCCATGGCGAGACGAAGCAGCAGGGCGATTACCGACTGGACACGAGGGAGGAAGCGTTCAAGCGGGTGGATGACGAGGCGATGTTGGTGGCGGGCAAACCGGACGAGAGTCGGGCGTACACCACGACGATCTTGGCGGCGGACGACGACGACGTGATGCCGCCGAGCAAGGACGGCCCGCCCTTGGACAAGACGCAGACGGAAATCCTGCGGGCCTGGATTGCCGGGGGGGCGGCGTGGCCGGAGGGCGTGCAACTGGAGAAGAAGCCACGGATGGACTTCGTGAAGCACATTCGGCCGATTTTCGAGACGGCCTGCCTCAGTTGCCACAATCCCGAAAAGATGAAAGGGGATTACGACATGACGACCAAGGCGGGGGCGTTCAAGGTGGACGGGGATCATGGGGACGCCATCGTCCCGTTTCAGGCGGAGAACAGTTCGGTTTTCGTGCTGATGAGTCATCCGTCCGATCACGATGACTTGATGCCTCCCGCCAACAGTGGGGGCCCGCTGGCCAAAGAGAAGGTTGAGCAAGTGAGGCTTTGGATCGCGCAGGGGGCGATTTGGCCGGAGGGATTGGAGCCTCTGGTGGCCAAGGAAGCAGCCCTCGACCGCCCGCCGAATCCGGACAATCCTGAGTTGGTCAAAAAAATCCACGCCTTCATTCTGGAGACCTCGAAAGAGCAGTCGGAATCGGAGATGAACGCTTACGAAACCGTGGTGCCCAAAACGGGGGCAACTTACGGCATGGTGCCGATCAAAGGAGGGGCATTCCTGATGGGCAGCCCGGAATCGGAGGCGGGTCGCCGGCCGGATGAGGGACCGCAAGTCAAGGTGACCGTGGATCCGTTCTGGATGGGGCGGCACGAAGTGACCTGGAATGAATACCTGCCATTCCAGACGACACCGATTGACCGCCATAAAGACGGGTCGAAGAAAAGCCCCAATCCCACCGATCCACCAGTCGACGTCGTCTCCAGCCCGACCGGTCCCTATACCGAAATGAGCTTCGGCATGGGGCAGGACGGCTACCCGGCCATCGCCATGACCGAACACGCCGCGCTGAAATACTGCCAGTGGCTCAGCGCCCAGACCGGGCATTTTTATCGCCTGCCGACCGAGGCCGAGTGGGAGTACGCCTGTCGCGCCGGCACGACCTCCGCGTATCACTTTGGCGACGACCCCAACCAGCTCGCCGACTACGGCTGGTACTTAGACAACAGCATGGAGGGCTATGGCGACAACCAGTACCAAAAAGTCGGTCTGAAAAAGCCCAATCCCTGGGGTCTCTTCGACATGCACGGCAACGTCATGGAGTGGGTGCTCGACCAGCACCTGCCAGATGGGCATGTCGCCTTCGCGCCCGAGGCCAATAACCCGTGGGCCAAACCCACCACCCTGTGGGGCCGCGTGGCCAAAGGCGGATCGTGGCTCGACGTGGCCGCCGACCTCCGCAGCGCCGCCCGCCGAAAGTCACTCGAAGCCTGGAAAAAAACCGACCCGCAATTCCCCAAAAGCATCTGGTACCTCACCGACGTCAAATGGATCGGCTTCCGCCTCATCCGCCCGCTCCGAGTTCCGAGCCCGGAGGAAATGCATTTTATCTGGAATAACGGCCGCCCCGAAGAACTCGCGGCCCGAACCGCCGCCGCCAAATAATCCCATAAAGGGACATTGGAACCACGAAAAAGCACGAAACACACGAAAATTCATGGGGTTGGGACAAGCGACCTCCTCATCCATTAGGCGGACAGTGAGAAAGTAGCAAACACTTGGCCATAAGTGTGTCTTCCACCCGCCGGGGGAGCGGATGATTTTTCATAACGACCTGATCATTCGTGGCCATTCGTGCAATTCGTGTTCCACCGTCCTTTTTAGCACGGGAACTTGGCGCGTGATTGGGCACAGGAGGCTAAAGTGGGCTTCGGCCGATTCGAGGATGGGGTGCTGACCCCGTCGCGACTTCGACGTTCCAGCTGGAAAGCGAACCCTCAAAACGGTCCGCAGGCGTGCCGCTGACATCCCGCAGTCGCCTCAGAATCAAGCGGAACCGCGTCGGGACACTACCGAGCGTCGGACCGTCGCGACTGTGCCTCCGCGAAGGGGGTGCAGTGAAAAAGGCAGAAAATACAGAAATTAGGTTGCCTTTATGACAATTATCGCATTATTGCGTCGCATGATGCGAAGTTTGATTTTTCATGGAATGTTGAGTTGGCCGATGGTCACTGGGGCGGGCCGTGGTGGCGGCTGGCGGCTGATGGCTGGGGTGTGCGGGTGGTTGGGGGTTTCGGGGGTGGGAGTGGCGTGTGAGGCGGGGGTCCCGCAGGGCGAGGTGGTTGAGGTGCGGACGACGGCGTACACGCACACGGAGGCGTCGCATCTCAGGTACGGGACGCGCAATGCGGTGGGAGAGCGATTGCGTTATGGGAAAGTGCGCAGTGCCGCGGCGGATTGGTCGCGGTATCCCTTGGGGACGCGATTTCGTATTCTCGGGCAGCCTGAGGAGTACGTGATTGACGATTATGGCAGCGCGCTTGTCGGGAAGAACACGATCGATCTGTACAAGCCCACGGTCCGGTCGATGGACCAGTGGGGCGTCCGGCATCTGGAGATCGAGGTGATTGAATGGGGGTGTTTCGAAGAGAGCCTCGAGGTGCTGCTCCCGCGGGCTGGGAAGGCGAGACACGTCGCCGCCATGGTGCGCGACCTCAGGGCCAAAGCCAAAGGGTAAGGGGAACCGATCAGGCGGAGGGCTCAGCGCGAGGCGGCGTGATCAATGCTGGCCAGGCGGCGGCGCCGGGGGCCGATTTTCGGGACGCAGTCGATGAGCGCGCGGGAGTAGGGATGGGTGGGGTTTTTGAGGATGTCGTCGGTGGGGCCGGACTCGACCATTTGTCCTCGAAACATCACGACCACCCGGTGGGCGAGCCCGGGGAGGATGTGGAAATTATGGGTGATGAGGAGGATGGCCATGTGATGCTCGGCCTGGAGCCGGGCGAGCAGCTCAATGATCTGCTTTTGCACGGTGGCATCGAGGGCGGTAGTCGGTTCGTCGGCGACGAGCAGGGACGGACGGGCGGCCAGGGCCATGGCGATCATGACGCGTTGCTGCATGCCGCCGGAGAGTTCATGCGGGTAGCTGCGCAGGCGGTCGCGGGGGTTGACGATGCCGACTTGATCGAGCCAATAGACGATTTCGTCGTTGTAGCGGTTTGGGGCGACCTCCGGCCTGTGGAGGCGGAGGGTTTCGGCGATCTGGGTGCGAATGGGAAAGACCGGGTTGAGGGAGGTCATGGGGTCCTGGAAAACATACGCGATCTCCTTGCCGCGCACGGCACGCAGTTCGGAATCGGTCATCCGAAGCACGTCACGACCGCGCAACAGGATGCGTCCGCTGTCATACTCGGCCGGGGGAGCCGGCAGGAGGCGCGTCAACGCCATGGCGGTGACACTTTTGCCGGATCCGCTTTCGCCGACGATCGCCAGGGTCTCACCGGCCTCGACAGCAAATGAAACTCCTCTGACCGCCTGGATCGTCTGGCGATCTTCCGGCCGGAAGGTGATGCGCAGATCCTCAACTGAAAGCAGACTCATGCCCATGTGTGGCCCGGCGCGGGGTGTTTGTCATTGGGAGATTGGGCTTGGGAGGAATGGAAATAATGGGAGGAATAGGAAGAATGGGAAGAATGGGAAACCCCCGTCTACCGACCGCCGACTGCCGACCGCCGACTGCCGACCCCCGACCCCCGACCGCCGACTGCCGACTGCCGACTGCCGACCCCCGACCGCCGACTACCGACTGCCGACCCCCGACTGCCGACCGCCGACTGCTGACCACTATTCACGTGATGCAGCAGGGGCAGTATTGGACGAAGTGCCCGGGGGCGATTTCGGTGAGGTGCGGGCCGACCGGGGTATCGGGATTGTAGCGGGGATGTTTCATGCGATGGCCGAAGGCGCAGCCCGGGGGTGGGTTGATGGGGCTGGGGACGTCGCCTTCGAGGATGACGCGCTGGCGTTCGGCGGCGGGATCGGGGATGGGGTTGGCGGCGAGCAGGGCTTTGGTGTAGGCGTGGACCGGGCGGCGGTAGATGGCATCGGCGGGCGCGAGTTCCACGATGCGGCCGAGGTACATGACGGCGATGCGGTCGCTCATGTGTTTGACGACGGCGAGGTTGTGCGAGATGAAAAGATAGCTGAGTTCGAGCTCGCGCTGGAGGTCGAGGAGCAGATTGAGCACTTGGCTTTGGACTGAGACGTCGAGGGCGGAGACGGCTTCGTCGCAGACGATGAGTTTGGGTTCGAGGGCGATGGCGCGGGCGATGCCGATGCGCTGGCGCTGGCCGCCGGAGAACTCGAAGGGAAATTTGTCGGCGGCCGATGGGGTGAGCCCGACTTTTTGGAGCAGGGCGTCCACTTTGGCGAGGCGTTGGTCTCGGTCGCCCAGTCGGTGGATGAGGAAGGGTTCTTCCAGGATATCGCGGACGGTATGGCGCGGGTTGAGCGATTCGGCCGGATCCTGAAAAATCATCTGCAGGTCGCGTCGGCGCGGCTTGAGTTCGCGGGGACTGGAGTGCGTGATGTCCGAGTCGCGGAAGCGAATGTGGCCGCCGGTCGGTTCAAGCAGGCGCACCAGGGCTTTGCCAACCGTCGTTTTGCCGCACCCGGATTCGCCGACCAACCCGAGTGTTTCGCCCGGCTCAATGGCCACCGTCACCCTGTCGACGGCCCGGCACCAGGCTTGGGTGCGCGAGAAGACGCCGCCGCGAACCGGGAAATGAACTTGGAGGTCTTGGGTCGAAATCAGGGGCATGAGGAATGGATGAAGGAGGAATTTAAAAGGAGAAAAGATGAAGGATGAATTCATCCTTCCAAAACGACCGGCGCAAAGTCCTCGACCCAATGGCCGGGAGCGGATTCGATGAAGGGGGGGCGGGTGGGGCCGGGGTCGAGGCCGAGGCGTTGGGCGAAGCGGCAGCCTTCGACGAAGTCGGTGATGGCGGCGACCTGACCGGGGATGGCCGGGAGTTTGGTTTTCGGGGTTGAATCGAGGCGCGGGATGCTTTCGAGCAGGCCGCGGGTGTAAGCGTGGCGAGGACGGGCGAAGAGGTCGCGGACCGGGGCGCGTTCGACGAGGCGGCCGGCGTACATGACGGCAACCTCGTCGGAGGTTTCGGCGATGACGCCGAGGTCGTGGGTGATGAGGAGGACGGCCATGCCCATGTCGCGCTGCAGTTCGGCGATGAGTTCGAGGATTTGGGCTTGCACGGTGACGTCGAGGGCGGTGGTCGGTTCGTCGGCGATGAGGAGTTTTGGCTTGTTGATGAGGGCCATGGCGATCATGACGCGCTGGCGCATGCCGCCGGAGAGTTGGTGCGGGTACTCGTTGAGGCGCACTTCCGGTGACGGGATGCGGACGCGGGCGAGCATGTCGAGGCAGCGACGGCGGACTTCGGCCGGCGGCAGCGAGTGGTGCAGGGTGACGGCTTCGGCGAGCTGCCGACCGATCGGCTGGACCGGATTGAGGGCGGTCATTGGCTCTTGAAAGATCATGCCGATTTCGCGGCCGCGGAGGCTGGCCATTTCAGGGAGGGCGAGGGTCGCCAGGTGGCGCCCGTCGAACTCGATGCGGCCACCGAGGATTTTTCCATGCGGATAGGGCAGCAGCCGCATGATGGAGAACGCGGTGACGCTTTTGCCGCAGCCGGACTCGCCGACGAGGCCGAGCGTGCGACCGCGGGCGAGGGAGAGGTCGATACCATCGACGGCGACGACGGGTCCTGATTCGGTGTCGAAGCCGACGCGGAGGCCCTGGATGGAAAGAAGTGGCGAATCGGACATGGACTCAGGGTGACCGGAACTGGTCGAAGACGTGGACTTGAACCGGGAAGGATTCGCCGCGTTGGAGCGCCTCGCGGGTGGCGTCACGCTCGGCGGTGTCGATCCAAAAGAGCATGTTTTCGTCGGCGTCGCGGGCGGTTTTCCCTTGGAATCCCTCGGGCCATTTGACCCAGCGCCAGTAGGCGGTGCGGAAGAACGGTTCGGTGAAGGCCGGGATGAAGGCGGCATCCTCGTGGAGCCAGGCGACGATTTCGCGGGCGAGGCGGACGATGTCCTCCATGGAAGAAGCGCGGTCGTATTTTTCGATGAGCGCGTTCAAGTGAGGATCGTTGGTTTGAGTCTCGTTGTTGGTTTCGGTCTGGACCGAGCCGTCGGGTTTGAAGGCATTGGCGCCGTGGAATGTCTCCCAGAAACGCGGGTAAAGTTCGACCGAGGTATTTTTGGCGCCGAAGCTGATCTCATGTTTCTTTTCATCGATCTTTTTCCAGGCGGCGGTCGCATCCAGGATTTCCAGGCGGTACTCGACGCCGGCTTTGCGGGCCTCCTGCTGGAGGATGGTGAGGGCATCGGCCAGGCGTTTATAGCCGGTGGTGATGGTGAAGCTGAGTCGTTCGCCGGCGGCGTTGCGCAGGATGCCGTCCGGGCCACGCTCGGTGAAGCCGGCCTCGGCGAAGCGGGCGGCGGCCAGGGCGGGGTCGAAGGGGCGGGCCTTGATGTCGGGAAACGTGACGGCGACGTAGCCATCGGAGGTCGTCTGCATGCGCTGGGCGTCGCCGCGAAAGTACGTTTGGCAGACGAGGTCCCAGTTGGTGGCGTGTTGCAGTCCCTGACGCACGCTGCGGTTCTTGAGGATGGGCATCATGGAATTGATGTTCATGCCCCAACTGGGGCGGGGAACCTGGTTGTAAAAGGTTGTGCGGACGATGCCGCCGTTGGCCACGTTGGGCTCAGAATCGGAAAGCTTGTTGTACCAGACGTCCGGGACGATCCCGTTGGCGCCGTAGAGGTCGAGTTCGTCCTTTTTGAAGAGGGCGATGATTTTGTCGCGGTCGCGGACGACGCGATAGTCGAGGCGGTCCGGGTTGTAGCGGAAGCGGAACTGTCTTTTGTCGCGAGCCCACCAATTCGGGACCTTGGTCAGCGCGATGCTGCGTCCCTTGACGATGTTTTCCTCGAGCACGTGATAGGCGCCCGTGGTCGGTTCCATCTGCCACTGGTAGAGGCGGACATAGTCTTCGGCGAAGTCGCGGTAGAAGTGGGTGGGCACCGGACGCACCAGGGTGGTGCGGTACAGCAGGTCCGGTTTGGCCTCGGGCAGCGTGATGGCGATGGTGAGTTCGTCGAACTGGGTGATCTTGGAGATTTTCGTCTTGTAGGCGTCGTTGTACCATGGGTCGACGATGTGGGGCGACCGCATGAAGAAGAAGCAGAAGAAGTAGTCGTCGGCGCGGATGGGGACGCCGTCGGAATAGGTGGCGTCGGGGTCGAGCTGGAAGTAGACGGTGCGGCGGTCCTCGCCGATGGCCCACTGCCGGGCGAGGCTTGGAAAATGATGCTCAGGATTGTCCGGGTGGGTACCGACCAGGGCGAGGGTGTTGTTGTCGTGGACATTATTGCGGAAGGCGCCGTTGGCGTCCGGTCCGACGAAGCGCAGGGTGCGCGGGAAATCGGGGATGACGTAATAATAAGTCCCGCCCTTTTGGGCATCGTGGGATCCGATTTCGGGGACTTCGGCGCCATCCTGCCAGTCGAGGTTGGCTGGGATTTGGGATCGGTCGGCCCAGACGAAGAAGTCGGGATTGGCCTTGAAGAATTCCATGGCTTCCTCGGGCAGCGGGATGCGGTGCCGGGGGTACGAGAAGTCCTTGTCCTCGGGGGCGCCGCAACCGACGATCCACGGGAGGACGAGGCTGAGGCCGAGGGCGCGGAGGCGCGGGAGCCAGCGGGCGAAAAAATCGGTGGGGGCGGCGCTCATTGGTAGGTACTGAAGCGGCGTGGGTCGAAGGCTTCGCGTATGGCTTCGCCCACGAAGGTGACGAGGAGGAGGACCACCGTGATGGCGAGGAAGGTGAAAGTGACGATCCACCAGGCATGGGTGGCACCCAAGCCAATCTCGAGCATTTCGCCCCAGCTCGGCATGGGGCGGGGGAGTCCGAAGTTGAGGAAGTCGAGCGCGGTCAAGGCATAGATGGCTCCGGCGATGGCAAACGGCAGGAAAGTGACGAGGATGGCGATGGTATTGGGGAGAATGTGGCGAAAGATGGTGCGGCTGGGACCGGCGCCGAGCAGGCGGACGGCGGCGACGTAATCGCGAGCTTTTTCCTTGAGGGTGGCTGTTCGCAAATAATACGAATCTCCGGCCCACGAAAAGGCGACCATGATGACGAGGAGGAGTGACACGCGAACCCACACCGCGAGATCAGCGGGAACGAGGCTGACGCCGATAATGATGACGTAGAGGGAGGGGATGTTCTGCCAAATCTCAATGAGGCGCTGGCCCAAGAGGTCGATCCACCCCCCGAAGAACCCCATGGCGCAGCCGATGGTGATGGCGAGCCCATAAACGGCGACGGTGAAGGCCAGAGCGAAAGTCATGACGATGCGAAAGCCGTAGAACAGGCGGGCCAGGACGTCGCGGCCCACTGGATCGGTGCCCAGCCAGTGGCCATTGGACCAACTGGGCGGCGAGGGGTTGATCAGGCCCGGGCGCGTGTCGTTTTCGAGCGGACCGTAGGGGACCGGCGGCATGAGGACCCAATCGCCCTTGTTCTCGGCACGGAAGCGGTCGCGGAGGGCGCGGTAATTCGTTTCGTAGTCGTAGTCTTCACCAAAAACCGTACCGGGAATGATGGCGCCATAAGTCGGGAATTGGAGCCGTCCTTGGTAACTCACCAGGAGAGCGCGGTGGTTGATGAGCAGTTCGGCGCCGAACGAGAGGACGTACAGAAAGACCAGAAGCAAAAACGACCACCATCCGCGCCGGATCGAGCGGAATCGGCGCAGGCGTTTCTGGGTGAGCGGGCTGAGACGGATCATGGTCGTGTCAGGAGAATTTCACGCGGGGGTCGACCAGCGCGACGGCGATGTCGCTGACGATATTTCCGAGCATAATGAGGAGTGCGCTGAGGAGGATGGCTCCCATGACGACGGGATAGTCGCGGTCGACGGCGGATTCGAAGAAGAGCAGGCCAAAGCCGTTGATGTCGAAAACGCGCTCGATGAGGAATGAGCCCGCGACGAGCAGGGTGACCAGCCGGCTCAAAGTCGTGGCGATGGGGATGAATGCGTTGCGGAGGGCGTGGCGGCGCACGGCTTGGTCGAAGGGCAGTCCCTTGGCCACGGCGGTGCGGATGTAATCAGCGGAGAGGTTGTCCATAAGCTGATTTTTCATCATCATGGTGAGGAAGGCGAAGGAGCCGATGGTGTAACAGAAGATTGGCAGGGCGGAGTGGTGCAAAATGTCCCAGATTTTTGCCAAGGGATTTTTATCGGCAAAATCATGGCTGGTGAATCCGCCAGCGGGGAACCAGTCGAGGCGGACGGCGAGCCAGATGACGAGGAGGGCGCCCAGAGCGAAGGCCGGGATGGCGTATCCGGCGAAGACGGCGACGGATGTGATGTTGTCGAAGGGCCGGTTGTGGCGGAGGGCCTTGAGCAAGCCGAGCGGGATGGCAATGAGGTAGGTGATGATCATGGTCATCAGCCCGTAATAGGCCGAGATTGGGAGTCGCTCGCGGATCATGCCGACGACGGAATCCTGATACCGGGTCGAGTAGCCGAGGTTGCCGGTCAGGACGCCGGTAAAACGGTTTTGGTAGATCTCGACGCGCTCCAGAGCGGGCGGCGTGGGCGGCGGGTTCGCCTTCGCGGCATCGGGTGGCGGGGAGGGTGGCGGTTCCTTATTACCCAGGCTGCGCACTCTCCACGGACCGGGATCGCCTCCATTGGCCGTCACAAGGCGCAATCCGCCGGATGCGTCGCGGTGGATGACAAGGCGTTCCCGGGTCAAAGCGGTGCGGATGGGCTGGGAACTCTGGTCGACCGGGAAGTCGAGCTTTTTGCGGCCGATGGCGGTAGGCCAGACACCGAGCCATTTGGCGTAGGCGCGGAGGTAGTTGGTGTCGTCGAGGTTGTAAAATTCCTTGAGTTGCTCGATCTGCTCACCGGAGAGCGCCTGCTGCTGGCCGACCTGACCGCCGCGGGCGCTGCCGTCGGCCGAGGCGCGTCGCATCTGGGCGAGCAGCGATTCGACAGGTCCGCCGGGGACGAAGCGCGTGAGAATAAAAACCAGCAGCGTCACCCCAATCAGGGTGGGCGGAATAAGCAGGAGGCGACGAATGAAATAAGCGCGCATGAACTCAGAGAGTCGACACGCTAGAACGGTGGAGCCCCAGGTTCCAAGGCAAAGTTCGAATTGTGAATCGGTCTTGTCGCGGCGGAGGGTGGCAAAAAAATTGGGGGTAAAAAAAATTGGGGGCTTGGCGGCGGGAATGGGGCGTGGATGCGTTTTTCGGTAGTTTTGATTTTCCGGCCCCCAATTTTTCTGTCTTCCATGCATTTTTTCGCGGCGGGCGGTTACGGCGGTGCATTGCACTTTACCGTTGCGCGGTGTCGGGCGGGCTCCATACTCCGCCTTTTCCTCCTGCCCTCATTATCCACCACCGACCCCGAATTCTCATTTTATGGGACAGCAGATCCGCACCCGACTCAAACGCAAGCGCCGCAAGCAATATGAGAAGCGACTCAAGGAGGCTGCGCGCGTGCGCAAGGCCACCAAGGGAGCGGTGACGCGTAAATCGGCCGTGGCGGCCGCGGCGGCGGCGGCTGAAGCGAAGAAGCCGGCCAAGAAGCCAGGGGCTCCGAAGAAGGCGCCGGCCAAGAAGAAGGCTGAAAAACCGGTGGTCGAGAAGCCGGTGGCACCGGTAGAGGAAGCGGCGACCGAGACTCCTCAGGCCGCCGAGGTTTCTCCGGTGGCTGAGTAAGCGTCGCTCGTCACGGCATCGAAGCCGGTTCCGTGGCGCGCGATGGGTCTTCGGCTTGAACGGGCATGCTGGGGGCCGGCGGGGCCGGGACGGTCTCGGCGGTCGACTGGGCGGGAGGTGGTTCGGGCAAGGTGGCGTGCAATTCTTGAGCGCGTTTGAGCGTTTGTTCGGCTTCGTCGCGCGCCTGCTGGGCGGTGCGGATGGCGAGTTCCGTTTTCTTCAATTCCTCGCGCAGCGCGCCGATGTCCGGCAGCGTGAATTTCCCGGTGGTGACGTGGGCCAGCAGGTTTTTCAGGTCGGCGGCCGGGATGGCGAGGCTTTCGACGCGGCCGGAGCGGGCGATGTCCAAGCCGACGATATGGCCATCGAGGTCGACGAGTGGGCCACCACATTCTTCGGGGGCGAGGACGAGGTCGTGTTGAAAGACGTTGAAAAAGCTATGGCGCTGGCGGCTGAGGCGACCGCTCATCAGAACCATGGGATCGCGTTCGATCCCGAATTGGCCCATCGACTCGCGGCGGTCCATCAAGGTGAGCTTGACCTCGATTTCCTCGTCGCCGCGTTTAATTTTCAGGGTGACGGTTTCCCCGGGACGTCGGCGGCTGATTTCGCCGACCAATGCTTCGCGTCCCTCCACGACCACGCCATCGACTTGGAGGATGACGTCGCCTTCCTGCACGCCGGCTTCTTCGGCCGCGCCGCCTTCGAACACTTTTTCGATGGCCGCGGGGGCGCCATCCTTCCACTGAAGCTGTACGCCCATGTATCCGCGCGGGGGTTGGTATCGATTGCGCAGACCGACACTGGCCACTCCGACCGCCGCCACCCCCTCGTTCGGACTGGGAGCGGCCAAAAAACTGCCAGGGCTCGGCACCGGACGGTCGCTCCACGTCACCGGTTTCAGGCCACGAGCTTCAACCTTGAGCAGGGCCAGGTCATAGGCGTCGAGACGATCGCTCACGGTGACCGGAAGCCGCAGACCGCCGGAAAACTCGACTTCCAATGTCTCCGGGGATTTCAGTTCACTCGCCTTGGTGAGCAACCAACCGTCGGGGTGGACCACGGTAGCCAGGGCGGTGTGGGTGCCCTCGACGAGCACTTTGTGGGTGGATCGGGCGGCCTCGGCGACGACTGGACCAAGGGCTTTTTTGATGGCGAGTTGCTCGCGGCCGTAGGAGCGGTCGAATTTCATCGGTCGCTGGCGGTCCGACTGGTCAGATCGCTGGGCCTGGGCTGGGCTGGGCAGCCCCAGCACGATCAGGGCGCCGAGCCAGGCGGCGCCACACAGTGGACGGATCCTCGTTTTCATGGGGTAGCAGGAGTGGGGGGCGGGGCGGAGAGGGTGATGGAAATGTCGGATTCAGTGCCGTCGGCGCGTCGCACGCGCAGCGCGACGACGGAGCCGGGATCCCGGGCGGACAGGGAATCGGCCATACCCACCGCTCCGCCCGGGGGCGATCCATCAAGGGCAATGACCTCATCGCCCGCCCGCAGGCCGGCACGGGCGGCCGGGCTCTCAGGTACGACCCCGACGACGCGGACGCTTGGTCCGGCTTCGGCGTCCTCCAGATCGAATCCCGCCCAAATCTTGGGGGCGGCGGGCAAGGCTTGGGCCATGCCCAGCTGCCGGACTGACTGGCGCGAAAGGAGGATGAGGCGCAGGTCGGTTTCCTCACCGGCCTCGCGACGCACGCGCAGCTGCACCGGGTCTCCGGCGCGTTGCCGACTGATCATTCGGATGAAGCTGATATAATTCTTGAGTTCGATGCCTTCGAAGTGGGTGATGACATCACCTTCGCGGACTCCGGCGAGCGCGGCAGGTCCGGCCTCGACCACCGAGCGCACCCGAACGCCGTGGGCCGTCTCCGGATCGAGATCGGCGCCGATGACCGGGCGATCGGGGTCGGTTTGGCCAAGTGTCAGGTCGCCCCACTTTTCTCCGCGGAGCAAGCGCGGCCAGTCGGTGTGGAAGTTGTCCACGCCGACATGGCGGTTGACGGTCAGCGCGCCGCCGATTGAACTGTGGATCCCGATCAGTTTGCCGTCCAAATCGATGAGCGGGCCCCCGGAATCACCGCCAATGAGTGTGCAATCGGTAAAGAAGGCGCCAAAATTGTCGCGCCCCCAAATGCGACCCACTCGTACCGGCGGGCTGCGGTCAGCTTCATATCCGCCGGGCTGGCCGAGCGCGATGACCCAAGTGCCTTTGGCGACCTCATCCGAAGTGCCGAGCTCGAGGAACGGCCATTCCTGGAGGGCGGGGTCGGTGATTTTGACCATGGCGGCATCGCAGGAGCGGTTGGCGCCGAGAACCTCGGCCTTGGCGCGACGCCCATCTGGAAAAACCACCACTACATCCTTCTGCTTCCCCTCCTCGGTAATCGCGTCCGTGACGTGCGCCGCCGTCAGAATCAACCCATCAGAACTCACGATGACCCCGCTCCCCGTGCCCACGGGCGAATCGCTGGTGATGGCGACGACGGTCGGCAGCACACGCTCCACTACCGACTTGATCTGGGACTCGCGTTTCTTGAACTCCTCAACTGTCGGTTCGGAAGCGAGGCCCGGGGTGGACCATACCCCTAGGCCGGCCACCCAGACCGCCACCCACGCCACATTGGCAAAGACGCGTTTCATTTAACCGACTTAAGCATAGGACGCGCCAAATTGGCTGGCAAGGCCGGCGTGCAGGCAAATTCACCCACTTCACGGTCGGGCGCCGCCTCATGGGCGGGCTCGGGAGGTCGCTTCCCATCGCAACATGGCTCCTACTCCTGGAGTCTAGTGAGGGCCCGAGCTCGTTCCCGTCGTCCCAAAAAAGGACTTTGTTCCCATCCCTGTTCTTAGGAAAAGAACCTCAATCGCCGTCCATTGGCGGGAAACTCCGGGGAAGCCGAAACTACTCAGACCGCCGCAAGAGTTTTTCCGCTTTTCGGCCCTTTGCGAGTTCGTCGATCAGTTTGTCGAGGTATCGGATTTTGGATCAGTGGGTCCGCGATCGCTTCAACGCGGATGCCGCAAACGAGGCCGGTGATCAGAGAGTCATTTTGGGGATCGACGGGATGGCGACATCCGGGTTGGTGTCGGCGGTGTAATCGACGCCGGGGAGTCCGAAGCCGAAGAGGCGGAGGAAGGCGTCCTGGTACCCCTGGAAGTCGGCGAGTTCGGCGAGATTGTCGGTGGTGACGGCCTGCCAATGGCGATCGACCTTTTCCTGCACTGGGCGCGCCATTTCCCAGTCGTCGAGGCGGATGCGACCGGCCTCATCGGGTTGGGGGTTGCCGCTGGCGAGGCGGTCGCGGAAGAGGCGGTCCATTTGTTCGATGCAGTCTTCGTGGGAGCCGGCTTCTTTCATCACTTTGTAGAGCAGTGAGATGTAAAGCGGCACGACGGGAATGGCGGAGCTGGCCTGGGTGACGAGGGCTTTATTGACCGAGATCCATGATTTGCCGTGGAGAGGGGCGAGGCGGGTGTTGAGGGCGCGTTGAGCGCGTTCGAGGTCTTCTTTGGCGCGCCCGATTGTGCCGTTTTTGTAAATGGGCCAGGTGACTTCGGGGCCGATGTAGGAAAACGCGATTGTTTGGACGCCTGGGGCGAGGGCATCGGCTTGCTGGAGGGCGTCGATCCAGAGCTCCCAATCTTCGCCGCCCATGACGGCGATCGTCTGCTCGACGTCATCTCCCTGGGCGGGGTCGATGGAAATCTCGGCCACGGCGCCGGTTGAAGTGTTGAGGTTTTTGTTGGTGTAGACGGATCCGATGGATTTGAGCACTGACTTGAACACCTCGCCGGTGCGGGGGTGGGCGCGGCGCGGGGAGGCCAGGCTGTACACCACACAGTCGACTTGCCCGAGATCCGCTTTGATGGCGGCGACGACCTCGACTTTGAGCGCATCGGAAAAGGCATCACCGTTGAACGACCGTGCATACAGCCCGGCGGCGGCGGCCTCTCGTTCGAAAGCGGCCGTGTTGTACCATCCGGCGGTGGCGGTGCGTCCCGGTTCGGCGGCCCGCTCGAAAAAGACACCGATGGTGGCGGCGTGCGAGCCGAAGGCTGTGGCGATCCGCGACGCCAGGCCGTAGCCGGTCGAGGCCCCGATGACCAGAACCTTCTTCGGGCCGCCGGGGATGGGGCCACGGTTGCGCACGACAGCGATCTGCTCGGCGACATGACGGGCGCAGCCTGCGGGGTGGGCGGTGGTGCAGATGAATCCGCGAATTTTAGGGGTCACGATCATGGGCATCGAATCCATGCGACCGAGCCCGATGGCAACTGATTTCCCAGCGGGGTGCCTTCAGGCCCCAGAGCCGAAAAACCGGTGAAAATTCGCTTCGATGGCCGGTGCCAGTGACGCCAGATTCTCGCCCCGCAGGGCAGCGAGCGCCGGGTAGGTGTCGGCCAGGCTGGCCGGGTGATTGAGTCGAGTGCCGTCCTGCGTGCGGGCGAGCGAGAACCGGGTGACGGCCGGCGGGGGAGGCATGGCGGGGGCGTCGGTTTCGACAAGAAGTCGGTCGGGAGGGACGTGACGAAACGCGTTACGCCGTGCCTCCCGGCGCGTCTCGAGAAAATACCCATTGAAGGAAAAGTAGGCCCCGCGGTGGGCGAAACGGTCGATCATTTCCGCAGGCCCGCCATAGGCATGAAGGAGGAAGCCACGAGCCGGCACCGGGTGGTGATGGAGGAGTGCATCAAGCGTACCCCAGGCTTCGAGGCAGTGTATGGTGACGGGCAAATTGCGCTCCGAGGCCAGCGCCAGTTGATCTAAAAAAACCGCCTCCTGATCGGCGGAATCATAGGGAATTTTCCACCGGTCTAGACCGATTTCCCCCACGGCCACCCGCTGACCGCAGGCGGCTGCCGCGTCCAAGTAGGCGGTCAGGTTTTTCAGCCAATCGGGCGAGCGCTGAGCCACGAACCACGGGTGAAGCCCGTAGCTTGGCACCACCCAGCGATGCGCTCCGGCCAGATCCGTGACGAGTGGCCAGTCGGCTTCTTCGGTGCCATTGACCACCGCGGCGCGAAGGCCGATCTGCTGAAGATCCCGCAGAACCGTCTCACGGTGCGCCCGAAGGCGAGCGTCATGAAGGTGGTTGTGGGCGTCATAGAACATGGGCGGGTGGAGAATAGGCTGCAGGTAGGGACGGAAGGGACTGGATGGACTGGAGAGACTAGAGGGAAGGGGTTAAAGGTTATGGGATGGGGGAGTAGAGAGGGAGGCGGCGAGGGCGCGGATGCGGTGGCGGGTGCGATCTAGACCGTGGAGCCGGGTTGGGGAAAGGAAGCGGTGGAGGCCCGAGCGCGTGATGATTTCGCTTTGGAAAGCCGCCGCTTCGGCGGGGGGGGCTCCGTCGTAGACGTCGCAGATGAAGCGCACCAGTCCAAGAACCATTGGCGAATTCGCCGCGACTTGGAATCGGCACTGGCCGTTGACCAGAGTGGCGGTCAGCCAGACGCGCGAGACGCAGCCGGGAACCCGAGTGGTATCGTTGCGGTCTTTCTCGGGCACGGGTGGACGTCGGGTGGCGCGCTCCATCAGATGGGCCAGCCGTTCTTGGGGATCCGGTAAAACGGCGAGGTCCTCGAGGATTTTTTCTTCGGCAAGGGCAGGTAGCACCCGGTTCACCCAAGCCGGGCATCGGGCTCCGTCACGGCGAAATCGAGGACAGGTACCGCGAGCGGGTTTCATCAGGCCTGACCTGATTAGTGATAATCCCCCGTAATAATCATGGACTTCTCCGGTGTTTCGAGGATTTTTTCCGATGATTCAGGAGATTCGGATCGCCCAATCTGAAGTTCGACTGAATCTCTTACAGCTATGAGTCTGCCCATTCTTCCTCAATCGTTGCCCCGGCCCATTCTGGCGGCCGGACTGGCGGTAGCCACGTTTTTCTGTGCCGGATCCCCGGTGACCGCCGCTACCGACTATGGGGAAGTCGCCCACGCCGTGGCCCAGGCGATGCAAAACCAGCACTATTCGCGGCACGACTTTACGGACGAGTATTCGAAGCGAATGCTCGAGCATTTTCTCGATCTGTTGGATTACGACCACCGGTTTTTCCTGCAGTCGGACATCGATCAATTTCGCCGGGATTATGAATCGCAGCTCGACGACATGATTCTCGTGAACGCTGATGTTTCGGCGGCCAAGGCGATTTACTCCGTCTTCAAGAAACGCGCGCAGGATCGGGTGGCGAAGATTCAGGAGAATCTTGAAAAAGAGACGTTCTCGTTTGACGGGGAGGACACGGTGCACATCTCGCGCAAGGAATTGCAATGGCCGAAGGATGAGGCGGAAGCCGACCGGCTGTGGCTCGGGATCCTGAAGAACCAAGTGCTGGCCGAGCGCCTTAGCCGGCAGCTGAAGGCCGAACGCGAAGCGGAAAAGGCGGCGGAACTCACACCGGAACAACGCCAGGAAGCGGCCGAGAAAAAGGCCAAGGCAGAGGCCAAGCCGCAGGACACGCCCGAGAAGAAAACCGCGGCGTTTTGGGACCGGTTTTTGAAGAGTCTGGACGAGAACGATGATGAGGACGTCATCAATTTCTTTCTCTCGTCGCTCGCGGCCGCCTACGACCCGCATTCGGAGTACATGAGCCCGTCGGAGAACGACAATTTCCATGTCGGGATGAAAAACTCGCTGGTGGGGATTGGCGCGCTGCTCAGCAAGAAGGATGACGCCGTGGAGATCCAGGGGATCGTGGTGGGCGGGCCCGCCGACAAGTCCGGCTTGCTGAAGGAGCGGGACAAGATCATCGGCGTGGGCCAGGGAAATGAGGGCGCGATCGAGGATGTGCGGGCGCTCAAACTGCAGAAGATCGTCGACCAGATCCGGGGCGAGGAAGGCAGCGTAGTGCGCCTCCGGATCATTCCCGCCAGCGATCCGACGATTGAGAAGGAGATTTCGATTGTCCGGGCCAAGGTCGACCTCAAGGACAAGGTGGCGACGGCCAACCTGATGGAGACGACGAAGGACGGCCAGCCGTTGCGGCTCGGCTGGATCACGCTTCCGGCGTTCTACGCGGACATGGACACGCACGAATCCGGATGCACGAAAGACGTGCGTCGGCTGCTGGAGCGGCTGATGAAAGAAAACATCAATGGCTTGGTGCTGGATCTGCGCGGCAACGGGGGCGGATCGCTCGATGAGGCGATTTCGATGACCGGGCTTTTCATCAAGCGTGGGCCGGTTGTTCAGCATGTGGACTGGCGCCGGGAGCGCCCGGATTATCGGAGCAGCCGGAATGCCGAACCGATTTATAATGGCCCTCTAGTCATTTTGACCGACAAGACGAGTGCCTCGGCCAGCGAGATTCTGGCAGCTGCCATTCAGGACTACGGGCGCGGCGTGGTCGTGGGCGACGAGTCGACTTTTGGCAAGGGCACCGTCCAGACAATCATCGACATGAAGCGCATCATGCCGATCTTTAGCGACACCAGCCGGGCCGGCTCGCTGAAAGTCACGATTCAGAAATTCTATCGGATCGCCGGTGGGTCGACGCAGTTCAAAGGCGTGCGGTCGGATGTCGTGCTGCCACAGCGCATCGACGCGTATGAAATTGGCGAGGACCAACTCGACAACCCGCTCCCGTACGATGTCATCCCGCCGCTGAAGTATTCGCTGTCCGAGCAGTCGCCCCTGCCCCTCGAGGAATTGCGCGCGCGCTCACAGAACCGGGTGTCGAAAGAGCCGGAGTTTCAGCACGTGTTGGACGACACCAAGCGACTGCGCGACCAGATTGAGGGGAACACATGGTCGTTGAATCTCAAGGCCCGGACGGCGGAAATCGCGGCGAACAAGGAGCGGCGCAAGGCGCGCATCGCGGAACGCAAGGCGCGCGTGACCGCCCTGGGCTCGGCCCACACGGACGATTACAAGGTGTACCGCCTGGCTTTGGACACGGTGGATGAACCGTCGCTCAAGCTCGAATCGGAGTTCAGCGACGAGCAAACGACGGGGATGCGTCTGGCCAAGGACGAGGACGACATTGAACTGGCGGACGACAAGGCCAAGTATCCCTATGATTTGGAGCCGGTGAAACTCGAGAGCTTGCGCATCCTGGCCGATCTGATTGGCCTGACGCCGGCCACCCGCACGGCGCAGGCCGGTGCCAGCCGTTGATTCCCGACCTCAACCGACTGCAGCTTCCAGATCTTTGGCAGCAGGAAGCCATAAGGCTCCTGCGCTCGGGGAGCAACGTGATCGTGGATGCTCCGACCGGCGCCGGGAAAACGCTGGTGTTCGAGAGTCTGGTCGAGGCGAGGGCGCTGCATGGCCAAGCGGTGTACACGGTGCCGACGCGGGCATTGGCGAATGACAAGCGGGCCGAGTGGCAACGGCGGAAATGGCGAGTTGGAATTGCCACGGGCGAGGTGGCGGACGATCTGGAGGCCCCGGTGGTGGTGGCGACGCTGGAGACCCAGCGCGACGGGCTGTTGGCGGGTCGGGGACCGGTGCTTCTGGTGGTCGACGAATACCAGATGGTGGCCGATGAGGTGAGGGGGCTGAGCTACGAGTTGGCGCTCGCGGTGGCGCCGCTCTCCACCCAACTGCTGCTCTTGAGTGGGAGCGTGTCCAATGCGGGCGAGGTGCGCGACTGGCTGCGTCGGCTCGGGCGCCGCTGCGAGTTGGTCTCGACGCGGGTACGACCGGTTCCACTGGACGAGATGCCGATCGAATCACTACCGGTTCGGGCGCCTGCAGGGGTGACTGGCTTTTGGCCGCGTTTAGCGGCGGAAGTATTGTTGGCGGATTTAGGGCCGCTCTTGATTTTTGCGCCTCGGCGGGCTCAGGCGGAAAAGATCGCCCGTCAGATCGCTATGGCGCTGCCCGATGATGATCCAGTAGGGCTCACCGACCCACAGCGACGCGTATGCGGCCGCGAGCTCTCGGTCATCCTCGAAAAACGGGTCGCCTGGCACCACAGTGGACTCGGCTATCAGGTGCGTGCAGGCGTGGTTGAGCCACTGGCCAAGGCGGGGAAGCTGAGAGTGATCGTGGCGACCACTGGATTGGCGGCGGGGATCAATTTCTCGGTTCGCAGCGTCCTGGTGGCGGAGACTGAGTTCTTCGACGGCCGGCAAGAGCGGCGGCTGCGACGCGACGAACTGCTGCAAATGTTCGGTCGGGCGGGCCGCCGTGGGCTCGATTCCGCCGGGTATCTGATCACAACCCACACCAGTCCGCGCCTGGCCGATGGGGCGGCGTTGCGGCTCAAACGTGGCGGCGAGATCGATTGGCCGCCCTTTTTGCGGGTCATGCACCTGGCCGCGGAGCGGGGGGAGTCTCCGGCCACGGCCGCGGAATCGCTCAACCAATCGCTCTTTTCGGAACACCATTCCGACCTTGGATTCGCGAGATTGGCAGGCCAGGCGTCGCCGACGGAACCGGCGGGGCACGCTTGGTTCGGGTTGAATCCGCGTCACCGCGAGGTGAGGAATTCCCGGGGCGAGTGGGAGCCGCTTGACCTGGAACGATTGGCGACGGGACCATTGGGAGCGGCCTTCGTGTGGCGCGACGGTTCTTTGCGACCGGCCCTGGAGTGCCGGGGATTTGTCCGATCATTGATCAAGGCCGGGCGTGTGTGCCCATTACCGCTGCCGCCGGATGATGAGGGCACGCCCGCTGGAGGAGGCGAAAATAACTTCGCCACATCCGGACCCGCCGAAACCTCGCGATTCGGCTGTGAACTCGCCATTGGTCCCCGAGCCGAAGGAAGGCGCCAGTTTGCCCTGACCAAACAAATGCGCCAATGGCTCGGCCTGCCGCGCGAGGCGATTTATGGGCAGGACGAAATTGCCAGCACAATTCTCGATCGATTGCAACCGCACTTCCACGGGGCCACGCCGCGCGGGTTCGTATTGCAGGGCGATCTTCTGGTTGTGCGTCTTGACTTCCACCACACGCAGGCGCCGCTCTACCTCGACCGCCATGGGGTTCTGCTCGCCGGCATCGAGGAGCGGGATCAATTGATGGCCGCGCCCGGTGCGCCCGCATCAGGGGAGCCAGCCCAAAATGGAGTCAGCACGCCCATAAGGGAATCGACCCGTGAGCTGGGAGCCAACGCGAAACGGGCATCCGCCGCGCTCGCCTGGATCTGGCTTGGACTGGGCCTGATCTCACAGGACGGGGTGCCCACGCGTCGCGGGGTCGTCACCAGTTTTTTCCATCAGGGCGAGGGATTAGCGGTGGCGGCGGGCTTGGAAGATGAGGCGATTGCCATCCAGGACCTCATCGTTCTCCTGGCCAACCTGCGCGCGGGCCCCCGGTTTTCCGAGTCGGCGACAAGCACGGCCGATCCCCTGGCCCTCGCCTGCCGCCATGCCTATGGGGCTCTCGACATCGAAGGGTATTTGTCGCTCGGGGTGCCGCCTGGCTACGGATCGGGCGCGGCGGAAGTCGTGACGGATCTTCGATCAAACCTCCACGAGGCGCGGCGCCGCTGGACGCGAGACACGGTCGGGGAGGGTGACATCGAACGCGTCTTCGCCGAATGGCTAAGCCTTCTTCGCCACATCACTCACGCTCCCGATCATTCGTGGCCACGCTGGCACTTGCTCAAAGCGGCCGCCCAGCGCGAACTCGTCGCCTGCGGCCCGCTCGCCCCCAGCCGCCACCTGCCCGACATGCCGGTCCGGCAATTGGTGCATGCCACCAAAATTGCCATCTCGCGACATTCGTTGGCGCGTCACCGTTGAGCCCAAGAAGGGACTTTGGACCACGAAATTCACGAAACACACGAAGAATTATGGACTTACGAGTGTCATGCGCTTGCCTCAAGCCGATATTTCCCGGATGGTGCGGATTCCGCCAGTTGGTTCAGGGTGAATGGGGCGTCGGTTTTGACGAAGCGGCGGGTGGGGCGGCTGCGGTGGCGGGAGGTGTTTCGAGACGATAGGGCTCGACCTTTGGGAGAAATCGTTTGGGGAGGACGGCCTGGACGATGGCGTCATTATCGTGGTAATCGGTGGAAATGATTTTTCCCTCGCGGTGAATGAGGGCGAGCAGATCAGCCCGGGCCATGGGCACGCGCAACGTCAGGCGCAGCACGCGGTCGAAGAGCATCTCGTTGAGACGGGCGAGCAGGCGGTCGATGCCCTCGCCGGTCTGGGCGGAGAGGAAGACGGCCTGATCGAAATGGCGTTCGAGCTGGGTGCGCCACGCGGGATCGGTGATGGCATCCACTTTGTTGAGGACGATCAAGGCGCGTTTGTCGGAGGCGCCGAGTTCATCGAGGACGCACAGGGTGGTTTCGTAGAAGCGGTAGACGCGGGGATCGGAGGCGTCCAACACATGGACGAGAAAGTCCGCCAGGAGAGCCTCTTCCAGAGTGGCCTTGAATGATTCCACCAGATCGTGCGGGAGGCGACGCACGAATCCAACCGAGTCTGTGATGAGTGCCTGCTGGCCGTCTGGCAGGGCGAAGCGGCGGGTGGTAGTATCCAGGGTGGCAAACAACGTGTCTTCGGCGAGCACGTCGGCACCGGTGAGGCGATTGAGCAGGGTGGATTTTCCGGCGTTGGTGTAGCCGACGATGGCGAAGTGAGGCAGGCCATCCTTGAGGCGTTCTTTGCGCTGGGTCGCCCGTTGTTTGCGCACTTCGGCGAGTTCATCGCGGAGCCGGCCGATCCGCTCGCGGGCCAACCGGCGGTCGACTTCCAGCTGAGTTTCGCCCTCTCCGCGCGCGGCGAATCCGCCGCCGCCTTGACGGTCGAGGTGGCCCCACATGCGTTTGAGGCGGGGAAAGCTGTACGCCATGCGGGCGAGGTCGACTTGGAGGCGGGCTTCCCGGCTGCGAGCGCGGCGGTCGAAGATATCCAGGATGATTTCGTGGCGATCGATCACGGCGATCCCGCTTTCCTCCTCCCAGGCGCGCTGCTGCATGGGTGAGAGTTCATTGTCAAAGATGATGCAGTCGGCCTGAAGTTCGCGCGCGTGATCCATGATCTCGCGGGCCTTGCCAGTGCCGGTGAGGTAGCGCGTGTTGGCCTTCGGCACGCGGGCGGTCAAACTGCCGACAATGCCGATGCCCAACGTGGACACCAGTTCTCGCAGTTCCTCCAGCAGGTCCAGGGCTTCCGCTTCCTCGGCTTTCTTCTGGTAAATCCCGACCAGCAAGGCGCGCTGGACGAGGTTTGGGCGTTCGCGGACGTCAAACATGAAGCAAGTGGGCGACAATACGCCCATTAACGGCGGAGGATAGTGGGAATTGAAGGGTCGGCGGTCGGCGGTCGGAGGGCGGAGGGGCTGGGGAGAGGGTTTGCGTTCTGGGGCAAATCCGTCACACTCTGCCATGCGGAAATGGACCCATTGGCTGGCGATGGCGAGCGGGCTGGTGGCGGTGGAGGTGGCTGGGGCGGCGGAAGGGGAGGAATTTGCGAGGGTGGTGGCGGGATTTGAGCAACTCGAGTGGATTGCGGGGCTGGGGGAGAGCCAGGAGCCGCTGGATGTGAACGACTGGGATCCCTCTTTCGAGGGGGCTCCGGCGCTGGAAGTCGAGTTGTCGAATCCGCATTTCGCGGCGGCCGATGCGCTCGGCCGGATCTATGTGGCCGACAAGGCATCGCACGGCATTCTGCGCATTGATCCGGACGGTCGGTTGTCCACTCACGCGGGCACGCATGCGGCGGGGACGGGCATGGTGCCCTCGGCTCCGGCGACGACCCAGGCGCTCAATTCACCCAATGGTATCTACGTCAAGCCGGACGGAACGGTGTTCATTTATGACGCGGGTAATCACCGGGTGCGCCGGGTCGCGCCTGACGGCACCATGACCACTGTCATCAACGATGCGTCGAGCACGTTCAGCAAAGTCGGCCGAGGGGTGTGGGTGAGTCCGGACGAGAAGACGATTTATTATGCTGACGGCACCGTATTAAAGCGCTGGACGGCGGGCGTCATCACAACGGTCGCCACCGGATTGAGTGAACTTGGCAACATCGATGTCCATCCGATCACCGGACATGTGTACGTCACGGATCGGGCGACGGATGATGTGGCCAAGAGCGCGGTGTGGAGGGTGGAGGCGGACGGGAGCCGGACGCGGGTGGCGGGGAACGGACTGACGTCCGGCGGCGGCGACGGATTTCCCGCTACGGAGACATTTCTCGACCAGGTGCGCGGGATCGCGTTTACCCCCGAAGGCGGGTATTACCTCTGCACCCACAAGGGAGGCGACATTTGGTATGTGGATACCGCGGGGATCATCCATCTTTTTATCAAAGGGCGTGGATCCGGAAACCGGAACTCCGGCAATGGCGAGAGGCCGCCGATCCTGTCGCCCGACGCCCTCAGCGAGCCCCGGTCCGTGGCGCTCGCGCCCAATGGCGACCTGCTCATCGCCACCAATGACACGGGATACATCCGTCGAGTGCGCAGCGCCGTGCGACCGCCCGCGCCCGAGTGGCTGACCGTCGAAATCCCCCGATCGGGACCGCATCGCCTGCGCTGGGCGGCCCAACCCGGCCGATCTTATCTGGTCGAGCGGGGGACTGAATTGGCGGGTGGTGCCTGGGAAGTGCTGGCGGTTTCGGTGCCCACCGGGGAGGTGGGGGAATGGGCGGGAACAGGGGTGCCGGGTGCCGCCCAGCTTTTTTACCGGATCGCCCCGCCCCGGTGACTGGCGATTTGACGTCGCTCCGGACGTGCCCAGGATGCCGAGGATGAGTCATTCTCTCAAACTTTGCTGGCGCTCGCTGGTGGGCGCCGGATGCGCGTGGACCCTGGCCCTCGTCAGTCTGTGCTCGTGCCAGACCAACGAAGATGGCACCAGATCATCCCGGATTTTCCACGGTGCCGACGTGACCATCAGCGGCGCCACGACCATGGAAGTCCGGCATGCCGTCGTCGACGTCATGACCGAAAACGAGTTTCGAATGGCCTCTCCTTTCGGAAACATCATGTCCTTCGAGAAGGAAGGGACGCGGAACGACGAATGGATGTACGGGTCCTACGGCAGCCGCCCGATGCGCCAGCGTGTCACCATCTCGATTTCACTCGGTGAAAAGCCCGAGACCATCGAATTGGTCGCTTCGGGACAAGTGTTACGGGAATACGGCAACATGAGCGGTGAGGAAAAGGGCCGCCTCTTCGCTAACGGCGCCCTCCGTTACGGAAAATACCTCGACATGATCAAGGAACGCGTGGAACGGCAAGTGCGCGAGGCCGAGGAAACCCCAAGGCTTTGATTTAAAGCGAAACACCCCATCGACCGCCAGGCCGATGGGGTGTTTCTACCAAAACCCAAACCCGGGAACCAACCGGAGAAGGGAAAGTACTGAGGTGTCCGGTCAGGCGTCGATCGCGGCTCCCTTGTGACCGAGTTGGCGGACGGTGCGATTCAGTTGCTCGAATTCGAGCGGCTTTTGGATGACGGTGACCGATCCGTGAGCCAGGATGCGGCTCAAAACTTCGCTGTCCGGATAGCCAGTGATGATGACAATCGGGACATCAGGGTGGGCGGCCTTGAGCCCCTTGTACACTTCATCACCCGGCATGTCCGGCAGCTTCAAATCGAGGAAAACCAAGTCGAATGATTGCTTCTCGGCAAATTGCAGTGCCTCCTGACCCGTGCCTACCACGATGCGTCCAAAACCTGCCTTCTTGAGGAACTGCTTGAAAAGCTGCTGGAGAGCCGGGTCGTCGTCAACGACCAGCACAGTCGGTTGCCCGGCGCCTTCGTTCCTCAGGACATCGCGATCGAGAAGGCTTCGTTTGATCCGCCAGCGGCCTCCAATCTGAATGGCCGGAAGTTGCCCACGTTGCACGAGGTAGTAGACCGTCGGCAGCGGGATCCGCAGATACTCTGCGGTCTCCTTGACGGTCATCAATTCAGGTAATTCCTCAGTGGCCATGTTCACGGTCGTCGTGTAGGGGGGCGGTTTACGTAAATTCGCATTATTGCTCGAATTTCTAGTAGCTTGCACGCAAAGTTGCAATTCTGCAACTGAAATCTCTGTAATTTTATTTTAAGGTCATGGCAACTCCGGAGAGAGTGATTGGCTGAAAATGCCAAAACGGGTGGTGATGGCCGCCGGAGAGACCGGGTGGTGGTCCTAAAAACCGGGATCGGAACCACGAATCTCACCAATAGCTCCTTGAGTCAGTTCAACCAGTGGGCTTTGAGGTGGTGGAAACCCAGGCGACGGCCTGGTTGAGGCCTTCGATAAATAGTCATGGTAGTCAAAATATACCGATCAACTGAACAAATAGGGGCAGTAGGCAGGCAGCGACGATGCAGGGCGACCGTCCTGATCAGCGGGGCGGATGGCGCTTGGTTTCGGTCAAATGACGGAGCGGGGTGAACGCTGGGTCGACTGGGGCTGATGAGACCGGTTAGGGGAATGGAGGGGAGACTCGGAATGGGATCTGGAGGCCGAGGGGCGGATGGGTCGGCCGATAACGTACAAATCCTCGTCAGCGCGGTAAACAGGAGGGGGATAAGTGGGGATGAGGGGGAGGGAAAAGCGGCGGGACTGTTGCTGGGGCGCGTTTATCGTCGTCATGGGGTCTAGGATTACGGGCTCATAATGGCTGAGCGGCAAGGAATCTTAGGTGATTCCTCTAAATGCATCGGAATTTTTCCGATGAGTGAACCACAAGAAAGGAATCGTAAAAAGTTTTTTTACGATCTTCTTATCCAGACGTTAAACGCGTGTCGCCTGATGTTTTCTTGTGGGGTCGAGTTGAGCCGTAACGATGACGAGGGTGATGGCAGAGCTGAGGGGCATGAGGATGGCGGCGAGGAGCGGGCTCATGCGGCCGGCGAGGGAGATGGCGACGACGGACAGGTTGTAGGCGAGCGCGAAGGTGAATGCGGCGAGCACGGCGTGGCGGCGGGCGGAAGCCACGGCGAACAATTCGCGGACTGGGCGCAGCCCGCGGCTCAGGAAGTAAAAGTCGGCTTTTTCGGCGAGCAGGCCGCGTTCGATGGCCGGTGTGCCACGCACCAAGGCGGCATCGAAGGCCAAGCTGTCGTTGGCACCGTCTCCAAGGAAGAGGGCGTTGGGAGCCTGTTCATTAATCCAGTCCGCCTTTTCCATTGGGCTCAAGCGTCCTCGGGCGCGATGGGCGGGGATTCCCAAGGCCAGGGCCATGGTGGCAACTTTCTCTGGGCGGTCGCCGCTCAGGATGTCGATCTCGAACCCTCGATGGCGGAAGGCCGCCAATTCGGTGACGGCATCGGGTCGCAGAGCTTCGCGAAAGTGAAATCCGGCGAGTGGGATCCCATCGCACCGCAAAACGGAGTCAAACCCATCTGGGTACGTTCTTGGATAATTGCCATCGAATGATCCGTCCGTAACCGGGGCGGATGGGAGTTCGAGATTGTCGTGGTGGGCGACCGGGCTCCAATCGGGGCGGCCGAGGCTCCAGCGGGCACCGGCGTCATCGGTGAAGTGCACGCCGAGCCCCGCCAGTTCGTGGACGACGGCTTTTGGTGGTCCCGCACGGTCGCTGGTGGGCGGCGCTGGCACCCTCCCCTGAAGGGCGAGTGCTTGGCGGAGGGAGGCGGCGAGGGGGTGGCGGCTTTCCCTGACGAGCGTCTGGAGGGCATGGCGTGCGGCCGGTTGGAGGAGGGCGAGGGCATTGGGGTTGGTGAGCTGGGGGACTTCCAGTGTGAGGGTGCAGGTCTTGTCAAAGACGAGGCGGCGGACGAGTCGCAGTCGGCCCCAGAGGTCGGCGCGCCGTACAAAGAGCCCGCATTGACGGAGTCGGGCGACGGCGAGTTCATGAGCCATGGGGATGGCGACTCCCAGCGCGCAGGGGCACGAAACGACGAGCACGGAAATGAACACCTGAAGAGCATCAGTCCAATCGCCCGCCCAAATCCACCACGTCGTGCCGCCGGCCACCGCCAATGCGAGCACGACAAAAAGATAGACGCGCAGGAGACGGTCGAGCCAGCGCGCGGCCGGATCGTCACCCCGGTCCGAGGACGAGGCGCTCAGGCGCGCCAGCAACGAATCGGACCAATCTTCGCGCGCCCGGACAAGGATTTCCTCCCCGCCGAGGCAGACGGCACCGGCCGGAACAATCGCGCCCGCCTCCCACGTCCGGGGCTCGGCCTCGCCGTTAATCCACTCGAGGCTGAGGCTGGCGCGAGCGCTGAGCAGTTCGGCATTGACGGGCACGACGGAGGACGGGGGCAAGCTGATCTCCTGGCCGCGAGTGATCTCGCTGACCGGCTGCGAGACTTTCACGGCTTCCGGCTGCATCACGTTCACCGATTGCAGGAGTGGATCCGCGCGAAGCAGGCGCGCCCGATTGCGCGAGACCGATGACTCCTGTAGCCGCCGTCCGAGGAGCATGAGGAAAATAAATGTGGCGACGAAGTCGAAATATAAAAGCCGGTGGTGGTCGGCGATCCACCCGACCACCGACCCGATCCAGGCGGCGAGCAATCCGGCGGCGATCGGGACATCGAGGTGCAGTCGGCCAGCGCGCAGGGCGCCCCAGGCCCGGCTAAAAAAATAACTCCCGCAGGCGAGCAGGCTGAGCGTGGCCGATGCCGCGGCCACCAACTCGAAGACACCCGACAAGGCGAACGTCTGGTCCATTCCGAGGTAGCGAGGCAAGGTGAAGGCCATGGCATTCATGGCCAGACCGCCGGCCAGCCCGAGCCGCAAGCCGTTGGCTCCCAGAGAATCGGCGCGGCCAGTCCAGGGCGCCATCCGATAGCCAAAATGAGCCAGGCGGCCGGCGAAGGCGGCGAGATCGAATCGGCCGACCATCCATGAGAGGGTGACCTCGCCGCGTTGGGCATTGACCATCAGGCGGGCGGCTCCTGGAAACTTCTGAAAAACCGCCTCGATCAACCAGACACACCCCATGCAGGTGACACCCTGTAGATCGAATTTGGCGCGGGCCAGTCCATTTGCGGCGGCCGCCTCGGCCGCCTTGAGCCCATCGGCGGCCCACTCGACGGAAGCGGGGGCGAGCACGGCGGCGCCGGCGGGCATGAGGCGTTCGTCGCCCTTGAGTTGGTAAAACCGGTCCAACCCCTCGCCTGTGATGAGATCATGGACGAAGCCACACCCGGCACAGCAGAAGCGTTCGGCCGGCGTGGCCGGAACAAAACAGGTGCCACAGTGGTCGCAGGATCGTTCGCTGACGGTCGGGGTGGCCATACTGATATCACGCGTCGAGACCGCATCCGCATCCAGTCATCCCATCCGGCCCAAAGCCCAGCGTACCGCGCAGTCGCCACACCAGAACCGCGGCTGCCGCAAAGGCCAGTCCACGCTGGATCCTGGCCAGCGACATGGGGCTCACCTTCAGGCTGAGCCGTCGCCACGAGCCATGAGCGAGCCATAGCAAGGGAATCGTGCCAAGAGCGAACGCGAGGGCGAATTCGAGCCCCTTCACCGCCGATCCGGTCAGCAAACAAGCGCCGAACATGAGGTACAAGGGTCCGCAGGGGAGCAACGGTGTCATCACCCCGATCACCGCCCCGCGCTGCCAGACGGGCCGCTGGCCCGCCAAAAGCCGCCACCGCGCATACGCGCGCTGGATGAACCATGGCCGCGGCAACCGGGCTTTGATGCCCAATCCCATGGCCAGCAGCACCGCCACCAGGAACCACGGCAGCACGCTCAACGGGGAATCGCTCAGCCAAGCCAGGGGACGCTCACCCAGCGCCCCGCAGGCCGCCCCGATCGCACCGTACGAGAGGAGTCGGCCGGCGTGATAGGCGGCCGAGGGCCGCGGCAAGGCCGCGCAGGTTAATGGACCGCACATGCCGGCACAATGAATACTCGTAACCAAACCGGCGACCAGAGCGGCGGCCGTTGTTTCAATGACCGGGGCGGACATCGGCGGGTGTGGGCAGCGGGTTTTTCAGGACATCGCGGGGTGGATTCCGGAGCGCCAGCGTGATAAACGTCGTCCAGACGCCAATGAGAAGCGCGAACGCTCCAACCACAAACAGCCACGGACGGTCGGCCAGCCATCCGATGATGCCGCTGGATGAGGCTGGGGATGGTGAGTGTGGATGGGAGTCATCCGGCGATGTGGCCTCGTTCCCGCAGCGACAATTGCCACAGTTTTCACATCCGCGCCGCCGCTGTCGGTCTCCCGATGTTTCGCTGCTTTCCCGGTGAAGCGACGGCCTCAATGCCGGCGCTCCAAGCGACGAGGCACGGGAGACCGACGGCGGCGGCGCGGATGGAGTGAGGTGATTCATGGTTTGAGAAAGGTATCGTCGAGCAGTCGGGGATCGGGCCCGGTGAAATCGAATTTTTTGCGCATCTGATGACCGCCCGGGTCGGCAGTGATGACGAAGTGCATGGCCTGGGCGCCGCGATACGAATTCCGCGGCACTTCGATTACCGCCGCGACCAGCCGTTCCTCCTGGGGCTGCAACACGAAGTCCGTGCCCGGTCCGGTCATCACGGTGTCCGCCGAGGCCCCGTCCAGCGCGATTCGAAACGTCTGTGGTTCCATGCGCTTGTTGAACAGGCGAATCTGAAACTGATTGCGCACCATGCCTTGGGCCGTGTCCACGTAATAAGCGGCGCCGGGCAGGCGCACCACGCCCGCCTGGAACGGGCGCAGCTTGGTCAGCGAGAACCCCATCACACCCAGGCCGACGAACAGCAGGATCGTGTAGGCCACGATGCGGGGACGCAGCCATCGCGTGGGGAGGCCGTTAAACGCGTTCATCGACGCATAGCGCACCAGCCCGCGGGGACGATCGAGTTTCGTCATGATGGCGTCGCAGGCATCGACGCAGTTGGCGCACCCGACGCACTCGAGTTGCAGGCCGTTGCGGATGTCGATGCCGGTCGGACACACCTGGACGCAGCGGAGGCAGTTGATGCAGTCACCGGCGCCTGAGGTGCCGGCTTTGCCGCGTGGTTCGCCGCGTTTGGCGTCATAACCGATGACCATGGTGTGGTCGTCGGTCAGGGCGCTCTGGATTCTCCCGTACGGGCACATGATGATGCAAAACTGTTCGCGGAACCAGGCGAAGGCGCCGTACAGGGCGAGGGTAAGAAACATGACGATCCCGAACGCGAGCAGGTGATCGGCCGGACGGCTGGCCATCATGGTCCAGAGGCGCGGCAAGGAAACGAAGTAGGACAGGAAAACGTGGGCGATGATGAATGAAACGGCGAAAAACAGGGCATGCTTGATCAGGCGACGGGCGATTTTGGAGCCGCTGGCCGGGGCGTCATCCAGCCGGCGGCGGGCGTTGGCATCACCGTCGATCCAGCGTTCGATGCGTCGGTAAACGTGCTCGAGAAAGACGGTGTAGGGGCAGGCCCAGCCGCACCACAGGCGGCCGAAAAGCGAAGTCACATAGAAG
>JBJXFS010000133.1:0-5683 GCA_046155625.1 Verrucomicrobiales bacterium | reverse complement strand
GGCGGCCACGGCAGCGAAAGCCGCACGGGCGAGATCATGAAATTGATCACCGGCTACGGATCCGCCGCCAAGCCGCAGATCCCTGCGCTGAGGGAGTTGATTGCCAGCCTCAACGCCGAGGTCGAGCGCGGAGAGTTTCCCGGTGGCGAACTGAACAACCGGCGTGTCGGCGCCGTGGAGGAAGCCATCAAGGCCATCGAGGCCGCAAAGGATCATCCCCCACTCCGCAGCACCACTGCCCCACCCCGGAAGACGGATCCAAACAAATAGCAGGAATTTGCTTCTGGGGGCCGGCGCCGGGCAGGGGTGCGTGGGTCATGTGCGGGGGGTGGGAAGGGGTCTGATCAATCAGGGCGGAAGGCGACGATGCGAAAAAAGCGGGATGCAGACGGATCGAAGGGAACGAAGAATGTTGTCGTCGGTCCGTCGCTCGGATCCAGCGTCCCGCTTTCATCCAGCCACGGTCCGCCAGGCGAGTCGGCGGACTCGACGCGGTAGCGACACACAGCGCGGCTCGTCCAGACAAGATACACTTCGCCCGTTTCGGGATCGAGCCCGATGTCGGTAATGCGGTGCCGCTGCGCCGGGTCGAGCGGGTCCGTGTCGGCGGCATATTCGTCGAGATCGTTCGCGCCGTCGTGATCGAAATCGCCACTCGCGCTCAGCGTGCCGAGGTTTGGCGCATAGGTGAGTTCCCACGCATCGGGGATGCCGTCGTCATCGGTGTCGGGATCGAAGGAACCGCGCAGAATGATTCGGCCCGGCGTGCCATAGTCGAGCGTGTAGCCGGCAGGCAGCCCGATGACACTCGCGAAAGTGCCGCTGCGCGCGCCGGTGTAGGTCAGGAGCGGATAGTCGCCACCGCTCGTGCCGCCGAGCACCGAGAGCACGAGACGGCTCGACGTGGGGGAAAAATCCAGGTCGCCGTCGATGGCGAGCGCATCATGCCCGCCGGTGGCATTCAGATTCAGCTGCGCCTCGGAAAAATCCGCGAACCCCACATCGCCGCCGAGCGCGATGTTTCCCAGCGCGCCGCCGCCGGGCGCGATCACCGCGCGCTCTTGGGCCGCCTTGCCGACGACGCGCACTCTCCGCCCCGCACCCACGGTCAGCGAACCGCTGCCTGCGAGCACGCCATTCGCGCTGATCTGCGCGCCATTGCTCGCGGTGATCGCGCCACCGCTTTGGAGCACGAGGGTGCTCGGGTCGTCGTCGTCGAAGGCGATCACCTCCAGCCCGCGCACCGGCGCCGAGGCGGCCGGGCCGAGCACGCTCGCGCCCGTGCTGATGAGCGTGGCGGATTCCGCGCCGGGCACCGCGTTGAAAGTCCAATTCGCCGCCGCATCCCACGCGCCGTTCTCCGCCACCGCGTAGCTTGCGCACTCGGCGGTGTAGAGTGCATTGCTCTCGTCGTCCTCAAATTCCACCCGGAACACGATGCGCCGCCCGCTCAGCCCGTCGTGCGTGAAGACCAAAATGGGATGGGCGCGTCCGTCGATCGTCCCCGACTCGCGGTGAAGCAGCGCGAGCGTGCCCGTCGCGCCGGTGTAGAGATAGATACCGCGCGTCGAGGTCGAGGGGCCGCCGAAGAAGGCGAGGTTGCCGTCATCGAGCGCGATGCGCTTGTCGGCGGGCGCGCTGCCCACGAGGTAGCCGGTGCCAAGGCTCGAGCGAAACAAGCCGGACGATGATGGCACCGGCGTGGTCCGATCGACCACGCGGGTCAGCGTGGTTCCGTCCTTGAGATAGATCCCGAACTGTCCGCCTGCGCCGAAGCCCTGGAACGCCGTCCGCTCGCCATCCTGAACCGGATTCTCAAAGGACGTGAACGCACCCGTGCCCGCCGGAATCGACGTGGTTCTATCGGCCACGCGCACGTTCAGGCCACTGCGCAAAAACGTGTAGATGCCATCCTGTCCGCCGTTGCCGAAGCCACGCGCAGCGATGATCGTGCTGCTCGTCGTGCCCGCCGAAGGCAGCCCGGCATTCGTGAAATTCCCAACGCCCTCGGGTATCGGCGTCATCTCGCTGACCACCGTCTCAATCGCGTCGATAGCGTTGCGATAAATCCGCCACGGCGGCGTCGTCGTCGAGTTGCCCTGCCACGCCGTGCTGCCCGCCGGCGAGCGCGATATCTCGGGATGAAAGCTTTCAAACACCTGCCCGGCGCCACCCGGCAACGGGTCGCCCGCCTCCACCACTTTCTGCACGAGGCCCGTCCCGTTGCTGTAGATGCCGAAGTGGTTCAGGCCGCCGGCGAGGAATGAAACCTCCCCGCCCGCCAGCGATGGCCGATTGAAATTTCCGAGCGTCTCGTCATCCGGCGGAAGCATCGGCGACCTCGTATCAGCAACGCGCGTGAGCACGCCGTCCAGCCACGTGTAGATGCCGTGCTCCGATGGCCCCTCGCCATCGCCGAGGAAAGCCACCATCCCGCCATCGACCGCGGCCCAGTTCAAATCGAGAAATACCGAGCCGCTGACCGGCATCTGATCGCCACTGCCCGCGACGCGCGTGTAGCCGATCCCCGATTGCGCCCACAACCCCGGCGCGGCGAGCAAGACGAAGGTGAAGAAGATGGGGCGAGGAGGATTGGTAGGAAATTTGAAAACCAGAGGTGGGTTCATGGTGCTGGCGGAGCCGGGGATGGAGGGGGTTCAACGCCAAAGGAAGAAACTTTGGTTGCTCGAATCATGTCTTGGGCAGCTCCGAAGTCGCTTGCTTGTCGCGGTAAAGCTTGTGCCAGGAGCGTTTGCCGCACTTTGGACATTTCATGAAGGAGTAGGTGCGTGATTGGCTGGCCCTCCAACGGATGCCGCCCAACTCCCAGATGGACTGCGTCGCGCCGCACGAACATCGCATCATCCAAGAGCGAGAGTCTGCCTCCATGCTCTCAGCCCATCTGCGCGGAAAAATGCCAACGAAGATTCTTTGAAGAGGTGACATAAACAAGAAGTGGCGAATAATGGAGGAGGGTCGACATCTTAGCAACTGTCAGAGTAATCTCATGTCAGGAATTTGCTTCTGGGGGCCGGCGTTGGGATCGGGTGGTCGGGTCATGTGGGGAGGGGGTGGGGAGGGGGTGGGAAGGGGTCTGTCAACAACCGGGGTTACTTGGGTTTTCCGTGGATGGCTCGTTTGAGCACGTTGGCGGTGATCTTCTGTACCCGCTCATCAGGGCCGTGCGGACGACTCCAGTGACTCCAGGGGAGTACGTGCCCCGGTGGGTCAGAGAGGCCCTGGCTCCAGAAGATGCTGCTGGCGTTGAACACCACGTTCCCCTTCGGACCATCGTAAACGGTGGCTGTCCATTTCTGGGGAGTCTCGCCTTCGACCCAGGCTGTGCCGGTGCCGACGACTTCCAGGCTGGGGATCTCGGCGGGGTCGCCGTGGTACTCCCAGCCGATCAGGCCGGGGATGCGGTCACCCGACTTCATCCCGGTTCCGGCAAAGATCCAGTGGTCGGGCTTGGTACAGATCCAGTCACCGCCGCCGTTGACCGGCTCGACATTGCGGGCTCCCATCAGGAAGCCTTCGTCGGGGCCGTGCTCGGGAAACGGACCATGCGTCTTCGCCCGCTCCATGACAATCGGTCGATCACCGCCATACGGCCCCCCGCGGTACATGATCCGGTTGGGCCGACCGTCGAACCCGGCTCGCAGCGGTGTCACCCAGCAGACGCTGTTGCCGGAGAGGAACATCAGGCTCACTCCTTCGTCCCGCATCTTCGAAACACTACGGAACTGCCGGATATCCCAGTACTCGTCATGACCGACGCTGATGAAGGTCTTGCACTTGAGGCCACGATCCGGCGTCAGCACGTCACTGTTGCTGCAGTAGGCCACGTCATAGCCCTGCTGCTCCAGCCAGTAAGCCAGTGGAAACTCGAGCGGGAGATACTCACCCGCTCCGATCGTCAGCGGGTCATCGACAACACTGTTGAACTGGGCCTCGCGGCCATAGGGGCGGTCGAAGCTGACATCGGCCCATGGACCTTGATTGCCCTTCGGATCAGTGTAAACCGAAAACGTGCTCGGCCATTGGTTGTAGGCTTGCCACGTGTTCTCGGAGACCTGAAACAGCACATCGGCCGGGCGATCATCAGTGACGACAAAGATCACATAGCTCTGCCAGTACGGCTCGTTCTCGTTCGCCGGGATCGTTGTCAGCCGTCCCAGGTAGACCCCGCTCAGCCAGTCCGGGGGGATGGTCAGCGTGTGCGATGTCTCCCAGCGGCACTCGTGCAGATTCTTCGCTCCGGGTTTCGGCGTCTCCTGAGTCTTCCCTTCCAGCGGACCGACCTTTGACATCAGCCGGGCCCCCTTCCCGCCGTAGTTCCCGGTCCGGAAGAACTCGATCGTGAACGGCCGGGGCGGGTTGGTCGAGACCTTAATGTCGATCGACTCTCCCGCCTTCACGCTCTGCCGCGAGCAATACCCCTCGATCCAGGTCGAGCGGTACTTGCTGCCATCGACCCGGACCCGCGTCAGCTGCCAGTCCGTTGAGCCGGGCTGGGCGTTCTCCGCCGTGATCAGGTTCGATTTCTCGGCAGCTGGCAGGGCGAGCTGCAGCAGCAGCACGAATGCCACAGACCAGCGAATCGGAGCCTTCATAGTGGTCACCCTGGATTGGGGACGAGACGCGGATGACTGCCGCGATCTGTGCAAAGTCGCCCGTCCGCAGCGCTGCGTCAAGCGTGTCTGGCCGTCTCCCCATTTTCCAATTCTCACCAACTGCGATTGACTGCCCCCCACTCGCCTGCTGCCATGCAATACATAGTACCATATTGCGAGGCACGGATGGCTGACTGGTCGACGCAAATGCGGAAGGGACTTGCCGAACGGGGAGTCCTGGCTGTCCTGCGTCAGGGCGAGGCCTACGGCTACCAGATCGTCGAGCGATTGGCCGCCTGCGAGGGCTTTGAACTGACCGAGAGCACGGTCTATCCGCTGCTGGCTCGCCTGGCTTCATCTGGCTATCTGTCAGTTCGCACTGAGAAATCACCGCACGGACCGCCGCGTCGCTATTACCAGCTGACTCCGTCGGGTCGCAAACACTTTTCTGATAGCAGGAATTTGCTTTCGGGGACGGCCTTTTTCTGAATGCTCTCCTCCGCCGCTGTGCAGGTAAATTGCACGACTCCCTCCGCGTCGGGCGCTGTTGTGAGGATGCCGATTTCCAGTGCATTCAGCGCCTTCCGCGCATCGCTATCGGCGACGGTGGCCAGGTGCGCGAGCGCCTCGTCGTGTCTGAAAGGAATTTGCTTTCGGGGGTCGGCGCTGGAGAAGGGGGCTTGGGTCATGGGGAGGTGGGGTGGGTAGGGGTCTGCCCAGTTACAGTATCCCAGTAAGAAAACTGATTCGCCTAAAAACGGCGATAGGGCTGTGGACGTGCTGCGCCGCGTCCCTAACCGTCACTTCGCAGTCACGCGGTAGAATACCCGGGGCTTTGAGGGAGGGGTGTTCTCATTGCTTGCGTACGTCGTGTCGGTGAAATCACTCTTGATCGCTGTTCCCGGAAAGTTATCATTCAGTGTGGTCCAGGAGATGAAATCGGTCGTCGCCTCAATGTTGTAGAAGCTCCCGACTGCGGACAGGAATGTCAGGGTGACGTGGCCGTTGCCGGGATTCCGGACGATGTCGGTGACCTGGACGGGGCGGGCAGTAGCAATGCTGTCGAATCC
>JBJXFS010000129.1:0-11398 GCA_046155625.1 Verrucomicrobiales bacterium | reverse complement strand
ACCACGAAAGTCACGAAACACACGAAAGGTCATTGGGTTAGGACAAGCAACCTCCTCATCCATCAGGTGGACGGTGATGATTGGGGAACGCCTTGGTTTTTCGTGTGTTTCGTGCTTTTCGCGGTTCCCATTCGTGCTCTTCGGTTCATTGGGAGTGGCGCAAAGGATGGATGGCTGAGGGTGACGAGCCATCGTGTGTGCGGACAAGACCTTTCAGTAGGCTTGGAATCGTCCTCGTCCTCGTCCTCGAATAATCCGCTCCGCTCGCTGCCCTGCCACCCACGCCTGTTACTCTCCCTGTCCATCGGGCCACGCCCGTTTCCCGCTGAATACCGAACACCGAACGCTGAATACCGAACACTGCTCACTGCTCACTGCTCACCGCTTCCCGACTTCCCCCTCTCTTCCTCCGATTCTCGCAAAGCAATCGACCTGTCACGCCCCCCTGGTCGGTGGGTCGAGGTGCGGCCGGACGGCCAACGCACGTCGATTTCCCGAACGGATTCGCCCGGGCTCAGCGTGATCCTCAGTCCCGCCGAATTCTGGCTGGCCAGGCCTTCGCCCGCGCTGCGGCGGATGGCGCGGCGGCCGCTCGATGTGATCACGGTCACCAGCGCGCCGACCGCGTCGCGCGGACTGAAATCGGAGCCCGCGGCGTCGCGATTGGCGCCTTCGAGCCGCAGCGTAAGGACGCGCCCTCCTTTCGTGATTTCCCCAAGCCGGTTGCGGAACAGCCGAAACTGTGGGGCATGCGTGCTCATCAGGGCGATGTCGACCCAGCCGTCGGCGTCGAAATCGAGCAGGGAGAAGCCTCGCGCGTCCTCGCGGCAGTCGACTCCGCTGACCAGCGAATGGTCGGCGAATCCACCGGCGCCACCAAGCAGGAGCCGGTTGCGTTCGTGCCCGCTGAACGAGTGGCTTCGCCACTCCGGTCCCTCCGTCTCGCCTAGCCCGGACGGGGCGACCTGCTTGACACGCAATTGGAAATTCAGCAGCGGCGACCGCCAGTGGCCGGATTGGCGAAATGCCTCCGATTTTGTGGGATCCGAGAGCACGACCGTGCTCCAGAAGCAACTTCACAAATCGACGTCCGTCGCCACTTCGCTCGGCGCCGTGTAATAGCCGCTCGGGACATAAAGGTCGAGGCGGCCGTCGTTGTCAAAATCGGCGAATTGCCCGCCGAATGCCCAGCCGACACGGGCTTCCGGGCTGTCGGGGGCCGCGGCCTGCGTGAACCGGCCGCCCTCATTGCGATAGAGAAAATTTCCCTGGGCCGAGACGACAATACGCGGGTCGGCTCCACCGGCCATTTCGATGATCCGGTTGCCGGCTTTTGAGTACATGTTGGAGACGAAAAGGTCGAGATCGCCATCGCGGTCGACATCCCCGAATGAGGCGCCCATCCCAAATGCCATGGAGCCATCCGGAAAGAACTCGCGGAAGGCATCGGTGAAGACCGGCTCCGCCGCGCCGCGCGGCGTGTCATTTCGCAGGAGCGTGTCGGGCGCAAAGTCGTTGCACACATACAGGTCGTCATCGCCGTCGCCATCCACATCGGCCCAGGCTGGCTGGTAACTCTTGCGCCACAGCTTGACGACCTCTCCGCCCGCCCGCTCGAGGCGGCCACCTCCGCGATTCATAAGCAGCACATTGGGAGCCCCTCGATCGTCAAGGTAGGGGTGGGCTGTTTTGAGGAGCCCGTCCAGGGTGGCGGCCTCGTCCGGCCGAAGATAGCGTTGTTTCCAGACCGGCCGCACGTCGAGGCCCGGGCTGTACGTGGAAAGATACACGTCGAGCAGACCATCGCGATTCACGTCCGCGGCGGCCATGCTGGACACCAGGAACTGCCGCCCGAGATCGGTGAGGGTGGCGGTGGCATCAGTGAACCGACCGCGATCGTTCGTGAGGTAAAGGGTCGGTTCAATGGACCGGCCGAGCAAAAGGTCCGGATCGCCATCGTTGTCGAAGTCCGCAAAGAGCGCGCAGTTGATGCCGTGCTCGATGTCCAGTCCAGCCCGAAACGTGACGTCCTCGAACGTCCCGTCCCCACGATTGCGCAACAACTGACCGCGCCCCCATCGCGCCGTCAAAAACAGGTCGTCATGCCCATCGCCATCGTAGTCAACCACACTCACCGATGGATACTGCCAGGCGTTCTCCATGTCGGCCACATCGACATACTCCGGCTTGGGTAAAACCAATCGTTCATCGCGCAAGGCGGCCGCCGTGATTTCCTCCTGCGGCGAACGACGGGCCATCTCGCGGGCATAAGCATCCGGCACGGCACGATCCAATACTTCCTCGAAAAACGGATGCGCCGCCCGCGCCAGCTTCAGCGTCCCATGCCGCCATTCGACCAGCGCCCACGCGCCTTCGCCATCGCGACGCCATACGAGCGATTGCGTCGCTTTCACTCCGTAGGCCAGACCATCCACTCCCGTTGCCGCCGCCTCGAACTTCGTGTCCAAAACCAGATCACCCGTCGTCCGCTGCGTGAAGACCCCCCTCAACACCCCGAATTTCGGCGCCGTCCACTCAGCCATCATTGCCCGCACCCTGCCCCAAGGCGGCACCGCCAGGGAAGACGGGCCGGCCCGCGAGGGCCACTCAGCCAGTTCCACTGGCCCCGCCGCCTTCCACGGTGGGGCCTCCGCCAGCGGCGCCCCGACCACGGGAATTCCGATGCGAAGCCACTCGGGCGCCTCGTCGGGCGGCGGCGTGATCAAAGCGGCGGCAACCCTCGAAAGCAGCGGCGTGATTTCCTGGATGGCCTCCTCAACCGCAATGATTTTTTCCGCCCGTTGCTCGTCGGTCAGCGCTGGTGGCAACTGGGAGTCAGCTTTCGACGTCGCCTCACCAGCCACCCCACCCCCATCCTGCGCCTCCACGGCCAGTCTCGGGCCTCCCAAAAGCCAAACGGCCCCGATCAACCATCCGAACCCAGCGGCCATGCGGATCATCATGGAATTGAATTTATCATGGAGCCCGGCCGGGTGGAAACTCCGAGTTCAAAAACCAGCGGTCCAGCGCCTCCCGGCTTCTGAAAATCCGCCTCCCCGTGCCTTCAGTCAAACTCCCCGACCTTCCACATGTCAATATTTCCTCCAGATCCATGGTTTTTCTATTGACGAGGATTGGAAAAAATCAGATTTCTCCGATGATGAAACTCTCGTTGCTCTTCCTGGGTGCGATCATCGCGGCCTCAAACTCACTGTTCGGAGCCACTCTCTCGCACAGATATTCATTTAGTGGTGATGTACTGGATTCCGCCGGTGGCCCCGTCAGCAAAAACGGCGTCCTTCTCAATGGCGCTTCAGTGAACAGTACTCACTTGGTCTTGCCAGGCACGGGCTCCGGCGCCGGAGCGGCCAATATGGGATTTAGTTCGGTGATCGGGATCGGATCGAATTTCGGCGCTAGCGGCGTCAGCATCGAGTCATGGTACACCGACAACAACACGGGCACTTGGGGTAAGCTCTACACTTTTGGCACTAGTTCCGCCGGCCAGGAACTCGCTTTCACCAATTTCCGTGGCGGCGGAGACTTGGCTCCGGGTATCGATCGAAACGGGGCTCATTTTCTTTCAGGCTATCCTCAAGGAAGCAACACGCGAATCCCGACTGGCGTCGAACATCACTTGGTCATGACTGTCGCCGCAGATGGCACGACCAATCTTTGGCTCAATGGGACACCGCAAATCACCAACCTCGCCACTAACGCGCTGAGCAATGTGGTCAGTTCGACCGAGTCGATCGGCGCCACCGCATGGGGCGATCCAGGCCACAACGGCACGGTCAACGAATTCCGCATCTGGTCCGGAACCCTCACCGGCGAGGAGGTGACCCGGAATCTCGCGTTCGGGCCGGATGTCATCCCGGAACCAATGGTCCTTTCCCTGGTCGCGCTCGGCCTGCTCGGAATTCTTCGCCGCCGCAGGTAAGTCGCTGGACGAAATCAGTCTCTCGGTGTGATCGCCGCGTTGCGGGCCGCGGTTAAGTCGGCTTCGGCCTTGGCTGTTTCGCCCAGTGCCTGCCAAGCGTGGGCTCGGCGTTGATAATGTAGCTTTTTGAGTTCCACCAGAAGTTGGCGCTTCCTGGATGCCGGATCCAGCCCGGCGTCAGGCTGTTCCAATCTGGTGGACAGCTCCCGTGTCATCACCTCCTCATCGGTCAGTCCGGTGGATTTCAATCGGTCCAGCGCCTTGGATTCATTGGAAATCAAGGTATCGAGATGGGACTTCAGGAGTCGTGCGCTGTCGGTGTGGCCTGCATCGCGAGCCGCCTGCCAGGCGGTGCGGCCGGCGCGGTCGGCCACAGCCAGTTGTTCGACATCGAAAGCGAGCATGGGGCCGACGAAGCCGTTTTCCGAACCAGTTTTTCCGAATTGATGGGATTCGACCAATGCGCTGAACGGAGCGGTGTTTCCGCTCTCGGCAAACAAAATCGCGGCATTCCGCCCTTGGCGATCTCGGGCTCGCAGGGCCTCGGTCTTTCGCGCGGGGACCTGGAAGAGTTCCCAATTGCCCAGGCGGGCGGCGATGAGGCAAGGCGTTTCGCCCTGGGCATTCGTCTGATCACAGGCCTGATGCCAGACGGCGAACTGCACGAGATCAAATGGGCGACCCTGTAGCAGCCCGCGTTCCAGGCCGGGCAAGGCGAGAAGCGTTTCGCGGCGTTTGGCGGCATCTTGTTCGTACGAGATTTCCCAAAGTTTGTCCAATTGCGACACAAAGAGCCGATCGCCTTTTTCCACGGCATGCATGAGGGCGGTGCTTCCGTCGCCGCCCGAAGCCGCCAGATCCGCCCCGAGAATCAGCAAGGTGACGGCCAGAGATCGATGACCGTTGGCCACCGCGGCAATGAGCGGCGTTCGGCCGGATCCATCACGTTGGTTGACACTTCCCCCGCCGGCGTCGAGCAGCCGCCCCACTTCGCTGGCATCACCGCGAGCCGCCGCCTCAATCAACTCGGTGTCTGCGGTGGCGCGTGGCACTGGTTCCCGCGCTTTCGGCGTCGCCGCAATGGCTGCCAGGGTTCTGTCCCGCAATTCACTGGCCGCGATCCGCTTGGCCACATCCAGGGCATGGTCGGCGCCACCTGGGCGTTGGGCGAATTCCAAGGCGCATTCATGGGCCGTTGCGTCGCGCAGCGAGTCGCCGCGAATTTCCTGGACGCTCCGAGTCACTGTCGGCAAGTCACCGGCGGCGACCGCGCGCAACGCGACCGCACGCAATGCCACATCACGCTCTTTCGTCCCGCCGATTTCCATCGCGCTTTGCAGTTCCGGAGCGAGCAGGCCGCCGCCCACCCGCTGTTCCGCCAACGCCTCATTCCCGAGCTTCATACCCATCCCAATGGCCGCCAACGCCCACACCCCCCAGAAGAGGGCCAACGGCGCCGGGGAACTCCACCAGCCAGCGTTCGGCTTGCGCGCCTTCTCGATCCTCCAGCAAATAAAATAGAGCACGAATCCCGCGATCAGGAAAAACAGCGACCCGCTCAGAAAGTTGATCCCCGAATGGATCCCCTGCGGGTGGATTTCAAACCGGTACCACGGCTCAACGGCGCCCACGGTGTAACTGAACTGACGGGAAGCCCCTTTTTCCCAGTGGTTTTTGATCGAGGTCCCAAAAAATGCCAGGAGGCAGGCCAGATGCCCCAGCGCCAACGCTGTTTGCACGGAAATTGCCACCCATCGGTCCCGCTCCGCCCACCAGTCGCGCCACGCTTTCCTCAACGGTCCCTCTGCGTCAGGCGTGGCCGCCGCCCCGGGACTGGCGGCGGCGGCTCCCCCACCCTTCGCCCCCGCGCTGCCGATGACGCCCGCGCCTGATTCCAACTGATGCGCCACATGATCCGCCAAGGCGCCAGTCGCCTCCACCGGCGCAGATTGACTCAGCGTGTCGACATCCGACTTCACTGCCGCCACCGTTTGGTATCGACGCTCCGGATGCCGCTCGAGCGACTTGAGCACGACATCGTCGACGCGCACGTCCACCTGCAGCATCTTTGACGGCAGTTCGAACCGCCCGATCGGCAGTTCGCCCGTGAGCATCTCGTAAAAGACCACGCCGAGCGCATAGATATCGACGCGATGATCCACCTGCCCGGGGGATTCAAACTGCTCGGGCGCCATGTAATGCGGCGTGCCCAGCGCGTGCCGAGGGCCGGTCAGCGTGATGGCCTCCTGCTGCCCAACCATTTTGGCGATGCCAAAATCGGCGATCTTAAGCCGCCCCCGGGAGTCCAGCAGGATGTTCTCCGGCTTGATGTCTCGATGGACAATTCCTTCCTCGTGAGCAAATTGAAGCGCTTCACAGATTTTCGGAATAATGGCAAAGGCTTCTTCCGGGCTGAGTCGGCGGGACCGTTCGAGTTGGCGGAGATTGGCTCCATCCACGAATTCCATGACCAGGTAGAAATACGGGCCCGCCTGGCCAAAATCGTGGATACCCACGATGTTCGGATGATTGAGCCGGGCCAGCGCCCGGGCCTCGCGCTGAAATCGTTCGGCGAACGCCGGATCCCCTGCGATGCCGGGAGCCAGGACCTTCAGCGCGACCCACCGGTCGAGATTCTTCTGCCGCGCTTTGAACACCCACCCCATGCCGCCGTGTCCCAACGGTTCGAGGATCTCCAGCTGGGGGAAATGCGGAGTGAGATCCGCCTCGGACGGAGCCGGACCGGCGGGAATCGCGGTCTGTCCGTCCGGTTGCGTCGCCGCCTGGGACTCGAATCCGGCGGCGAGCACGCACTTCGGACACAGGCCTTCGGCAACACCGATGCCGAGCGGTGTGCCACAGCGTGGACAAGTTGTGGAATTATTCATGGGCAAGGGCAGTGACGTGTGCTGCCCAGTACTGAAGATTCGGAGCTCAAGTGTTACAGAGAATCTTCAGCTTCCCAGGGCCGCGAACAAATACCTCAATTCGTCTTCGATCTCCTCCGGAGTGCTGACCGTCTGCGCAATCTCGTCGCGCAGCAACCGGCGATAGCGCTGGCGCAATCGGTGCACCGCCACCCGTGCGGCCCCTTCGCTGAGTCCGAGTTGCCGACTGATCCGGGCATAGGGTCGATCCAGCGGATCGGCCCCCAGACTCCCCCTCAGCTGCTCGAACAATTCGCCCTTGCCGGCCGCTTCATACTCGCGTCTCAGACGGCCCAGCACCCCGTCGAGCAAGGCCAGCGCCCAGGATCGGTCAAATCCAGGCTCCCAGGCGCCCGCGGGTCCGTCCAGTTCCCGCTTGAGCCGCTCCTCGCCGCCCGGGGCATCGATGGAAACAACCTCCACCCGCCCGCCCCGCTTCGCCGCCCGTGCCTTGTCCCATTCGTTCGCGAGAAAATGCTTGAGTGCCGCCAGCAAAAATGACCGGAATCGCCCCCGCGTGCGGTCGGCCGCCACCAACCACTCTTTCCCGAGCAACCGCTCGAAAAATGCCTGCGTCATGTCCTCGGCATCCGGCGGCGAATAACCGGCCCGGCGCACCGCGGCATATAAGGGATACCAATACGACTGGCAGAGTTCCCCCAGCGCCCGGGCCGCTTCCGGTGCCTCCCGTTCTCGCGCCGCCAGCACCACCGACCAGCGTGTGCTCAGGAAAAGCGGTGATTTCCCCCGTGGCGGGGGCATTTCTCCCGATTGGGTGGTGGGAATCATACTCAACAGGAATGGGCGTCGTCATTCCGCCGAAGCCGCTCAAGGCCGCTGCAAGCGGTAGTGGACCGCGCCACCCACCGACTGAGTGACCGTCTTGAATCCATTGGCCACCACGGGCGCCTGCGTCACTGGCGTCCAAGATCCCGTTTTTAGATCAGGCGACGAATGGAGCGACCATCCCTCCGAGGGATCAGGCCACGAGAGCGTGACTTCGGTCGGACTGGTCAGGGCAATGGTCAGCCTGGGGACAGCTACTGCGGGAAGTCCGCCCGCCCGCATGCCTTCGATGCGTAATCCGGTCGGATTGGGTGTGGCTGGGGCATTATTGACCACCCAGTCGATGGTATTCACCCCAGCCCGGAATCCTGAGTTGATCACAAATGTCGTGTAGGCCACAAATTGGTTGGTGTTGACCAGTCCCACCGAAGTTCCATTGACCAGAACGTCGCTGCCTAAATTGTCGGTCGCGTATTGACCCGTCACGTAAAGGCTCTCCGGATCGAATCCACTGAGATCGACCGTGAGGCGGAAAATGTAGTCGCCTTCGGCCGCGCTCGTGTCCTGGGTGGGCCCGATCCAGCGTGAAGTCTCGGTATTGGCCACCCACGGCGGCGAAGGCAGGTTGATCATCGCCAGCGCATCGCTCACTTCGGGCTCATTGGCATTGGCGATCAATCGGTAATGCGGGTCGATCTCGAGATCCGCCAACGGTTGGCCGGTCGCATCGACCCCGGTGTTGAAGAAGCCCGGAACCGGCACCAGCACCCGAAGCTGCGCCGTTTCGCTCGTCACTGTGCCCAACGCATTGGTCACGACCACACTGAATGCCGCGGCATCGGTCAATTGGGCGCTCCCAATGGTGTAAGTGGCCGCCGTGGCCCCGCCGATCGGCACGCCGTTCTTTCGCCATTGGTAGCTCAATGGGGCCTGCCCATCCGCCAACACACTGAGCGAGACCTCGTCGCCCACGAAGGCGGTCTTCCCCTGGGGTTGCGCCACGATCCGCGGTGACCCGGGAGCCGACCCCTCGAGGGCAAAGAGCATCAGCTCCTCAACCCGCAGTCCCGTGTAGCCCTGCCCCGCGTTGTTCACCACGAAATCGATCGTGTTCGTCCCGTTGATAAAGCCATTGGTGAGCGAAAACGGTCCGAGGGCATTGAACGAACCGCCATTCCTCACCCCGCTCGGGACGCTGTTGACCAGGATGTTGAGCGCGGCGTTGTCCGACGTCCAGAGTCCGCGCAGCAGCATGTTGGTCACGTCGCGTCCGGTGACGTTGAACGTCATTCGGTAAGTGTAGTCGCCGCCCGCCGCCTGCGCCACATCCGGCCGCGGACCGATCCATTTGGAAGTGCCGCTGTTGAAGATCCATGTGCCGTCCGCGATCGGAAAGGCGTTTTCCTCCACGGCGTACGCCTGCTCCGGATTGCCAGGATCGAAATCGGAATCCGGATTGTCCACCAGGCGGTAGTGCGTGTCCGGGGCAAGGTTATCCAGAGGCGTGCCGTTGTCGTTGACCCCCGTGGCGTACAGCAACACCCCGGGCACGAACGGAAGGACCACCAGCTTCGCCACCGCGCTCGTTGCACTGGCTGACGCATTCGTCACCGTCACCGTGTAGTCGCCCGAATCGGCTGGCGCGGCCACCGGAAATTCCAACGTCGTTCCCGTCGCGCCAGGCACATTCTGACCATTGCGTTTCCATTGGTAGGACAGCGGGGGCGTGCCATCGGCGGTCACGGACAACGTGATCGCATCGCCTTCTCCAATCGTCCCACCTCGCGGCTGGTTCAGGATGCTCGGCGCCTCGTTCGGCAATTCCACCGTGCCTATCATCTCCACGCGCAGCCCAGCCGGATTCGCGCCGCTGGGTGCATTGAACACCACAAAATCCAGCCTGTTCACCCCGGCCACGAATCCGGACTCAATCGTGAAATCCGAAAACACCACAAACCCTGCCCCATTCGAGATCCCCAGCGAATTCCCGTTCAGCAAAATATCCACCCCCGAATTGTCCACACTCCACTTTCCCGTAATCCGCGCCTTGGACGCATCGAATCCAGTCAGATCAAACGTCGTCCGGAAGGTGTAGTTCCCGTCCAACACGTTTCCCGACGTGCGATTCAGCGAAATCCACTTCGAGTTCGGCCCCTCGGCAATCCACGGCCCCACCGGAAACCCCGGCAACAGCGTCACCGCCCGAGCAGGCGCCTCCGGACTCGCCGGAAACGCCGGATCCGCACTCTCGATCACCACATAATGCGGGTCGACCACCGTCGTCGCTCCCCCGCTCGCCGGTAACAAAGTGCCGTCAGCCGCCACTCCCGTATTAAACAACCCAGGAATCGGCGCCGCCCACACCCGAGCCACCAATAGCGACACGAGCACACTCCGACCTATCCAGTACCACATCAGGTTTGAAGTCCTCACTTTCATCTCAGGGATTAATTAACAGTTTGCCATCGAGCGCCAGCATCTCCGAATGCCAGCCACCCGCCCCAATTTGCCTCGTCCATCGCCTCCCCGTCAATCAGAACCTCACCACCATAAATTGCCTGTCACTTTGTGCGGCTTCGCGAGTGATAGAGGGCCGCGCGTTCATCGGGCGTTCATCCTCGGGCTGCGCCATAAATTGCCTGTCACTTTATGCGGGTTGAGAGTGATCTGTACCAGATTTTCCGTAATAAAACTATTTAAGAGATTCTACTGTCTTTTCTGCGAATTAACCGACCTATTGTATTTTTGGAAATCGACTCGCTGCGGCCGGTGCGGCGCTGAATCGAGGCAGCGCCGTCCCAGTTCCAGGGGGACGCGATGGTTGCGCAAAGCGGCAAGCCGTGTGATTCTGCCTCCCCAGAGCAGGCCGTCGTGGCGAAATGGCAGACGCAGCAGACTTAAAATCCTGAAAAACCGGCTTTCTCGGGGTTTCTTGGCGTTGCAGTGAATCAACGTAAAATCACTGCATTGCAACAAGTTGCGACGTTTTTCCCGTGAACGTCAACGCCGAGCAGAAGTCGCCCCAGACTAGCACAAACTCTAGCACAGAGACTCATCGGACTGCATGTCTGCCGCGTCCAGATCGGCCGCAAAATCCCCCCCCCACTGACACCCCGCCTCGGGTATGCGTCCGCCCCTGCATCCCGTGTTCCGCGTCGCCCCGTCCGACACGCCCGCGCACGGCGAATGGGTGGCCTACTTGGGCGGCGAGCCATCGGCCTGCCGGCATTGGCGCGTCTCCTCCCGCAATCTGAGCGGCGGCGGGGGCATCCTGGTGGGCGATTTCCCTGCCGTCCTGCACCGCCTTCGCCACTGGTCGCGCGGCCGGGCGTTCTCGGTCGAGGTGGATTCGCAGGCGGCCAAGGCGCTCGGGGTGCCAGCGCGGCAGACGTTCCCCGCCGAGGTCACGCACCAGCGGTTGGCGGTTGGCCATCGTCTCGCCACGGGGCATTGACGCCAGCGGCTCCGATGATGAGCCATCGTCCTCACCGTCCCGCCCACCGCTTGCCGGTGGTCGTCCTCACCCCGAGGTCAACGCACCCGGTCGAGACGTGGTCGTACACCCTGCCGGGCGGGCGAACCGGGGTGGCCATCGGCCATGCAGAATGGGCGGCGCGATACATCCTCGCCCTGGCAGACAAACGCCGTTGGCGCGGCGTGGTTCTGAGGTTCCCCAAGGCTCGCTGGGGCGGTCTCCGGTCGCACGCCATCACGCTTCGAAACTTCGCAGACATACCCCGTCTTC
>JBJXFS010000115.1:0-23501 GCA_046155625.1 Verrucomicrobiales bacterium | reverse complement strand
GGCTGGAGCGCGAAGTGGCGGTGAAGGTATTGCCCGGTGGAGATCTGGCGGGGTCGGAAGCGCGGGAACGGCTGGCGCAGGAAGCGAAAGCCACGGCCCGGCTAAAGCACCCGAACATCGTCACGATTCATGAAGTGGGTGAAGACGAGGGCCTGCCGTATCTCGTCATGGAAATGATTGAAGGCGGGACATTGGGACAAGCATTGACGGAGCGTGTGGTGCCGGTTCGGCAGCTGGCGCGCTGGCTGCGCGAGGTGGCGGCAGCGGTTCAGCACGCCCACGCGCAGGGTGTGCTGCACCGCGATCTCAAACCCTCCAACATCCTCATTGAGCCATGGGACGACGGCGGTCGGCCACGGGTGACGGACTTTGGTTTGGCGAAGCTGATGGATGCCGACACGGAGCTGACGCGCAGCGGCGCGGCGGCGGGCTCGCCGGGCTTTATGGCTCCGGAGCAGGCGCGCGGCTCGGCGGCGACACCGGCGAGCGATGTCTATGGTCTCGGCGCGGTGCTTTATTATGCGCTGACCGGTCGCGCGCCTTTCCAAGGCGAGACGGTGGCGAGTGTGCTGGCGCAGGTGGAGCGCGACGATCCGCTCCCGCCCCAGCGTCTGAGCGGCAGCGTGCCGCGCGATCTGGAGACAATCTGTCTCAAGGCCTTGGAGAAAAATCCCGCGCGGCGATACGCGAGCGCGGCGGCGTTGAGTGACGATCTCACTCGATTCTTGGAGCATCAGCCGGTGCAGGCGCGGCCGCTCGGACCGCTGGCGCGCAGCGGGCGTTGGGCGCGGCGGCGGCCGTGGGAAGCGGCGGCCGCGGGGTTGGTGGCTCTCCTGCTCGCGGGCGGATTTTTCTTCCTCGCGTGGCGGGCGCAAACGGATCGACGGCACAGCGATGAACTGGCCAGCGAGCAACGGGCGACTCGGTTGGCTCTGCTGCAAAGCCAGTTGGGTGAAGCGCGCTCGCTGCTGCGTCTGCGGCTTCCGGACAGCCGGCTGCGGATCGAGGCGATGATGGACGCGGTGCTCAGTCAACCCTGGTCCTCCGATTTGATCCGCGACGCGCGCAGCCTGCGGGTGGCGGCGCAAGCCCTGCCGCGAGCAGAGTTGCTTGCCTTGCGCGGCGAAGGCACCGCCGATGATGATTGGACGATGGCACTGGGCGATTTGTCACGCGGGCGCTGGGCGCAAGCGGGGTTTCGCGGACCAGTGACGTTGCGAAAGATCGATGACGGCGCGGCGTTGTCCTCTTTTCCCATCGGCGATCGCCAGGTGACGGCTCTCATCAGCATAAGCCCCGGCGGGCGATGGCTGGCCATTCGCCATCTCGACGAACTGGGTGTCTGGGATACGACCAACGGCACGCTGGTGTTCGCTGCGCCGGCCTGGAATGAGACTCGCCGCTTCGGCTTCATGCACGTAGCCTTCACCGCTGATGACGAGCGCGTCCTGTGGAGTGATCCCAACAATGTGGTGCTGACTGCTTTGCCCGAGGGGCGGGAGCTAGCGCGCTGGCCGACCGCTGCCGGTGCCCTCGCTCTTTCGCCCGACGGGAGGACGCTGGCCATCGCGCTTCTCAACGAACCCCGCGTGGAGCTCCGGGACTGGCCCGGCGGGGCGCTGATCGGGGCCCATGAAAGCCGGTTTGCTCACGCCTTGTGCGCCCTCGCGCTTTCGCCCGATGGGCAGCGTCTGGCGGGTGGCGATTCGGCGGGCCACATCATGGTGTGGCCCGTCGCGGGAGTCGGTGAGTCCATCGAGGTCGCTGGTCATCGTGAAGGCTTGCGGGCGGTGCAGTTTTCGGGCGATGGTCACCGTCTTGTCTCCACCGGCGAGGATGCGACGCTGCGCCTGTGGGACGTGGCGTTGGGCGAGGAGATGCTCGCGCTGCCCCTGGAGGCGGGCGTGGTGAGCGAATTCGGAGACCGGCTGGGCGTCGGGGTGCACAAGGGGCACCGGCATTTGCTTCACTGGAAACCGCCCGCAGTGCTGAAACGATGGACCCCACCGGCAAGGCCCAGCGTGCCGCAGCAGGTGGCATGGGGCGACGCGGGGCGACACCTGCTCATGCTCCAAGCGCAGGGCGCGCTCGCGTGGAACAGTCACGACGGGACAGTCGCTCGCGAATATCCGCTGCCGTTCAGTCTGAGTGTGCTGCGCGAAACCCAGGAAACCGCCGGCGTGCTCGTCGGGGGAAAATCCGGCTTGGTCCGCTTTGCCCATGGGGAGACGACGGAAATTTTTCCCGCGACGCCTTGGGGTTGGGATGTGCTCACGGCGAGCGCCGATGGACGTTGGTTTGCGGCGTCGGACCACGCCAGAACCAGCGTGGCACTGTGGCCCGCGGGCGACGCCTCGTCGGCCCGCGCGAAGTTTTTGGCGCTCAAGGAGGCCGGTCCTGGTCAGCTTGCGCTCTCCCCCGATGGCGGGAAGGCGGCGGTCACGCACCGGTACCATCCTGGCCTGCTCCTCTTTGACACCGCTACCGGCCAAATCACGCACCGCCTCGAACTCCCGTCGCGGCACGGTCTCGCGTGGAGCCCCGATGGTCGTTGGCTCGCTGCCAGCGGCACCTCGCATCTGATGTGGGACACCACGACTTGGCAGCAGGTTTCGCTGCCTGCTCTCGCGCCCAATCATGCCCCGGCCGGCGGCGTCGGGTTCGCACCCAATGGGAATGTCCTCGCCGTCACGACCGGCTCGTCCACCATCGCCCTGATTTGTTTGCCCGAACGCCAGCACGTCCTCACGCTGACCGCACCGGGCGAACGTTCGCTCTACCAGCTCGCCTTTTCCCCGGATGGTCGCTGGTTGGCTGCGGGAGCGGCGCGGGGGGAGGTTCACGTTTGGGACGTGGTGGCGGTCACGGCTGACTCGCCAGTGCGCTAGGTTTCATGGCCTGCCCGAACTGAGTGAGCGAGGGCCCGACGCATCATTTGACTTTGGTGGCTCTCACGGCTCGGGGGTCATGGACAGGCGGGCGAAGAGATTGAGGCTGCCGTTACCCGGGACGCGGACTACGGCGGAGCGGTTTGTATAGGAGTCGCCGGCCAGTTCGGCCACCACGATCCAGCTATTGCCGTCGATGCTTGACTCGACAAAATAACGCACACCGGCCTGGAGCGGGGGCAGGGTCAGGAAGAGGTCGATTTGATCTGGGGCATCGCCGTCGCCGGGGCCGGCCTCGACGTGTCGGATCCACAGCGGGGCGTCGCCGGGGAGGAGACCGAGGGCGTATTCGGCGAAGTGGGAGAGGCCGTTCTTTTCGGGGTCCTCGTCGTCGAATCCCGGGGCATCAATTTGGGCCTGGGTGTAGCCCATCGCGAGCAACTCGGCGTTGAACGCGGCCTCGCCGTCGAGCGGCGAGATCACGACCTGACGGCTATTTTCGGTGACTCCGGCGCCTACGACGCGCACGAAGTAGTATTCGGGTCCAGTGGCCTTTGGGTCGAGCGTGACGCGGAGCGAACTGGAGGTGGCTCCGGTGATGGCCGCGCCGCGGCCGGTGCGGAGGCCGCGGAACCATTGGTAGGTCGCGCCGATGATGCTGCGCTCCGGCACCACCCGCAATGTGACGCCGTCGCCTGGCAGCAGGGCGGCGTCGGCCGGCTGCACCGCGATGATGGAGACCTCATCGTCCACCACCGCGACATTCAATTCCCGCGTCACGCCGCCAAATGTGCGGTCGGAGGTCGAGCACGTGTGGCGCAGCTTTACGACCTCAGTGCCTTCCACGATCCGGTCGTTCACGGCCGAGAGAGTGACCGTCTGCGGAATCGACCAGTTGGCGGAAGTGAAGATGCGTGACGCGTCATTGACCGTGAGGTCAGCACTGGGGAGGATGTTCACGGTGACGGGGAGAAACGGTTGTTGGTTGAGCCGCACGGTATAGTTCAGCGACCCCCCTCCTTCTTGCACGATGACAAACAGGGGGAGGCCGAGAACGATCTGGGCGGGCTGCCATGTGCCGGCGGCGAGGATTTCCACATCATCGATGTTCCATCCGCCGGCGACGCCCGCGGCATCGGTCGCGCCCATGACCCAGCGAACCTGCAGGGCGCCATTGGCGACGAAGGAGGGGAGCGCCACTTCATGAGTGATCCAGGTGCGGTCCCAAGAATTCCGGTCGGAAGGGGCGGACCAGACGGTCGTCCAGGCGTCCGTGGTGGTGGCATCATTGACCTCGATGCGCGCCTGGTCTCCGGCGCGCAGCGTGAGGTGCCGTCGATAGCGGAGTGTCAGCTTTTCGAATCCCGTGGTGTCGATCTGGGGTGAGGTGGCGAAGCGCTGTGACATCAGGTCTGTGTACATGCGGCTGCCGGCAAGCTGGAATCCAAGCACACGACTCGCGTTGTCCTGCGGATCGTCGTAAGGCAGGCCTTCACCTGCGGTCAGGCCGTGTTCCCAGCCCGTGTCGAGGGTGAACCCGTGGGCGTCGGATTCGGCCTGGAAGTTCTGAAAGAAGATCGAGGCCGTGACGGTGAATGCCCAGGTGGGGTGCGTCAATATGGGTGAGTTTCCCGCCACGTCGCTGATTTTCGAGGGCTTCACCTGGACGTTCCAAACCCCGGCTTCGGCGTCGTCCCAGGTACCCCCCGGCGGCAGGGCACGGCAGAGGATGCGCCAATTCCGTCCGCCGTCCTCCTTTGTATAACTGATTCGCTGGAGCGAGATGGTCGGTGCGCCGCTGGTGGACACCGCTTCAAAGACACCGGCGCCGTTGCTCGCCACGGTGACCGGCGAGTCGTCGAAGATCACGAACTCGATGTCGACGGGGTCGTTCTCGCCTTCGGCAATGTTCTTGGGCGTGATTTTGGACGCTATGGCCGGTTTTTCCGTGTCCGGTGTGAGGCTGCTGACATTCACTGTCGTGACCGGGATAGCGTTGGCGTGCTCGTCCGCCACGGAGCCTGCGGGGAAACGCACGCGGTAGCTGCCGGACTCCGCGGCGTCCCAGTATCCGCCGGGCGCGGCAAACCGGAAGCGGCGCTTCTTGAAGTTGAGCGGTGTCGTGCCTGAATCGTCCGTCGAGGATGAGACGGAGCCGACCTTCACGCCAGTGAGCGTGACGCCGCCCGTGGTGCGTTCGAGCGTGATGGTGGTGGTGCCCGAGAAAAACGTGCTGATCTGGCTCGCGTCACGGAAAATCACCTCCGCCTCGCAGTATGTCGCCCCCGCGTGGAAGGTGGACATGTTCACTCCCGCGACCACCGGGGGGCTGGATTCGAATCCTGGCGGACGTCGGATGGTGAGCGTGTAGCTGCCCACGCCCCCGTAGTTCGAGTAGCCATTTTTGAAGATGTTGTAGGGATCCGGCAAACCGTCCGTTTTGATGCAGTTATCGGAAGCGATGTTGATGCGGAAGAGGCCGCCGGCATCCGGCACGGTGAGGGAGGCGCTGAGCGTCTCCCGCGCGCCCTGGGTGTTGGACCGGCGGGCTACCAGGCTGTCATCGGGGAAGCGGCGAAGCGCCACTTCGCAGTCCACGTTCGGGCCGCAGGGGTTTGGTTCCACGGAGACAATCCAGCCGCCCGACTCCAACTCAATGGCGTAGGAATCCACGTCTCCGCCGCTGTCGATGAGGCCCTTCACTTTTTTGGAGTTGCCGGACATGGTCAGAACGGTCGGTAAAAGGATCGAGTTGGTGTCGCCGATCTTGTCGAGTTCGTAGTCGATCTCGTCGAGCTGGTCCTCGTCATTGTCCGCGCCGCCGTACCACCCGTTGGAGAACTGCGTGAGGGTGTCGACACCGCGGAAAAAGCTGTTGCCCATGATGGGCGCCCACGCGATGCCGCAGTCGGTGTCGTGGCCCCTGTAGTACTCGACCTGGCTATAGCCATTGGATGACTCCCAAGACGCGTGGCTGTTGCCCATGGTGTGCGCCGCCTCGTGGGAGATGGTTTCGGCGCAGGCGAGGTAATTGCCAATGTTGAAATTCCAGCAGGTCGCCGATGTGACGAGGTTGTTGAACGAGTCGAGGGTCGCCACTCCACCGCTGCCCGTTCCTTCATTGTCCCAGTACCAGTTGCCGGTGGGTGTGCAGACCACCATGGCGCGGGACTCGGACGGGGTGTCGTTATAGGTCGTGCGGCTGGTGGTTACGTCCACGTCGAAGATGATCCAGTCTTCGGCGGCGCGCGCCCAAGCGCCGATGATCTCCTCCCGACTCAGGCCGCTCGGCTGGACGATGATGTCATTGAAGGAATTGTAGAACACGTTCCACTGAGTGCCGCTCACGGTCTCTCCGTTGAAGTCGAGGTAGATGCAGTGCTCGGCGCCGGGCCGGCTGTGGAGATTGGTGTGTACGAGTGACGGGTCCGCTGGCGGGGGTGTGGCCGCATTGCCGTCGGTGTCGGCCGACGCGCACACGGTTTCCTTTTCCGGCCATAGTTCCAGCCGGTTTACGCCGGGTTCATGGCGGTCTGGCATGAGCTGGACGATCTCTTTGGAATCCGTCAGGCGAAACGACCCCGCCCAGCCACGGCTGTTTTTTTCGATGAAGAACTTCCCTTGCGGATTGTGAAGCGTGCCGGCGTAAACCGTGACTCCGGGCGTGTCCTTTCGGTGCGCCCATACGAATTCCCCCTCCACCACCAGCCCCGCGCCAAGGTCGAAGGAAACCGGCGCCCCGACCGCCGCGGCATCGAGCCAACCCTCGGCGATCTCCACACGGGCGCTGCGGAGTGGCTTTCTCTTCGCCGTGTGCGCGGGTTTTTGCCGGTGTGAGTGAGGCTGGGCGTCCGGCGTGAGCCGCCACATCCGCGGCGGTTGGGCCCCTGAGTGCCGCGCGGCTTGGAAAACCGATGTCAGGCCCCCGCTGGCGGAGGGAGTCGACGAGTTGTCTGGGACTGGCGTATTCGCCGAGCCCCCTGCCTCCGAAGCCGCTTCCGGCAATGGTTGCGATGGAGCAGCGGAGCCCTCCTCCCCATCCAGGGAATAGACCCCGAATGCCAAAGCCACGGCAGCCAGCAGCCCAGCTGCCAGCGGAGCCGCGGCCCGACCGTACCGGGCTGAAACTGAAGATGAGGAAGGATCACGAGGTGATTTCATGGCGCAGCGCTGTGTTGGTTGTGATGAAGGCTTCCATGGATTCCTCGGCATCCGGCGGCGGCTGTGGCAGAAATAATTTCAATCCACGCGTCCGGGGGAGCCGGCTTCGCCGCTCCAGAGGGCGTCCAGATGTCGGGGGCTCGCCGGTCAGACGGTCACGAGCCAAGCGGTGATCTCCGCCCTCTCATCCCCCCATGGACAACTTCTCTAGGACACTCCGGGACTTGGAGACGGCGAAAACCGCGGCCCGCCCCCGCCGGAAAGTGGGTGTCTTGGATTGGCCCTGAAGAGGCCACTACCGCGGCCTAGGATTTTTGGGGGGATGGTGGTCGACTCATGGCTTCGTGACGTAGAAAACCACGGTAAACATGAGGCTAAGCGATTCGCCTTTCTTCACCTCGATTCGGCTTTCGTCGCCCTGCTTCATGGCGGCGCGGCCGAACGGGTTGGCGACGAGGACGCCGTAATCGCGGTTGTGCCACCAGGAAGGGCGGAAGTTGGCGGGATCGGGGATGATCTTGGCGCCGACTTGGATGCCGTTGGCGGTTCGGGAGCCATCGCACCATTGGGCGGGCTGCCCCCAGGTTGATTTGGCGGTGGTTTGGCCGGTGCTGCTGGTGATGAGGCCGCCGTTTTTTTCGACGAGCGGAGTGGCCACGCGCACGCCGAAGCCCATTTCTTCTTGGTCGCCGAAGTAGAAGCCGTCGATCTCGGGACTGAGGGCGGCGGCCCAGGTGAGGTGGAGTTCATGGCCCTTCGGCGTGAGGGTGAGGTCGCTGCGCATGGTGGCCATTGGGCTGCCCTCGGCGTCGCGCAGGGAACTCAGCGTGGAGAACTTGAGGTTCCCGTCCTTCCACGCGGGCGGCATGGCAAAGCTTTCGTGTTTTATCGTCGCCTTATTGCGCCAAAAATCCTGACCGCTGATGTTGCCGAAAGCCAGCCACACGCCGGGATGCATGTCGGCATGGTCGGTCGCGTCCACGCCTTCCACCGGTGGCCAGGCGCGCGTGACGGGTATGCCGCCCGGAGCGCGCAGATTGGCGAAGAAGGGGCGGCGGATACGGGAATCAGCGAAAACAAACTCCCCGATCATCGTCCCGCTTTGGTTGATGAGAAGGCGGTCCGCCCTCTGCTCGGCACTCAGCGGCGAGGTGTCGGCTGGATGGAACTTGAAGGATGGCTCGGGGGCAGATGGTTTTTCAGAAGCAGCCGCTGATGGAACCGGCGTGGTGGCACCGGCGGGCGTGCTGGCGCCGGAGGCATTGGGGTGGGTGGTCATGAGCCAGGCCGTGATGTCCGCCACGTCCTGCGGGCTCAGCACGCTGGTCATCGGCGGCATGGGAGAAACGGGCAGTGTCTCGTGCCGGGTGATGGTGTCCTCGGGGATCTCGGCGACCTCGCCGCTGACCAGGCCGAGGCGCACGGTGCGTCCGGTCGAAAGCAAGACGCCGAAGTAAGATTTTCCCCCGGCTTCGACGGAGTGCGCGGCGAATCCCTCGGTGATCACGGCGTTGGGATCCAGCATCGACTGCACGATATGCCGCGCCTCCATGCGGGCGCCGAGATTCGTCAGGTCGGGAGCGAAGCTGATGCCGCGGTGGCCGACGCGATGGCAGGTGGAACAGGCGGCTGAGTGGAAAAACAACGCCTCGCCGCGTCGTGCATCCGCCTTCGCCAGGGCGCCCAGCGAGGCTTCCGCCGTAGTGGGCGTCGGCTGCGGCGGCAGTGGCTTCGGCTGGATGACGACGAAGTAGTTGGACTTCGACCCCCGCGGATCGGCGGCGAGGTTACCGCCGAGGGTCACTTTGCCGGGCGGGAAGTCCTTCGACCAGAGATGAAACCGGGTGTCGTCGGTGGTGACCGAGAGGTCGGAGTCGGCGAACGACTGCAGCCACTCGGGACGCTGCTTCAGCCGCACGTCGTGGGCGACAAGAACGGTCGACGCCAGGGCGAGATCGAACGAGAGGAATGAATTGCCGCGCGTGCTGTCGTCGTCGTTGGCGGTGCGAATGATTTCCGCCCCGACGAGAGCCTCGGGCACTTTGGTGAAAACGTAAGACCGGTCGGTGTAGCTGCGATGGCCGATTTTCAAAGTGCCTGTGGAGTATCGCAGCCGGCTTTCGGCTTCGATGGTGGAGGCAATGGGAGCGAGCCGTTCCAAATCAGCGATGGGATCCGTCCCACCACTCGCCGCCCCCCCTTTGAACGCCGCGCCCAGGGGCTTCATGATGCCGCGGCCCAGTCCAAGCTGGGCCACGAAGGCGACGTTTTTGTCCGCATCGGTGGCCAGGGCGTTCAGCGCTTCGGGCTTCATGGCACCGAGGTCGACTAGGCCCAGCAGGGCGGCGCAACGCGCCGGTCCACGCGGGTCGGCCAGCAGTGGACGCAGCGCCTCCTCACCGCCAAGGTCCTGCATGGCGCGCCAGGTCGCATAGTAGCCCACGCGATCGCTTTCGGTGGCGGCGTGATCCGTGAGAAGGGAAAAGCAGGCGGTCGAGCCCGCCTGGTGCGCGGCCTGGATGGCGGCGAAGCGCAGGCGGGGCTCCGGCGAGGCGAGCAGCGATGGCAGCACCTCCGGCAGGGCGGTGGACGTCACAAATCCGAGTGCCCGCACGGCCTGAATGCGGCGGTTGAGGGCTGAGGCGGGATCGGTCGTGGTGCTTTGGAGAAAACTCGCGCTGAGGCCGATGCGAGCCAGCGTCCACACCGCCCACGTTTCGCCCGCTGTCGGCAGTCCGGGCGTTTTCAGCGCCTCGAGGATATCGCCGACCACCGCGGCACCACGGCGGACGAGTTCATCCTGAGCATTGATCCGACGCACGGGCAGCGCATTGGAGAACTCGGCGATAAGTTCAGCGGCGGTCATTTCGGCCAGTTTCTTCACCGGGAGGGCAGGAAGCCTGGCCGCGCCCTTCGGCATCACGCGAAAAATCCGGCCTTCGTTGGTCATGTTGCCGTCGTGGTCACGCTCCACGCCATACCCGCTGCCCCAGCCGACGATGTAAAGAGCACCCTCCGGCCCGAAGGCCATGTCCACCGGACGGAAAAGCGACTTTCCGCCCGTGATGAAATCCTCCCATTGGCCGCCCTGCGGCTGCATTAGCGCCCCCTGCCACACAGGCCGGTAAATATGCGCATTCTTGTGCAGCCAATCGTTGATGATCCAGACACCGCGGAATTTCTCCGGCCAGTTCGGCGCGTCGGCGAAGAGCACTCCCGTGCCGCTGCCATGAAACACCGGACCGCTGATGGGCGCGGTGGGCACGTGGCCCTCGCCGGTCCAATGCGGGCTCCAGGCATGCGACCACCCGTATTCCGCACCGTGGAACGGCATGAAGAGGCGGTCGCCCTCGTTCTGATCCTGGTCCACACCCAGCCAGTCGAAACCGGCATCGAATCCCAGGCCGTAGGGATTGCGCAGTCCGCGTGCCACGATCTCGAGATTCCGGCCCATGGCCTCGCAGCGCAGGATGCCGCCCATGCGGCCCCAATCGTCCGCCGGATGATGATAGGTGGATTTGTAGGTCCCACGCGTGAACGTCTTTGGCGCGGGAAAATCCGGCGCATCCTTCGGCCCCGCAACGCCCCACAGCTCGCGAAATGGTTTGGGCGCGAGGCGATCCGGCTCATCCTTTTTCCAGTCCTGGATCACCAGTCCCTTGCTGTTGCCCTTGCTCATGTAAAGACGTCCGTCGGGCGCCCAGTTCAGCCCATGCACGCCGTGTTCGATGTTTCCCAGGTCGGTGAAGACACGGATGTATTCGTCCGCCACATCGTCGCCGTCCGTGTCGCGAACGACCGTCAAGTCCGGCGCATTGGCGACCCAAAGGTCCCTGCCGTGCCAAGCCAGTCCCTGCACGCAATTGAAGCCCGTGGCAAACGTCCGTGCCCCATCCGCCGCACCGTCGCCGTTGGTGTCATCGAGAATGACCACACTGTCCGGCGGCGTGTCGGGCTCGGGATTGCGGTACTGCGGCCCGTGGCTGACAAACATCCGACCCCGCTCATCGAACGCGATCGAGCACGGGTTGCGCACCACCGGCTCGCGGGCGAAAAAACTGACTTCAAATTCCGGAGCGACGGCCGGCAACGCGCCGCGATCCGCCGAGGCGTCGACGAATGCCAAGGCCGGCACCGCGGAGACACCCCACCCTGAACTCACGACCGTGAGCCAGACCCAAAACCGAGTGATCGAGTGGACGTTCAACATGAGCGGAGTGGTGATTGCCTTTCAGCGAGGCCGCAGGAATGGCCGTCCTGAAAAACTAACGCTAAACTACCCTATGGAATCAGGGAGGGAACCATGAATCACAAGAATCACCAAGAGCGTGCTCCACGATGGTCTTCCGCCCGGTTCGTGACGGGATGGCTTTCCGCGAAGTCGGCGAAGGGATGTGCCGTTCCCGCCGGCCGTATTGGCGTCCTTCGCCCTCTTCGCAAGAGACATCGCGACCCATTTGGCTGAAAGATTGTCCGCGGCGACGTCGTTGCGAATTCGTTTCGCGACCCATGCGTGCCATCATTCAAAAAGTTATCGCGATCGGTTCGGACCGGCTCACGGTGCACGAGCGGTGGCTGGTTTTGGCGTTTTTGGGTATTGTCGTTTTGGGATCGCTGGTGAAATACTCCCGCGCACGACCGGTGCCCGAACCGGTGCCTCCGCGCACCACCGGACCCTCCCCGCAGACCCTGGACCACCGCCATGAATTCCCGACCCACTTTTGACGAAGGCGTGCGACTGTGCCTGACGCGTGACCCGCGCTATCCCAGAGAAGCGTATGGGCTCGTGCGGGATGCGCTGGACCATGCGCAGAAGCGGTTGGCTGAGAAGGACAAGCGACGTGCTTACGGGCATCTCAGCGGCCCGGAAATCCTCAATGGATTTCGGGAGATTGCCCTCGCCCAGTTCGGCCCGATGGCTCGCGTGGTGCTTGGCACCTGGCGGCTCGAATCGACCCTCGACGTGGGGCGCGTCGTCTTCAATCTGATTGAGGCAGAGGTCTTCTCGAAATCGGAGAACGACCAGCTGTCGGATTTCGAGGGAGTCTTCGGATTTGAAGAGGCCTTTGACGCCCCGTTCCGACCGCTCGCCGCGGCTGATCCCGCGCCGGTGTCACCGGTGGCCTGCGGCGCCGTCAAGATGTGAACCGCCGACATCCGGCGGTAACAACGCTGCCCAAGGGCAAAAAGAAAGGCCGGTCGGGGTCCGCCGACCGGCTTTCTCGAAGTGGAGTGAGCCGAGTGGGTTTCCTCAGGACTTCTTGAGCGCTTTGGCGATGAACTTGTCCGGCTCGGCCTTGATCTTGGCTTCGCACTTGTTACAGCAGGCGCTGATTTCGGCTTTGTACTCGAGGGTTTTCTCGGCGTCCACGTCCTCGCCGCTGAGTATGCATTTCTTGCTGTCGGCCTTGTAATTGGCGATTTTCTCGCCAAACGACGCCGGATCTTTTTCGAACTTGCCTTTGCACTTGTCGCAGCAGAACCCGATTTTTTTCGAGTATTTGATGATGACGGCGGGGTCGCCGGCCTTGCCGCTGACGGGGCAGAGTTTATTGACGGGGTCGGCGGAGGCGACACCGGCGCCAAAGCAGATTGCGGCGACGAGCGTGAACAGAGTTTTCATGGGTGGTGTGGGTGGTTGGTGGTTCGGTACCCGGTCGGGCAAGCGGGATAATGGAGGATGAGGCGGCGTTCGCCAAGTAAATCTTCCAGCAATGCGGCTAGGGGAATTGCCTTAGTGCGACCGATGAATTGAAGTTTCCAACCCGCGTGATCCGGGGTATCCGGCACGGGTGTCCGCGTTTGCCACTCCTGATCTGCCGCCGTCCGCCCCACCGGCGGCGGGGCTGCTGCCGCAATCGCTGCTGTACACGACGAGCGCCGGGTTTGGCGGAACCGGCCTCCACCTGACCTCATACCAGAGCGCCTTGGCCGCGCACGAAGCCGGAATCCTCGGGCGCGCGGTCGGCTACGCCAATGAACAGTCCGCCATCCCGCCCTCGCGCATTCGGTCGCTGGCCGGTCATCCGGTGCGCCTGCTCAGCGGACTGGCCAGCGCGCGGTACTACGGGGCAAAAAAGCGGTATCTCGACTGGGTGGCGGCGCGCGAGGTGGGGACGGGGAGGTATGATTGTTTCCACAGCTGGTCGGGTGACTGTCTGCGGTCGTTGATGGTGGCGCGGCAGCGTGGCCTGCCCTGCCTGCTTGAAATCCCGACGTGGCACCGCAACAAAGGGCTGACCAAAAGATTCGAAACGAAGTCGGAACGCGAATTGCGGGCGCGCCGCGGGTGGCGGGCGCGGCTCGACCGGCTGCCCCCGAGCCGCCAGCAGATTTTGCTCGAGTACGATCTGGCCGACCTGATTCTGGTGCAGTCGACATATTCAGCCGAGACGTTTGCTCTGGCCGGGACGTCTCCGGAGAAAATCGTCATAGTGGCGCGCGGAGCGGATGTCGACGCCTTCACGCCGGCCGAGCGGCCACCGGAGGTATTTCGGGCGCTCTTCGCGGGCGCCTTGATCCGACGGAAGGGGGTGCATCATTTGCTGCAAGCCTGGCACGCTTTGGCGCTCAAGGACGCCGAGCTCTGGCTGGTGGGGACGGTGCATCCCGAAATCGAGCCGGCCTTGCGCGAGTGGGCCACCCCGTCGGTGAAAGTGCTGGGCTTTTCCCGCGATCTGCCGGCGCTTTTTCGTCAGGCCAGCGTGTTTGTTTTTCCCAGCGAGTGTGAAGGGTGGGCCAAAGTCACATTTGAAGCCGCGGCGGCCGGCCTCCCGATGATCGGGACGCGCGAGTCAGGGGACGGAGTGGTCGATGGCGTGACCGGCTGGCTTGTGCCCGCCAATGATCCTGAGGCGTTGGCCGAGCGCCTGCGGCACGCGTATGCCGTGCGCGACCGACTGCAAGAAATGGGGGCCGCCAGCCGCCAGCGCATTGTCAACGGGTATCAATGGCGCCATTTTCGGCTCCGCCTGCTCCACGCCTGGGCCCGCGCCACCGGGCGCCTTCGGTCCACGGCGACCGTCTGAGCCACGAGCGGAGGCCTCATTCCATCGTCTTTTCACCTCAATCGATCCTACCATCCATGACTTCCGAGTCCGCCCCGTCCCCAGCCCCCGCCCCACCACCAGCCGCGCCCGCCAAGCAGGAAAATGCTCTGGCCAGCCTGCTCCTCAACGTGGTCCTCCCGGTCACCGTGCTCAGTTACTGCGGCAAAGAATCGGGCACCTTCGCCGTCGGTCCCAAGTGGGCGCTCGTCATCGCCATGGCGATGCCGCTCGGGTACCAAGCCTACGACTGGCACCAGCGACGCAAGATTAACATTTTTTCCATCATCGGGCTGATCGGCGTCCTTTTGACCGGCGGGCTTGGCTTGCTTGAACTGAGCGCACAGGCATTTGCCCTCAAGGAAGCGGCCATCCCGCTGCTGCTCGCCGCGCTCTTCGTCTGGACCCATCGCGCCGGCAAACCGCTGGTCAAGGCGCTGCTCATGAATCCGGACTTGATGCACGTCGCCAAGATCGACCGCCTCATTCGCGAACGCCAGGAGGACAAAGCGTTCCAGCGCGTGTTGTGGCAGGCGACGCTCACGCTGGCCGGCTCGTTCGTTTTGAGCGCGGTCCTGAATTACGGGGTGGCGCTCCATTTCCTCGACGGCAAAACCCCGGGATCCGAAGCCTACACGGCGGCCATCGGAAAAATTACCGGATGGGGATTTCTCATCACCGGCCTGCCCATGATGGCCTTCCTGATCCTCACCTTTCTGCGCCTCCTTCGCCGGCTGCAAGACCTCACCGGGCTTTCGCGCGACGATCTCATGGTCGGCTGAGTCTTCCCACGCCGCCTATTTCCGCACCTGCGTAAAGAGCCAGTCGTGCACGGCGTCGTCATTGAACACGCGGTCGGCGATGCCGTGACCGCCATCCGGGTACTCGGTGTACTTGAACGTCTTGGCGCGTTCCAGCGCTTCCGCGAGCCGCTGGGCGCCGTCGACCTTGACCACGTCGTCGTCCGCGGCGTGGAAGACCCAAAGGGGGATGCGCCGCAGGGCTCCGGCGTCGCCACTGCAGCCGGCCATCGGGATGCCAGCGGCGAAGAGACGCGGTTCCGCGGCGAGGAGGTGGCAGGTTCCGAAGCCGCCCATCGAGTGGCCGGTCACGTAGAGGCGCGTCTTGTCGATCGGCAGTGATTTGACGAGATCCTTGACGAGCCCGACCACTTCATCTCCGGGCTTGGCGCTCCAACCGCCGCCGGTTCCGCCGTGGGGTTGGTAACACAGCGGGGCGAGGACGACGCACGGGTGTTTCGTCTGGCGCTCCGGCTTGGCAAAACTCCGCATCCACCCGCCGATCTGTTTGCCGTTCTCGTTGTTGTCACTTTTGCCGTGCAGAGCGATGACCAGAGGCAGCAGGGAGGCGGTGGACAAATCCTTCGGCGCATGCAGGGCGAACGGAAGGTTTTTGTAGGTCGACAGCGCCCAGTCCCCGGTGACCAGCGCGGCGTAGGGGCCGGTGAGTTCGGAGTTCTCGGTCTGATCCACCCTTACGTTTTGCGGGGCGGAGGGCACATTCTGCGCCTTCACCCAGGCACGATCGTCCTCCGAAAGGCGCGCCATGGGCAGCGTGACTTCGCGACCGTCGGCCGTGCGTTTCACGCGCACTTCATCCGCGGTGGCGGAAATAAAATCGGCCTCCAGTTTTTTCCCGTCGGTGGACGTCCATTCGCGGGCGCTCGCTGGCGACAGGCAGATCAGGCAGAGGACCGCGGCCAACCTGCGGGCGGCGTGGGGGAAGATTGGGTGAGGCATGACCAAGTGGGATGGTGCCGAAGGCTAAGGCGTTCAATCGAACCTTGGAAAGGCTTTTTCCACATAAAGCACCTCACAGGATCCGGGGCCGGTGTCGCCGCGGCTGAGCGAACTGTGCCAGGTAAATCCATCATCGCCATTCACACTGACCAGACGGCCGACAAGGGTCATGATCTGTCCGGGGCGGAGGCGCATCAGGTCCGCACGCACGGAATCGTTCATCGGGATGAGGTGGACATTGGTCGCGTGGCGCGCCACTTCCTCAGGTGGCACCGGCAGCGCGCGACTGCGCCACCAAAACCAGCGGACCCCCTGCTCAATCTCGATCTCGTCGAGCACCGCGCTGTCCGACATCGGTCCCCAGCCGAGAGCGAAGTCGATCGGCGACAGCGCGCTGGGGCGGTCGAACCGATACCGTTCGCGTGAGAGCAACCGCGCGGTGACTTCGAAGTCGGCCAATGGCGTCAGCGTGAATTTTCCCACACGCACCGGAGCGGCATCGCGGGCCGGCTGCGACTGGCGCGGCGGATCGAGAGCCAGCACGCCTGGCGGCTGCGTCACTGACCGGTGCAAGAACGAGTCGCCGGCATGCCAAAGACAAAAACCCAGGAAGCCGACCGCGGCCCACCAACGAATGCGACCCATACTGGCATGCTGGCCGAAGCACGTGGCCGGTGCATCGAGAATTTGAGACCGCGCGATTGCGATGGACGGGGCGGGTGCCGGCGGCATGCTGGGTGCCGGCGGCCTGCTCAACCGCGCCGCTGCGCACTCGCATGGACTACGCCGCCAAAGCCCGCCACGTGGTGGACCTGGAAATCGCCGAATTGCGGCGGCTGCGGGACCGCATCGACGGGGCATTTTCCGCGGCGATCGAGATGCTCGCCGCCACGCTGGCCGCCGGCCGAAAAATCATCGTCTGCGGCGTGGGCAAAAGCGGCACCATCGGCCGGAAGATCGCCGCCACCCTGAACTCCACCGGCGCCTCCAGCGTCGTGCTCAACGCGCAGGACGCCCTGCACGGCGACCTGGGCATGGTGGGCGCCGGCGACTGCGTGCTCATCCTCAGTCACAGCGGCGAAACCGAGGAGGTGCTCAACCTGCTGCCGCATTTGAAGACTCAGGGGGCCAGATTGGTCGCCCTCACCGGCGGCGCTAACAGCACCCTGGCCCAGCACTGCGACCTGGTGCTCGACGCCTCCATCGAGCGCGAAGCCTGCCCGCTCAACCTCGCCCCCACCAGCTCCAGCACCGTCCAACTCGTCCTCGGTGACGCCCTGGCCATGGTCCTGCTCGAAGCTCGCGGCTTTGAGGCCGATCAGTTCGCCCGCCTCCACCCCGGAGGGTCGCTCGGCCGCGCTTTGCTCACCCGTGTCCGCGACATCATGCGCAAAGAGGCGCAGGTCGCCACCGTGCGCCTCCAGGCCACCGTGCAAATGGCCCTGACCGCCATGACCCAGGCCCGCAGCGGCGCCTGCCTGGTCGTCGGTGACGACGGCGGGCTCGCCGGGATTTTCACCCAGGGTGACTTCGTCCGGGCCTTCCAGAAAGGCGGCCAAATCGGCCATAAACCGGTGCGGGACTTCATGAGCCGCCAGCCGATCGCCATTCAGCAGGACAAGCTGGCCGTCGAAGTGCTCGCCCTGCTCCGCGACCACCGTGTCGACGATCTTCCCGTCGTCGATACCGAGGGCCGGCCGGTCGGCATGGTCGACACTCAGGACCTCTCCCGGCTCCGGCTCATTTGAGCGTGCGGAAAAAACACGTCCGCTCACCCGTGTGACACGCCGGTCCCGCCGGATCGACCAGGACCAGCAGCACGTCCGCGTCGCAATCGAACCGAATCTCCCGCACCTTTTGGATATTTCCCGACTCCTCCCCCTTGTGCCAGAACTTCCCCCGGCTGCGGCTCCAGAAAACCGTCTCCCCCAACTCCCGCGTGCGCGCCAACGACTCGGCATTCATCCACCCCACCATCAACACCTCCTTCGTCGAGGCATCCTGCACCACCGCAGGGATCAGCCCGCGCTCGTCAAATTTCAGCTCCGTCGCCACTCCAGCCATCCCAGGAATTGCGCCCGCCGCCGCCTCGGCGCAAGAAGGAATTCAAAAAGTAGCCCGCGGGGCCCCGGCGAGGCAGGAGCAAGCTCCTCAGTGGGTAACATGCCCCTGCGGCATGCGCCGGAGACCGGCGAGCGGCACGGCGTCGTCCCCACTTCTCAAGCGACCTTCGATTGAAGAACCCTGTTCGACTCTCCAATCCTTAGCCCGCTTTCCTGATTCTCCGGTACGCCAGGGCGACGCCCGAGCCAATGCTCATCGCAATGCAGGCAAAGGACAGTGGGTAGACAGGGAATTGAATTTCAGAGCTTTGGGGATTCAGCGACCTCGCGATATTCTGAAGCACGAGCACGGAAGCAAAGATTATGCTCAGTCCAGACTGCGATCCTTTCTTGATACTATGGATCATCCCTGCGCCCGCGAATGCGCCTGCCATGAGCGCTAACAACACATCGCTCAGACTGAACGGCACCATGACCAACGAAACCACACTTGCGATAGTGCCTATCGAAAAACCAATCACCGTCTTTCGAGAAGAGTACGCGTCGTTGGCGGCGGGGATCGAGCGATTCATGGAAGCCTGTCGGTTTTCGACGGACCGCCTCACCGCAAGCGGGCTGAAAGCCGGAAGTAGAGTGGCGTGGCGGAGGTGAGGGCGGGGACTTGGGTGCGCCACGTTTCGAGGAGCAGGCCATTGTCGCCCGGGGTGGTGCCGACCAACGTGAGCCCGGTTTCATTTTGCCAGGTGATGAGGTCGGTGCTGGTCTGGATGGTCAGGATGTAATAATCAGCGGCGGGGGTTCGGGGGAACTGGAAGAGGACATGCCCATCGGCTGATTGGAAGTCGGCGCGAGGGGAGGCGGCGGAGCGAGGGTTGGTCGGATCACTGCCGAGGATGTGTTCGATGAGGTTGGGCACGCTATCGCCATCGTCGTCGCCGTTCGGAGTCAGCGTGAACGGAATTGAGTCGGCCTGGCCGGGTGATCCGTGGACGGCCGCGCTGGCGCGCCAATTCGAGCCAACAGCCGGATCGGGCGGCGGTTGGGAGTCTGGGGATTTGAGCACGATGGACGTGCCATTGGTGACGTCGGGCCACGGCGCGTTGGGCGCATAAGCGAAGCTCCAGAGGGTGGCGCCGGTATGGTCAAGCAGCGTGATGGTTTCGCCGGTGTTGTTTAAATTGCCGCCGAATGCTCCAGCCAGCCGCACGCCGGGCAGCGGACCGTAGCGGGTGCGGAAGGCGGCTAGATTGCCGCAGATGACGACGCGGCCGCCGGGAGGCAAGAGGCGGGTCGAGGCCTCGGCGAGGGAGAAGTTGAATTCCTGGACGGCTCCGGTGAGGCGGACGCCGTTCAGATTGACCGTCTGCGTGGCGGAGGTGTTGAGCAATTCGATGAACTCGAATTCGCTGGCTCCTCCGGCCCCGGCAGCGGTCTCGGCGGCGGTGGGAGCGGTCGGGTTATAATGGATTTCCGAAACAATCAGATTCTCTTTGGACGCGGGCACGGCGGCGGCGGCGAAAGTGGTGGTGGCCAACGGCGACCACATGGCTGTTTCGGGCCAGTAGAGGCGCGCTTTGACGGTGGTGGTGTCGGAAACGACGAAGGAATCGGTGTACACCGGAGCGGTGATGGCGGGCTGGGCGGCAGCGGGGCGCGTGCCGAGGGCTCCTGACAGAGCCGGGCTGCACAGGAAGTCGCTGTCGGCGGCAGATTTGTTGAGGCCGATGAGGGCGAGCATGTTGGCGCCTTCGCGCAGGTGGGGGATGGCCTGCGAGATGTTGAACTGGCTGACCGCGGAGGCAGCGGATTCCGTGTGGCTGGTCGGCGTGGCATTGGCGGTCGCGTTCCAGGCGGCCGGCACATCCGCAGCCACGTGCTGACGGTGGACCTCGACCCCATTGACGAAGACGATGAAGCCGTCGTCGTAGCGGATGCGCAGCGTGAGGGTGGCCAGTCGTGCCCGCTGGTCGGCGGTCAGGTTGAACGGAACCCGGATGAAGGCGGCTGCCGTTTGATTCAGCATGGCCGATTGCACGTTGCTCGCCCCGCCGGTCCAAGCCGTGTCCCCGACGTGCGCTCCGCCGACGTGGTACTTCGTCGGATTGCTTGAGGACGACGGCTGGGTGTCGAATCCAATGCCCAGCGTGCCGGTCGACCAGGCGGCGGCATTCGCGGGCTCTGCCAGTTGGGTCCAGGCCTCGGGCGGCATCGCATCGCCGCCGTTGGAGGCGCTCGGGATGAACCAACGGCCGGTGCCGTATTCGGTGAGCACCGTGATGTTTTGTGTCGTGGGCAGGGCGTGATGGAGCGGGCGCGGATCGGATCCATCGGTTGTGAAATAGAGGCGGCCGGCGGGAAAATTCACGCCCGGCACGGTGGCGCTGAACGGGGCGAGCGTGACGCGCAGTGAGTTGCCGGCTTCGGGTGTCCCCGTGACAATGGGCGGACGCAGGGCGCTCGACCCGACGGCAAACTGGTTGTCCATCCAGGTCAGCCGATCAGTCATCCACTGCTTCAGAAAGGCCACTTCGGCTTGATACGTGGTGCGGGTGGTCGAGCTGGCGGGATTGGGCCAATGCCGCTGGCCGAGGATGCGGTGTTTCCGGTAATGGCGGGCGGCCGGGTTCTGCAGCGTGGTCGGGCTGTTGCTGACCACCGGGGTCGGGTCGTTGTCGGTGAGCAGGGCGGCCACGGCGTCGATGCGAGCCATGAGCGAGGCGGTATTCCAACTGCCGGCACGCAACTGCCAATACCGGTCAAACGTGGCGACGCGGTAGTTGGGATCGGCGTGAAGGCGGCCGAACCACAGGCCGCCGGCGAGCGGAGCGGTGCGCGAGGCGTCGTAGTTCCAGCCGGTGCGATGTTCGCCTTCGGCATAATCGGCATTGCCCATGGAGATGTTGAAGTCCCAGAGCGGCCCGGCGCGCACTTTCCCACCACGATCTTTGTGGTAGTACGTGCTGAAAACATAGCCGTCGATCTGCTTGGAGATTTCCACCGCCCACTGGGCATCGATGAAACTGGCCACGTCGATCCACGCGGCGTATCCCGTCTGAGGATTGGCGAAATTGGCACCGTGCAAGACGGCCTCAAAATCATTGAGGTATTTCTGCAAATAATTCCGCTGCGAGGTCGGGAGCGTCCCGGGATCGGAACTCTGCATCGAGATCCCGCGCGAGGTCGACCACTGCGTCGTCCCCGGATTGATCTTGTCGGTCTTGAACACATACCCGCCCGTCTGCAAGACCGGGTCGGTGACCAGCGGGTTCAGGGAGGCGAGGTCGACTCGGTTCGAGGCGCGCTTGATCCGCTCGACCAGCAGATAGCACCCGCGATAGTCGGCATAACTGACCGGCTGCCCGGCCTCCTGGTTGAAAAACACTTCAACAAACCGCGTCCGGGGCGCCACCCAATCGCTTCGCATGTCATCGAAGCAAGAAAACACGAGGTAGTTGTTCATCATGCCCTTGTCCGACCATGGGCCGATGAGAGCCCAGTCGGACTCGGCCGGGAGCCCGAGGAATGAGACATCCTGATCCTGATCCAGGTTGTTCCATGTCTCCCAGGAATAGGATTTTTGACCGAACCCGGAGGAGCTCTCGCCACGGACATGGATGCCGCCCCGACCTTGGTAGTCGGCCGGCCCGTCGAGGCGGGTGCGTCCGGTCGCAGGATCGGGAGCGATCACGACGCCGTACGTGGGCCGATACGGACGCGCGGCATTCGGGTCGGTGGTCGAGTCGACGGCGACCCCGTGGCTGTCGAGGACCACCAGGGGGATGTTGGAGGAGAAGATCTGGCCGGACCCGTTGTAGTTGGTCAGGCTGGCATCCAGACGCAGAAACGTCCGGCTGCTCACCGGGCCTGGAAGCTGGCCGGCCACGAAAACGCGAGCTCGGATGGTGGTGGTCGTCGTGATGGCGAATGGTTCCACGTACGCCGGTGACAGCTCGGTGGGCAGTGACTGGCCGAGCGAGTACCGGACGACGGCCCCGGGCTGGACGGGTGGGGCGATCGAGAGCGGGATGGTCGACCCCTGAGGCAGCAATCCACCGGGACGCGAAAAGACCACTTCCTCGGCCGGCGGGCCGTTGCCCACCAAACTAATGTTCTTTATCCCGGGCGTGGGCGATTCCAGGTACCCGCGGATGCGGGCGGATCCGACTTCCCCGTAGGAAATGTCCGGCGCTTGGGCTCCGTAGGTGAATTCGGACGCGATCGTCTGGTCGGGTCGCACCAGAGCCAGATAGCCGGATTCGCGCTGCAGCGTAAAATCCGTGTGCAACTGGCCCGTGAGCGCGGCGCGGTTTTTGCCCGAAGCAAAGACAATTCGGTAGCCATTGGCGGGGATCGAGACCGCGGGGAAGGCCCACTTGGTTTTGTTCGCCGGGTCGTTGGTCAAAAACCAGTCCGTCATGGAGGCGGTCGAACCGCTGCCGTTCATAATTTCAATCCAGTCCGGTGTCTCGAGGTTTTCATCCTCGTAGGAACCGGAATTGGCCGCGACGAATTCACTGATTACCGGCCCCCCAGTGGCAATGGCCGTGGTGGCCGTGGTGACCACACTGATGTTGTCGATCGCGATTTCCTGGCTGGACTCGGTCCCTGTGCGGGCCGAAAACGCCACTCGATGCCCGATGGCCGGCGCGAATCCCGGCAGCGGCAGGTTGACCACGATATCCACGTTGTTCCATCGGACATCCAGCCCCTGTGCGTCGTACCGCACCACGGCCGAGCGGAACCCCGTGTCATTGAGGAAGGTGGTCGGATACCGGCCGAGCAACAGATTGTTGGCATAAATCGCGATCGCCCCCTGGATTTCACCAGCCGATTGCGCGCCAAATGTTTCCCACGCGACGGTCAGGCCGCCGGGCAGCGGCCAGCCCAACTCGCCGTCCCCCAGCCCGTCCGGAATGCCGCCGAAGTTCACCGAAAGCCCCTGGCCCGCCGTCCCGCTGGAAAAGGCCTTGAGCGAAAAATTGACCGTCACGGCATTGATGTCCTGGCCGGGATCGAGATCCGGAATCTTGAAGGATGCGCCCGTGCCGACCACCCCGTCACCGGCCAGCCGCAGTGAGTTCCCCTGAACCGAAGCGACCGGAGTGGGCGGTTCGCCCACTAGCGTACTCGTCAGCGAGGTGCCGTCGTTCCAGTTGCCAACCCCCGGCACACTGTCGTTCGCGTAAGAAAACCCTTGGGTGCCGGTCGCCGGATACCGACCGGCCAACCCAGTGGTGGCCGCAAGCAGCGCCACCGCAGTGGCCGGGAGGGTGGCGAGCCGCCAGCGGTTGCCGACGAAAATCGAGGTGATCGAGGATTCATTCATGGGGGTATCGACTCAATGATACCTGTATCCGAGGTTTACCGCGCGCCGGAAGCTAAAAAATTTTCGCCTGTCGAGCGGGAACGACGGATTTTTGCACGGGCGAAAAAAGCATGAAAAAACCGGGGGACGACTGGGAGTGGCGGGCTAAGACCGCCATACTGACTCGAGCATTCGACTCAGACCGGTCGCTCGCCATGTCAAAACGTTTTCGGTTCCATGGCGGCCCCAGCCCGCCACTCCCAGTGAAACACTACCTT
>JBJXFS010000093.1:0-7852 GCA_046155625.1 Verrucomicrobiales bacterium | reverse complement strand
AGGTCGGAGGTCGGAGGTCGGAGGTCGGAGGTCGGAGGTCGGTCAGTCGGTCAGTGGGTCAGTGGGTCAGTCGGTCAGTGGGTCAGTCGGTCAGTGGGTCAGTCGGTCAGTCGGTCAGTCGGATCAGTCGGATCGCAGTATTTACAGTAATTTTAGTAATCTTCAAGTGTTTAAGGTGAGGAAATTCGTGTTGCGGGGAGGGCTGAGCGGGGTTTGATCGTGGGTGTGAGCGAAGAAGCGAATCCATCGATGCCGGCTTTCGGGAAGAAGAAGGCGGTGAAACAGAGTGGCGGCGGCCTGCTGATGCTGGGGATTGCCGGGGTGCTGGCGTGTGTGCTGGCGGCGGCGATGGTTGTGATGAACATGGCCTGAGCGGTTGGCGGATTGATTTGTGACGCTCCCGTGGGTGCGGTTTTGGCGCCGGAGGGACTGATATTGTTTAATAGGAGAAACCAGCATGGCGAATGTCGTGATTGTCGGCGCCCAATGGGGCGATGAAGGGAAGGGGAAGATCATCGATTTCCTGACCGAGAGCGCGGATGTTGTGGTGCGGGCGCAGGGGGGGAACAATGCCGGTCATACGGTGATTGTGGACGGGGAGAAGCACGTGTTGCACTTGATCCCGAGCGGCATTTTGTGGACTGGGAAGGTCTGTGTTATTGGGAATGGGGTGGTGATGGATCCGGTGTCGTTGGTGGGGGAGATCGAAGGGTTGCGGAAGCGGGGGCAGGCAATTGGGCCGGAGAATCTGATGTTGAGCAATCGGGCGCATTTGGCGCTGCCGAGTCACCGGGCGTTGGACCGCTTTCGCGAAGCGCGACTGGGGGCGGCGAAGATTGGGACGACGGGGCGTGGGATTGGGCCGGCGTATGCGGACAAGGCGCACCGGAGCGGCCTGCGGCTGGCCGATTTGATGGTGCCCCATGATTTTGCAGCGAAGTTGGGGCCGAAGGTGGACGAGGCGAACGAACTGCTGGCCACCGTTGGGCTTGAAAAGCTGAATTTTGCGGACGTACGGGACGAGTTGCTCGCGGCGGGCGAAAAACTGGCGCCACACGTGACGGACACGGCGGTGTTCCTGCACCGGCAACTCAAGGCTGGGCGGAGCGTGCTCTTTGAGGGCGCTCAAGGGACGCACCTCGATATTGATTTTGGGACCTACCCGTTTGTCACGAGCAGCAGCACCATCGCCGGGGGCGCATGCACCGGGGCCGGTGTCGGGCCGCATGCCGTCGATCGCGTCATCGGCGTCTGCAAGGCGTACACCACCCGCGTTGGGAGCGGGCCGTTTCCGACCGAGAACGAGGCGTTATCGGACAAACTCCACCGACTCGGGCGTGAATTTGGCGCGACCACCGGTCGACCGCGCGGTTGCGGGTGGCTCGACCTCGTCTTGCTGCGCTACTCGGCCATCGTGTCAGGCATGGACGAACTGGCGGTGACCAATCTGGACGGATTGGACGACTTTGAATCGATCCCGGTCTGCGTGGCCTACGAACTGGATGGCCAGCGCCTGGAAACCCCACCGGTGCGGATCGAGGACTGGGATCGAGTCACTCCGATTTACGAAGATTGGCCGGGCTGGCAGCAGGACATCTCCGGCGTCCGCCAATGGACTGACCTGCCGGCCAACGCCCAGGCGTACCTCGACCGCCTCAGTGACGCCCTCGACCTGCCGGTCCGCATGGCCGGAGTCGGTCCCGATCGTTCTCAAACGCTCGTGCGGACGTCGTGATTTTTATTGGTTTTGAACACAAAAGAGGCCACCCGCGTGGGTGGCCTCTGGTGAAGCGAAGGGCGCCGAATTCGATTTACTGGCGTGTGCCTGACCGACGGGCTTTGGCTCCGGCCAAGCACGCGATCGCCACCATTCCCAGCACAATCGACGAGCCACCTTCCGGCACTGACGGCGGTTGGTTGGTCACTTCGGCGAAGATCTTTTTGTCGATGGCATCCTCGAAATCGTCGAAGTCATCGGCGACCAGGGTAAAGCTGTCCGGTCCATCCTGGACCTGGGTCTGATAGAACGTGAGCAAACCGGCTTCTCCGTTCGGACTGATGACGATGCCGTTGACCCGATCGATCCCGGCGGCGATGGCCGCGTCGGTTACCTGGTCGGTAATCACGTTGTTCTGGTTCCCGCTTTGGTTCTCCCGGCCGTCGCCGGAAACATCAATGATCTGGCGCGTTGAGGTGAACCCATTGTCGGTCAGCCCGACTTCGGTGCCGAAGAGCGATGCGGCAAAACGAATCGCTCCGGCCACTCCCGTGCCCCTGTCGCCAAATCGTGCCAGACCGTCGATCGCGTCGGCAAACAGGTTGATCGAGGCGACATCGTTCAGCAGGGTCCAACCAATGCCTTGATTGGTGTCCGCATCGAACTGAATATACGTGACGGCAATCCCGCCACTGTCGATGATAGCAGTCTGGATCGCCGGGTTCTTGAAGGCATTGACGTAGCCGTCGCGCTGCAACTCCCATTCCGTATTATTGATGCTGCCGGATTCATCGACAACCAAGGCGAGTTCCAGACTGACGTTGACGGCCGAGGCTCGCGTTGGGATGAGCGCCACGAGACCGGTGGTCAGTACCGCCAGTCCCAGGAGGAACGAGGATTTAGTTTTCATGGTATGAGTTGGGGCGAATGTTTTAATTCGCTATTGTGGGTAGGTTGGTGGAGCCGCGGGATAGCGGGATCCGGGGTTGAGTGGCTGCTGGAGTAATGTGGATTCCAATGGGTAATGGGGGACAGACCTTCTGAACATCACAGTGCCCCAACGGGCGCCTCGCGTAAAAAAGCTTTCCATGTGCCAATGTAACGTCCATGTCATTCAATTGACTTCATAAAACATTGAATGTGAGACTAATATGAAATTGAAAATTTTTCTTAATCGCCATTTTTTGACTTCCATTCATTCGCTAAGCCATTGATTTTCGGGTTTGAGTGTAAAAGAATTCGACACATTTCCCAGCCGGAACCATTAAATCGGAGTGAACACAGTTTGTAAATATTTGACTACCAAAGAGTAGACTATGCATTCCTCAATCACTCGGCTCGTTTCCGACCTGTAAAGTTTTCCGACGAGGGAGAAGGGGAGGAAAAGGGAGAGAGGGAGGAGGAGCGGCGGATTAGCGGAGCGGGAGGCGCTGCGCGAGGTATGAAGTCATGTCGTGGAGAGAAGCCAGTTGGGAGTAATCGGCTTCGGGAATGTCGAGGCGGAGTTGATGGCTCAGGGCGATGAGGAATTGGAGGAAGTCGAAGGAGTCGAGATCGAGTGACTCGCGCAGGTTGGCCTTCGGGTCGAGGGCGGAGAGGTCGGCTTCCGGGGCGATGGGGGCGAGGCACTGGGCGATGGCCGCGTGGATTTGGGATTCGGTCATAGCGACTCGGGGTGCTGGAGGAGGCGGTTCAGGGAGTCGAGGAATCGGGCGCCGGTGAGGCCATCGGTGGCGCGGTGGTCGCCGGCCAGGGTGGCGTGGAGGACGGGGCGGACGTCGAGCAAGCCATTTTCGGCCCAGGGGCGATCGCTAATGCGGCCGAAGCCGACGAGGGCGACCTGGGGCGGATAGATGACGCCGTGGACGGACTCGACGCCGAGGTCGCCGAGGCTGGTGACGGTGATGGTGCCTTCGCTGATTTTCGAGCTGCGCAATCCGCCGTGCTTGGCGCGTGGGATGAGGTCGTGGAGGGAGGCCATGATTTCGTGCGGGGACTTTTTGTCGGCATCGAGGACGGCGGGACTGATGAGACCGCCATGGCGGGTGGCGATGGCGAAGTTGATGTGGACGGCGGGGCGGAGGACGAGTGAGTTGTCGATCCAGGCGGCGTTCAATTCCGGGTGTTGTTTCAGGGCGCGGGCGACGGCGGCGAGCAGGACGGCGGCGGGGAGGAGGGGTTGTTCGATGGGGAGTCGCTGGTTTTCCGCCTCGAGCCAGGCGAGGGCGAGCGACATGTCGATGTGAGTGGCGAGGTAATAGTGGGGGATTTCGCGATTAGACTTGGCCATGGCGGCCTCCATGTCGGCGCCGAGGCTGGGCATGGTGAAGTCAGTCATGGGAAGAGACGAGGGTGCGGGCGGCGTTGACGATGGAATCGACCTGGGGCAAGGCGGCATCCTCCAGGTGCTTCGCGTAGGGGATGGGGACTTCGGCGGTGCAGAGGCGCGCCACGGGGCGGTCGAGATCATAGAACCGTTGTTCCATGATGCGGGCGCTGATTTCCGCGGAGATACCGCCGCTGCGCCAGCCTTCATCGACGATCAACGCGCGGTGGGTGCGGGCGACGGAACCCATGATGCAGGTGTCATCGAGCGGACGCAGGGTGCGCAGGTCAATGACTTCGGCTTCGATTCCCTCGGAGGCGAGACGTTCGGCCGCCGTGAGTGATTTCCAGAGGCTGGCGCCGTAGGTGAGCAGGCTCAAGTCGCGGCCGGGGCGGGCGACGCGGGCCGTGTCCAGATCAACGGCGGCGGGTTGATCGGGAAGCGCGCCCTCCATGTTGTACAACGTCTGGTTTTCGAAAATGAGGACCGGATCCGGACAATCGAGCGCGGCCCCCAGCATTCCACGGGCGTCCTCGATGGTGGCCGGGGTGACCACGCGCGGACCGGGGATGTGGGCGTACCATCCCTCCAGGCTGTGAGAGTGCTGCGCCGCGAGTTGTTTGCCACCTCCCGTCGCCATGCGAATGACCAAGGGCACGTTGAACTGGCCTCCCGACATGTGGAGGAGGGTGGCCGCCGTGTTGAGTATCTGGTCAGCCGCGAGCAGGCTGAAATTGCACGTCATGATTTCCACGATCGGACGGAGCCCGCCCAGGGCGGCGCCGATGCCGGCTCCCACGAACGCGGATTCGGCAAGCGGGGTGTCGCGGATGCGGTCAGGGCCGAATTCTTGAAGCAGGCCGCGGGTGACGGCAAAGCAACCGCCGTAATGGCCGACATCCTCACCCATGAGGAAGACTCGGGGATCATCGCGGAGGGCCGAGCGCAACCCTTCGCGGACGGCCTCGCGATACGTGACGGGGCGATCAGTCATGGTAGGGGGGATTCAGAGTAGACAAACCGGGTCAGGTCCTTGACCGGCTCCCAGGTGCCGGCTTCCGCGAAGTCGACGGCCGCCTGCACCTCGCCCTCGCAGGCGGTTTCCAAGGCTGCCATGTCCTTATCGGCGAGCAGGCCGTCCTCCCGCAGCCGGGCGATCAAGGCCGGGATCGGGTCCCGTTTTTTCCACTCCTCGACCTCGCTCTTGTCGCGATAAAGCTCGCCATCGAACATCGAATGGCCGCGAAACCGGTAGGTATGGCACTCCAGCAGGTAGGGGCCCTGCCCGCCGCGTACGTGACTCAGGGCGGCCGCCGCCGCCCGTTCCACGGCCAGGACATCCATGCCATCGACGCTGGCCGAGGCGATGCCGTAGGCGTCCGCTTTTTTGGCGAGTTCCGGCATGGCATGTTCCACGCGGAGCGGGGTGCCCATGGCATAGAGGTTGTTTTCGCAGAGGAAGAGGACGGGGGTGTGCCAGAGGGCGGCGAGGTTGAGCGACTCGTGAAATTCACCTTCGGCCATGGCGCCTTCGCCAAAGACACAGCAGGTCACGCGCGCGCGGTGCTGCAGGAGGTCGGCCAGGGCGAGGCCGACGGCCAGCGGCATGCCGCCGCCGACAATGGCGTTCCCTCCGAAGAACCGCGCGCGGGCATCAAAGAGGTGCATCGATCCCCCGCGGCCGCGCGCGCATCCTTCCTGCTTCCCGTACATCTCCGCCATGATGGCGCCGGGACTCACGCCGCGTACCAAAGCGTGACCGTGTTCGCGGTAGGTGGAAACCACAGCCTCATCGGGCGTCAACAATCCCAGGGCGCCCACGGCGACCGCCTCCTCTCCAATGCAGAGATGGAGAAACCCCCGGATCTTCTGGGCCGAGTACAACTCGACGCATTTTTCCTCAAACCTCCGGATGAGCATCATGCGACGCAGGAGTTCAAGGCCATGATCGCGGGTCAGCGGCGGGGCGGACATAGGATTGAGCACTGGAAGGGATGGGAAAAAATGGTTCAGGGTTCGGTCGACTCGCCGGGGAGTCAGTCTTCAAGGGGCGAGGTGTCTCCTTCCGGCAGGCCCAGTTCGCGGGCTTTCAGCAGGCGCCGCATGATCTTGCCGCTCCGAGTCTTGGGCAAGGCGGTGGTCCATTCAATTTCCTTGGGGGCCACGGCTGATCCGAGCCGTTTCCGGGCAAATCCGATGAGTTCGAGCCTGAGCGCCTCGGTGGCGGCGTGGCCGGCCTTCAACGTGACGAAGGCCTTGACCAGCTCACCAGCCGTTGGAAAAGCACTTGGCATAGCGGGCGTCGTCATGGAGGTAGCCGCGGAAGAGCGAGGGAAAGTTTGGCCGGAGGGCGAGTTCTCCGTCCCTGTCCGGTTCGGAAACCGGCTGCAGGCCGTCCGGGGTGCGGTGGACGATGGCAGCCTCGATGCCCGGGAGCGGGCGGCCCATTGATCCGGGCCGGATGTCGCAGGCGGGGAAATTGGCGATCATGATGCCGCCGGTTTCGGTTTGCCACCAGTTGTCGTGGATGGGCAGTCCGAGAGTGCGCTCGCCCCAGACGACCGCTTCGGGATTGAGCGGTTCGCCCACGCTGTGGACGAGCCGGAGGGCGGAGAAGTCATGCCACTGGTAAAATGGAGGAGCGCCATGGCCTCGGGATCGGTGGGAGGGATGCAAAACTCGGGTGAGGCATCCTGCAGGAGGCGTGGGAGCGAGAGCACCGTGGCGTCGAGATCGCTCGGGGCGTCGGCCGGCAGGATAAATCGCAGCTCCGGGAGTTGGGGGCGCAGGGATTCGATGCGGGTCCGGTACAGTTTTTCAGTGGTCACGAGCACCCGGGCGTTGCCGCGGGTGAGTCGTTGAAGGACGGGTTCCGGACCGAACGCGGAAAAGAGCGGGCAGAAAACGCTGGTGTGCTTGAGAGTGCCGAGCGCGGCGATGTACAGCTCCGGCAGCCGCCCGGCAAATGAGAAGACGCGTTCCCCCGGTCCGACACCCAGCGAGCGCAGGACGTTGGCAAAACGATTGGTGGCGGCCGCCAGGTCCCCGTAGCTGAAGGTCCGAACCTGCCCCTGCTTGCCGATCCAGCGAATGGCGGTGTGGTCGCCGCGAGGGCTCTGAGCATGGTGATCCACCGCGGCGTGCGCGATGTTCAGACCTTGGCCTTCCGGCAGCCCCGCGACCTCACGCCGCAGCGAGTCCCAGGAAAAGTCGTCACAGGCTCCCGCATAGTCGGTCAAATGAGGAGTCGTCTTCCAGTGGGCGGGGGATTTGGCAATCGGGGACCAGGACATGACGGGACGACGTGTGTGGTTGGATGAATCTCACGTGAACGCTACTCGTGGCACTGCCGTTGCCAAGCGGTTGATTGGACGAGGCGTAAGGAGTTGGAAGGTGCGGACGTGGATGCCGACACGGGGCAGTGGACTCGGTGTCATGTGTTCCAACGAACTTCCTCGCCGAACGAAACCGCCGTGCTCGAGGCGACCGACCCCAAACATGTGTAACCGGAACGGACACCGCGGCCAGAAGGACGGTGAACTCCCAGCCGATCCGCAAGCCGCCAGCCATGTCGCCGTCTTCGCAAACCGCTCCCATTGCCAGTGTCGCTAATTCCTGATCGAGGCCGACGGCGATTCGCCATATCCCGAGGACGACTGGGTGGGCTGCGTGCTGCGGATCGGGACGATGCGAATGCGGGTCGACAAGCGCGACGGGCGATGTGCGGTCATCACCATTGAGCCGCAGACCGGGGAGCGTGACCCGGCGGTTCTGCGTGCCGTCGCGCAGAGTCGGCAAGGTTGCGTGGG
>JBJXFS010000092.1:0-11885 GCA_046155625.1 Verrucomicrobiales bacterium | reverse complement strand
CCGACTTCGCGCTTTTTGGTGGTCGCAACTGACGGATAGTCATGGAAGCCACCCGGTAGCCGGAGGAAAAAGCGCGAAGTCGGGCGCTGAGCCCGAACACGTGCGGGGAGGTCGTAGGGCTCTGTTGAGCCACAGAACGGTCGCCGTCGATGCGGCGTGCCCCTACATTCCATGGTTGTAGGGGGAGGCGTGTCGGAGTACTGCCGTCCGGGCTCATGCCGGCGGCGCCAATTGGCGTTTTGAGCCAGTCAAAAAAGCCGCGATTTTTCGCGGCTTGTAGCCTTCGTTCTGGTTGTGGCCAGTCGATCCGGACGACCGTCGTTGCTAAAGGACACAGTGAAGAGGTCTTCTTAGGGTCTAAAAGACATTGAAAGTGATCCCCTTGACAAATCCCCCTGAGTGTAGCGTGACGAGGGTAGGGGAGCAGGAGGGGCCAATCCTCAGTTGAGTCCTGTGTCGAGTCGTTCGAGCAAGGCCTCGACAACAGCGCGCATGTGGCGGTTGGCGTCAAGGCTGGCTGGACCGGAAACGACGGCGGTATAGCCGTTCATCGATTCTTGAAAGCGCTCGGTACGGCGGGGCCGGGCTTTGGCGTCACCGGACCGTTCACGGATGGTGCGAGCTTTCTCGCGGATCAGGGAAGCCGACTCCCCTCTCAGGGCGGCGTCGAGCAACGCGGATTGTTCCACGGGGTCGTTGAGGTGAGCGATTTTCATGATGGCGTCGTAGGCGACCGGATGTTCGGAGCTCCGAACTTTTTGCTGGAGGTTCGGGGGCAGCGTGAGTACTCCGAGCATTTCTCCCACCCATTGTCGGCTCTTCCCTATGCGGCGACCGAGTTCCGCGTTTCTGAAAGGAATTTGCTTTCGCGGGTCGGCGTTGGGGAAGGGGCGTGGGTCATGGGCTGGGAGGGGTGGGTAGGGGTCTGGCATAGCGCGGTTGATGGGAGATGCCGTCGCCGGCGATCCCGGCGGAGGGGGGCGCTCGGACTCCCGCCGGGAACAGGACCGATCCGGAGGCTCACCGAATCGGAGATTCCTCCTCCGTGCTCTCGAGAACGACGTGTTCAGCGAGCGGAGAACTCGACGGTGGAAGCGGCGGTAAGGGCCAATCCGCGCCGAAACTGCCGAGACCGGCACGAAGCAGTGAAAGATCCCATAAGTGCAGGCGATGCACGGCGGCCCGCCGATCACGTAACTCTGTCGAAGGTCTTCACGGTCAGCGCACCAGCATCAGGCGGAGGAAGCGGCTCGGAATATCGACGGGGACGCTGGCGGTGCTGCGACCGTCCGGACCCGGGGCGGATTGGGTGACTCCGGTGGCCGTCCAGTCCGTCATGTCAATGCTGGTTTCGGCACGGTAGAGGAAGCCGGGGGTCGTCGCGTGGAAGCTCAGGCTCAGGGTGTCTCCGGCGAGCACTGGCGACGGCATCTGGCTGTTCTGATCGATTTTGGGATCAAGGTCCAACCCGTAGGCCATAAGCAGGGTCACGCCGTCGCCGTCGGGATCCGCGTGGAGGTCGGTGTCATACCAGAAGCCGTGCTCCAGCAGCCATGCGGCGGCGGGGTAGGTGGCTTCGTCAATCATGATCGACGGGTAGCCACGCCAGGTCGGCGAGGTGAAGCCGGCGCGGCTGCCGAGGTAGTAGACGGTGAATCCGGGGTCTACAGGCCTAAATACGTTCTCCTCCATAGAGGGCGCGTTCCCTAAAAACAGTATTCTCGTCAACGAAGGACAGTAGTAGAACGCCTCGTCGCCGATGTTGTTGGCGATACTGGAGCGGATGGTGACTCTCGTCAGTCTGATGCAGTCGACGAACGCCTCGTCGCCGATGCTGGTAACGCTGGAGAGGATCGTGACGCTGGTCAGCCCGGTACACTCGGAAAATGCCACGTTGCCAATGCTGGTGACGCCGGGGGGGATGGTGACGCTGGTCAGTCCGGTGCAGCCGGCGAACGTGGAATAGCCGATGCTGGTGGCGCTGGAGGGGATGGTGACGCTGGTCAGTCCGGTGCAGAAGCGGAACGCATTGTCGCCGATGGTGGTGACGCCGGAGGGGAGAGTATAGTCTCCGATCTTTCCCTCTGGGCAGCGGATCAGCAGATTCCGTGCTGCATTGAGAAGCACCCCGCCATCGCTGGCATACACCGGGTTTCCTGCCTCCACATTGATCGAGGCCAAACGAGTGCAGCCGAAGAAATTCGTGTCGAGGAGGCTGGTGAGGCCTTGCGGAAGGAGGATGCTGGTCAGTCCTGTGCAGCCGTAGAACGCATTTTTGCCCATGCTGGAGACGCTGGAGGGGATGGTGACGCTGGTCAGCCCGGTGCAGCCGACGAACATCGAGTCGTCGAGGACGGTGAGGCCTTGCGGAAGGAAGATGCTGGTCAGTCTTGTGCAGTAGGAGAATGCCCCTTCGCCGATGCTGGTGACGCTGGAGGGGATGGTGACATTGGTCAGCCCGGTGCAGCCGTGGAACGCATTGTCGCCGATGCTGGTGACGCCGGAGGGGATAATATAGTCTCCGACCTTTCCCACAGGGCAGCGGATCAGCAAATTCCGCGTGGCATTGAGAAGAGCCCCCGCATCACTGGCATAGGAAGGGTTTCCTGCCGCCACGTTGATGGAGGCCAGTCCAGTGCAGCCCCCGAACGCACCGTCGCCGATGCTGGTGACGCTAGAGGGGATGGTGACGCTGGTCAGCCCGGTGCAGCGGGAGAACGCGGAATTTCCGATGGTAGTGACGCTAGAGGGGATGGTGACGCTGGTGAGCCCGGTGCAGCCCCCGAACGCACCGTCGCCGACGCTGATGACGCCAGAGGGGATGGTGACGCTGGTCAGCCCGGTGCAGCCGGAGAAGGCATTGATGCCGACGCTGGTGACGCCGGAGGGGATGGTGACACTGGTCAGCCCGGTGCAGCCGGAGAAGGCACCCAAGCCGATGGAGGTGACGCTGGAGGGAATGGTGATGCTGGTCAGCCCGGTGCAGCCGGAGAACGCGGAGTGGCCGATGGTGGTGACGCCGGGGGGGATAATATAGTCTCCGACCTTTCCCACAGGGCAGCTGATCAGCAGATTCCGCGTGGCATTGAGAAGAGCCCCCGCATCACTGGCATAGGAAGGGTTTCCTGCCACCACGTTGATGGAGGCCAGTCCAGTGCAGCCCGCGAACGCACCGTCGCCGATGCTGGTGACGCTAGAGGGGATGGTGACGCTGGTCAGTCCGGTGCAACGGGAGAACGCGAAATTGCCAATGCTGGTGAGCCAGGAGCGAAGGGTGACGCTGGTCAGTCCGGTGCAGCCGGAGAACACAGAGTGGCCGATGGTGGTGACGCTGGAGGGGATGGTGACGCTGGTCAGCCCGCTGCAGCCGTCGAACACACCTTCGCCGATGGTGGTCAGGCCCTGCTGAAGAGTCACGCTGGTCAGTCCGGTGCAGCCGGAGAACGCAAATTCGCCGATCCAGGTGGAGGGAAGAGTGACGCTGGTCAGCCCGGTGCAGCCGGAGAACGACCTTTTGCTGATGTTTTCGACGCTGGAGGGGAGGGTATAGCTGCCGGGCTTGCCGCCAGGACATTGGATCAAAGTGGTCCGGTCCTCGTTGAACAAAACCCCGTCCAGACTGCTGTAGTTGGGATTGGTGGCGGCTACCTCGATGTTTGTCAGCATGGTGCAGCCGCGGAACGCCGTGTCGCCGATGGTGGTGACGCTAGAGGGGATGGTGACGCTGGTCAGCCCGGCGCAGCCATAGAACGCCAATTCGCCGATGCTGGTGACGCCGGGGGGGATGGTGACATTGGTCAGGCCGGTGCAGCCCCCGAACGCAAGGTCGCCGATGCTGGTGACGCCCGGGGGGATGGTGACGCTGGTCAGTCCGGCACGGTCGGAGAATGCGCGGGCACCAATGCCGGTGACCGGCTTGCCCGCGATGACGGCGGGGATCTCAATCAAGCCGGTGGCGTTGGATGGGTAGCCCGTGATGGTAGCGGTGGTTCCGTCAACCACCTGGTAAGTGAACAATCCGAAATGCTCGGCATGGAGCGCGAGGGAACAGCAGAGGAGGAGCAGACCAAGCCAGAGGGCGCGGAGGGTGGCAACTGGCTTCGTTCTCATTTGGTGGTGGGTGGATTCGATGGATGGATAATCGGCGGGGCGGAGGGCCCGCCATAAGAGATAAGCGAAAACGGCCCGGAATTCGTATCAGAAAATTTCCGAAGAACCGAATATTTTCCGAGGGCGGAAAATGGGTAGGAAGCATTTCTGAAAGGAATTTGCTTTCGCGGGTCGGCGTTGGGGAAGGGGCGTGGGTCATGGGCTGGGAGGGGTGGGTAGGGGTCTGGCCAGCGCGGCACCAAGTGGATCACCGGCATCGGCGTCGGCATCGGCCGCGACCATACCATCTTCGCCGTGCAGGACGGCAAGGCGCGGATCTGGGACACCCACAATTTCGGGGAGCCCGCTTGTCGAACATATCGGCTTCCAGGGAAGAGAATGGAAAGGCGGGATTATCGCTGGATGCCCTAAAGTTTCCCAGTTCGAAAAAGTGGGTGTCCATGATTCCTTTCCCAGTTCGAAAAAGTGGGTGTCCATGATTCCTTCTGCCCTCGAGTCGAAATTTGTTCTTGCATACAGTGGTATTGTGAGTAGTCTTCCTCATGGCCACTGCACGACGCCACCTCGTTGATCCCGCTGAGGGCGGGGTATTCCACTGTATTTCGCGCTACGTGCGCCGGGCCTACCTGTGTGGACAGGACCCCTTGACTGGCCGGTGTTTTGAACACCGTCGGGAATGGGTGAGGGACAGGATTCGGGAACTGGCGGCTCAATTTGCGGTCGATGTGTTCGCCTACTCCGTGATGTCCAACCACCAGCACATCATTCTGGGTACGGATCCCAAGCGTGCGCAGGAGTGGACGGACGTCGAAGTCGCGCGTCGTTGGTTGACACTTTTCCCGGGCCCCAGCGGCAAGCCCGGCCGTCCGCCCGAAGACTCGACGATTCAGGCACTCTGCCAAGATTGGGCCAAGCTGGCTCTCTGTCGCGGCCGGTTGTCGGATGTCAGTTGGTTCATGCGCTGCCTGAACGAACCGATCGCGCGTCGGGCCAATCGGGAAGACGGTTGCACCGGCCGCTTCTGGGAAGAACGGTTCAAGTGCCAGCGATTGGATGACGCCGGAGCGCTGCTGACCTGCATGGCGTACGTCGATCTCAACCCCGTGCGCGCCGGCCTCGCGGCCACCCCCGAATCGAGCGACTTCACCAGCGCCCAGGACCGAAGCGTGGCCATGCTCGCCCGCCGACAACTGGCCGCCGCCCCCGAAGCCGCTCCCTCTCCGACGCCGGCCCAGGAGGAAATCGTGGCCCAGGCCCACCAAGCCGCCAACCGCGATCGATGGCTGGTGGCTTTCGCCCCGTCGGACGAAAAGCCCGCCCCCACCAGTGCCGCCACTTGGCTCACGGGGATCGATGAAACCAGCTATCTCCAATTGCTCGACTGGACCGGCCGCGAAATCCGCGCCGATAAGCGAGGCCACATTCCAGCCAGCTTGCGGCCAGTCCTCGAACGTCTCGATCTCGACGTCGAGGCGTGGGCGGAACACGTCGCCCGCTACGGCAGCCTCTTCCACCGGCTGGTCGGCAAATTCAACCGACTGCACGCTTGGGCTCAGGCTAAAAAACTCGACTGGCTCCACGGGCTTCGCGCCGCTCGCCTCCTCTATTCCCAGGCTACGTAGGTCGCCCAACTCCCGCGCATCATAGCAAAGCTGCCCGGCCGAAAGCGCCCTCGCCCCCGGCCAACTCCCGGATGGGCGAAAATCCGCTCCCTTCGCCCGGAGGCGCCTCGTGGCCTGGCCGACCGTCCGCCATTCCGCGAGACTTTCCCTTGGCTGCGCTCCCAATGAGGCTCCCGCAGACGCTTCAGAGAAATAATCACCCGCGGCGCCCCCTCGGAATAAGTGGGTGTCTGCGATTTCCCAGAAGCGGTACTCGGATCACCTTGCGGCGTGCGGCCGGGACTTTGGGAAAGCGCCGATTCCGAGCCCGAGAGACCCCTACGCTCTCCCTCCACTAATGACCCGCGCACTCGAAAAGATGCCTGAGCCGGAATTTAGTAATGCCGCTCGTACGGCGATCGCCACTGCTCCTCGCAGGAACGCCAGGGTTCATTAAATGGATTGTTAGGCGCGTTGGGCGGCGGCGGGGACGGAGGAGGCCGATACCCTAGAGAATCTGCGGGCGTGGTTGCCAATGGGGACTCGACCATGATCCCAGCCTCAGATTTCGCAGCCATGCAAAAAACGCGTCGATAGTGCGCCTGCCCTGTGCAAATCGCGCGGTACTTTGGATCGTCCATAAAACCCCTGGGAAGCCAACAATCCTCTATTGCATTCATTCACCGATAGTTACAACTTTTCAGCCTCGTCTGGCATGCCTCTTGCAATAATACTTCCCGCTGCAAACGAGCCGAAGAATCTCGACACAGCACTTGAAGAAGAAGGGAAATCTGACGCTTCAATCCAGCTCGGTCAGCAGTCCTTCGGGAACAAACCGCTGACCAGGCACTCTTTTTTCGCACACCCTATGGGACATTCCCCGCGAACTCGACTCCGCATCCACTGTTTATCGCAAAAACTATGCATTTTCGATTCGAAAGATTTACCGTGGCCTTCAATTAGTTTTTATCTGATGCATCCAAAAAGAAGTCCAACCCGTGTATAAGGCACGGTACGGATCATTTTAGTCAAGAAACCCAACTCTCAGCAGCCAATGATAAAATTCTCACTCGCCCTCTTTCTCACTGTGGCCTCCGCCTCGGCCCTGTCAGCTGCAACCCTCGTCAGCGGCACTTTGGCCGACTATTTCGCCCTTGAGCCCGCTGGCGGCACGATTGGGACCACCCAGTTCTCCAACTTCATGATCGAGCCGCTGCAGACCGGGGCCGAGGCGCTTGACCCAGAGTTCATCATCGTCAATCCTATCAACACGCCGGGGTTGCCAACGCTCCAGTTCGTCATCGAAGATAGCGCGATTGCTGGGGACTTCTTCAACCTGCGCTTTTCTTATACCGTGAGCGATATCGCTCTCGCCGGGGCCTTTCTTGGGATCGATGACACGTCGGCGACGTTTAACGGTGGTGTGACCGCGATCACTGACCTTGAGATCTTGGGGCAGCCGAGTGAAAATCTCCTCACCTTTCGCACCGCTGAGGACTTTGAGCTTAGCGAGCAGTTGAACTTTCCGAGCACCACCTCCCTGGCCATCACCATGGACATCACATTGGATGGCGGTGGCGATGGCTCTGCCACTCTTGGCACTGTCACCAGCCAGTTCGCGGTCATACCCGAACCTATGACCACATCCCTCCTCGCTCCCGTTGTCGGCCTGCTCGCTCTGTTTCGCCGTCGTCACTCCTAGATGGACCAACTTTCCTCCAACCTAACTAAAACCACCATGTCCCAACCACTGAACGGCCTCACCGCCACCGCACTCTGCACCCTGGCGCTGCCCGGGTTGCTGCAAGCGGCCAACCACCGGGAGGCGCCCATCACGGCCCTCGATCACAAGGCTGACATCACCGATGTCTATGCCTTCGTTAGCTACAGCGCGGATCAGGCCCCAAACACCCCGCCCTCAAAGGCCACCCTCATTCTGAATGTGGATCCCCTACTTGATCCCGCCAATGGTCCCAATTGGTTTCCTTTTGACGCGGAAATTCTTTATGAACTGAAGGTGGATAACAACAATGACGCGGTGGAGGACGTGACTTTCCAGTTTCGCTTCACCACTGAGCAGCGACTTGCAGGCGTGTTTCAGACCTATGTCGGCGTCGGAGAATCGGGCGCGGTCGCCCCGGCTAACTCTCCGGCCCCTGTCGCCCCTGGCACACCTATCGTGCCACCGCGTATCGACTCATTCAGTGATGCGGGCATGGGCCAGCGCCAGAGCTACACCGTGACCATGGTGAAAAATAATGTCTCTACCGTGCTCTCCACGGGCGCGCCGCGTTATGCGGTGCCGGCCAATGTGGGCCCACGGACCATGGATTATGAGGCTCTCTTCAGTGAGGGCACTTATGTTCTTGCCAATGGTGTCTCCGCATTTGCCGGAACGGTGGACGATCCGTTCTGGATCGACCTCGGTGCGGCGTTCGACACGCTGAACCTGCGCAGCACGGTGGCACCCGGCGCGCTCTCCGAAGCCCAGGACGCCTCGTCCACAAACGTGGCCAGCGACACCGTTTCTGGCTTCGCGGTTAACTCCATTGCCATCGAAGTGCCGATCACCATGCTGACCCGTACCGGCCAACCCGAAGCCTCTGATTCCACCGCCGCGACTATCGGCGTCTGGGGAACGACTTCCCGCCCCCGTGTCACGGTGCGCCGCTCGCCCTTTCCGAAGGCCAGTTCCGGCACCTTCCGCCAGGTTCAACGCATGGGCAATCCTCTGATCAATGAGTTGCTCGTCGGTACCGGATCGAAAGACCGATTCAGCATGGACCAGCCTCGCAACGACAGCCAATTTGCCGCCGGCTTTCTGGACCCGTTGCTGGCCCGCGTGGTCAACGCCCTGACCAATGGCGTCGTCGCCATCGCCACCCCGCCGCGTGTTGACCTCCTCCCGGTCGTCACGTATGCACCGCCCATCGCGGCCGAAGGCACTCCGGCTGGTCCCGTGGCAGATCTGCTCCGCCTCAACCTCGGTGTGCCCGCCACGCCACCCGCCTCCGCCAGCCGCCTCGGCGTGTTGGGAGGCGATGGTGCCGGATTCCCCAATGGCCGTCGCCTCGGTGACGACGTAGTGGACATCGCGCTTCGTCTCGTGGTCGGCAGTGTGCTGGCTCCTCCCGCTGGGTACAATCCCGCCATTGGTGGTCGCCTTGGCGATGGGGTTAACAGTAATGACGTTGCTTATCGCACCGCCTTTCCTTACCTCGGGAGCTGCCCCAGCGGTCGCGACCGTCGCCACCTCGATCCAGGTGAGGCTGGTGGTGGCCCGGTGAACTAATCGTTTAGTTCCGCCCCCTCTCCCATCCTTCCAATACCCGGTGTGCCGTGACTCCCCCAGTCACGGCACACTTGTTTAAGAAAGACTCGTTTTCGTACCAGCTACCTAATGAAACACTCGCTTTTCCGTAACTATTTTGCGTTATCCTGCGCCCTGATGCTGACCAATCCTGGTCGCGCGCAAGACGCCCCCTCCGTCGTCGGACCCGCCCGCGCGCTTGGTCTGGCCCCGCTCATCGCGAGACCGGAGCCCCAAACTCCCGCGACCGCATCGACATCTTCCGAAAGCACTCCCGCCCAGATCAAAATCCGGAGCGCCCGCGCTTCAATCAAGGCTGATCCGACGCTCTACCAGGGCCACAACGAACTGGCAATGGCGCTCGCCCGCCGCGCCCGGGAGTCCGGCAATCCGGAGTATTACGACGCGGCCGGCGAGGCTCTGAAGGAATCGCTCCGCCTCGCACCCGACAACTTGGAGGGGCGGCGCATTGAAATCTGGTTGCTTCTTGGCACACATAACTTCGCGCAAGCGCTGGAAAAAGCGCGGACGCTGAACAAGGAGGTGCCGGATGACACACTCTGCTATGCGATGCTCGCCGACGCGGCCATTGAGATGGGCCTTTACGCTGAGGCGGAAAAGGCCGTGCAGTGGAATTTTGATCTTCGGCCCGGAGAGATCGCGGGGCTGACTCGTGGCGCCTATCTCCGGGAAATATTTGGAGATTTGGATGGGGCCATTGAGTTTATGAACTCAGCCTATCAGCGTACAGCGCCGACTGAGGTGGAGGACCGCGCGTGGATCCTGACCCATCTGGCGCACCTCCTGTTACTCAGCGGCAAGACAGAGCTGGCAGACCAACACGTGACTGAGGCGCTGCGGCTTTTCCCGAACTATCACTACGCCCTCGCCGCCCAGGCCAGGGTCCGCACCGCGCAGAAAGAATTTACCGACGCCGTGGACATCCTGCGCGAATATTTTCTCGTGGCCCGTTCGTCCGAAAGCCTGTTTGCACTCGCGGAAGCCCTCCAACGCGCGGGTGAGGAGAAAGAGGCGGGCGCAGTCTTCGCTTTATTTGAGAAACAGGCGCTTGAGGAATCTACTGGCATGCACAACCACAACCGCGACCTCATCTTCTATTATGCGGAACACACGGACAAACCAGCGGAGGCGCTGCGACTCGCAAAGATGGAGATCAAACGCCGTCAGGATGTGAAGACGCTGCATGCCTATGCGTGGGCGCTCTTTGTGAACGGGGAAGTGGCCGAGGCGGACACTCAGCTCAAAATGGCGCTCGCGGTCGGCGTTCGCGACCCGGTCATGTTTTACCACGCTGGCCGGATCGCGGCAAAGCTGGGTGATGCCGCGGGCGCGGAGAAAAACCTTCTCGCCTCGCTCGCCCAAGCTCCGGATTCGGAGGTGGGTGGACTGGTGCGTCGTGCCCTCGCCGAGCTTCACACCAATTCGACGACATCCCCGGTGTCGGGGAAATAGCGGGATATTCACCACGTGCTTTCTCCCTCAATCATGCTGTCTACCAGCGGCAAGTTGAGCCGCCAGTTGTTCATAGGCCGGATGCTGGCGCTGTGATTCCAGCCATGTTGCAGCGGCCGAGGGATCATCTTCCGTCCACCGGAGGAAATTATGCGACAGCACTTCCTGTACCGGCGGGGCCGTCTGGTCATTGACCAGTGCAGCCAGCCAGGTGGCGGCGGAGGCCGGTCCTTGTTGAGCGCCGAGCAGGGAAGCCACCTCGGCGAAATGCTCGGGCCGCACGTAAGCACGGTCAGCATAGGTGCCCAGCCACTCGCAAACCTCATCCAGGCTGCCGCCGTTGGCCACCGCCGTCTGACGCTGCTGCATGAGCACATCGAAAATCACCTGCCGCGTCTGCTCCGCCGCCTCCTGATCCGCACCCTCAGGGCCTTGGCGGTCCAGCAGATCATCTGCCGCCTCGTAACCGGCGGATTGGAGAAGATCGAGCGTGGTAGCCACCGCAAGGGAGCGTTGGTCCTCCGCCGGCAGATTGGAAAAATCCTCAATCGCCAGCTTGGTGGCCTCTTCTGAGAGGCGCCAGGTGAACCTCGGGAGGAGCGCGCTGCGCAGCCGATCGTCCGTGGACTCGGACAACCAGGCCCACGCCGCCTCCGGGTCCTTGGCCACCCAGCCGTCGAAGGCCTCGGCCGATTGCCGGAAGCCGCCGCCTGCCACTTGGTCTTCGATCAGCAGCGTTTCCACCGCCACGCGTCCGGCAAGAAATCCAGCACGGGAAAAAGCGAGGCTCCATTCGGTTTTTTTCACGGACCCCGCGTCGGCGGCAGGCAGGGGATAGGCGCGGAGCTTTTCTCGCCAGTTTTCCGCGGTCATCTGCGTGAGGAAATCGGGCGATCCTTGCCAGAGCGAGAGAGAGAGGCTTGGTTTCCAGCCTATCTTCTGGGGGCGCGCCGGCACGGCGTCACTCGGCGCGGGCAGGGGCGCGACGGACGGACCGATCAATGGCGGGCGAAAAATCAGCCAGCCGCCCAGCCCGGCCAAACCAAGCCCCGCCGCCGCAAAAACCCGACGTCGAACGTTACCAAAGATTGACATGAGGAAGGGAGGATAACGCCGAAATCCAGTCGACGCAAAAATCTCGCGCGCTCCTCATCGGAGCGATGCCCGACCAACTGGCGCATCTCCGGTGACTTCCCGATCGACTTCCCAGGGTGTTGCCCGGGGCAGGGAGCGCCGCAGTCATTCAGCGGCCATACGTCGACTGCATCAACGCGCCCCAGCGCCTTTCACAAGGGCTTCGCTGCGGGGGCGACGAGGCTGATAGGAATTTGCTTTCGGGGACCGGCGCTGGGATCGGGTGGTCGGGTCATGTGGGGAGGGGGTGGTGGGAA
>JBJXFS010000091.1:0-31981 GCA_046155625.1 Verrucomicrobiales bacterium | reverse complement strand
ATCCGGATCCAGCGCCGGAAGACTACCTTCTCTGGCCCGGCCGCAGCGAGTGGAAAGGGTGGGCGTTCGCGACGATCGAGTGGTGGCCGACCGTCGACAATCAACGACGCTCGGAGTTCACCAAAGGCTCTGGCACGGTGGCCATCGCCGATCCCGACGAGTGGGACGATTCCGGCGGTCCAGTCGCTGCCGGGGGCAGGTTCAATTCGTTTCTCAATACCCCTCAGATTTCCCTGGCCGGAATCCCAGCCAACACCGTCCTCCTCAAATTCGACTCCTGCTGGCGGCCCGAATGCTGTGACGACGGCGATAAGACCAACAACCAGACAGCCACCGTTGACGTCAGTTTTGATGGCGGGGATCCCATCCGCATCCTCGATTGGAGTTCAAATTCCGCCGACCCGAATTACAAGGACGACAACTCGACCAATGATACCATTTTGGTGCCCGTTCCGAATCCGGCGAACGCCCAGAAAATGATCCTGAGTTTCGGCCTCACCAATGCCGCTAACGACTGGTATTGGGCAATCGACAATATCAGCCTGACCGCCGGGGCCGCCACACTAGCCAGCGTCAATTCCTCACCGAGCCGCGTTGTCTTCGAGATTGCCGATACCGGTGCCAATAAGATCAACACTAATTCGATCGCAGTCAAAATCGACGATGTGTCCGTTCCCTCCACCGTCACCGTCTCTGGTACAATCATCCGCGTCACCCATACGCCGGCCACCCCGTTTGCTCCAGCCTCAACGCACACCTACGCCCTGTCGGCAACCGACACGGCGGGCGCAGCGCTGAGTTTCACCGGCAGCTTCACCACGCCCACTCCCTTCCTGCCGATCAGCCCGCTCCCCGGCCCTTCGGGCTCTGAAGGCCAATTTGGCGTTCGCTATCTTTGGGGAACCGGCGGTTCGATCAGCGGCATCGCCCGCGCCTTGGAAACCATCCTGGCCGCCCCCACGCCGGAGTACTTCGGCATGATATTCGACACCACCCACGCGTTCATCAATCATGGCGACGGCGCTGGGTTCATTCCCGAGGATCAGCCCTATCCCGATGAAGTCCAATTTGGCGAGGGTTGAAGCGCGGAGGATTCCGGACAGTGTCAGCGCTGTCAGACTCCATCGCCGTGCTTGAAACGTAACAGCTGATACGCTTGCCAACTCGGTTTCGGCGAGCGCTTGAGATTGGAGGCGGGACGAGATCTTGCGGGTTCGTGGATTGCGTGCCGGCGATCCCCGCGCAGTCTGCACGGATGAGACTGTCGATGATCGTCAATCCGTTTACCGAAAGGAATCTGGAGTGGGCCGCCCAGGTCGGCGTGAGCGACATCGTGCTCACGTTTCCTGGACTAGATCGAGGCGCCTTTGTCCGGGCGCGGCGGATGGTGGAGGGGGCGGGCCTGCGGCTGACGCATCTGGAGCGGAAGGTGCCGCATTTGAAAATCGTCCACCACCTGCCGGGCTGGGAAGCCCAGACAGAGGATTTCAAAGCGCTGATCCGGCTTATGGCCGAGCAGGAAATGACCGTGCTGTGCTATAACTGGATGCCTGACGAAGACTGGCAACGCACGAGCAGTGAAGTTAGAGAACGCGGCGGCGCCCGCGTCACGGAATTCAATGTGACCCAGGTTGGGGTGAATGTCACCGACGCCGACGGCAAACCGACCGCTCCCACACCGGCCACCAAGTTGTGGGAGCACCTCGAACGTTTTCTTCATGATGTCCTGCCGGTGGCCGAGGACGCCGGCATCACGCTCGCCCTCCATCCGGATGATCCGCCGCTGCCATCGCTGCTCGGACAGGAGCGCATCCTGCACAGCGTGGCCTCGCTGCGCCGCGCCATCGATTGTGTTCCCTCACCCGCCAACGCCGTCTGCTACTGTGTGGGTTCACTCCACCCCGCAGGAGAAGACGTGGTCGCCGGAATTCAGGCCTTGGCCGATCACATCGCGTTTGTCCACGCCCGCAATGTCCGAGGGAATGCCTCTCACTTCGTCGAAACCTGGCACGACAATGGCGAAATCGACATGCCCGCGGTCATCCGCGCCCTCAAACGGATCGGGTATTCCGGAACGCTGCGGCCGGACCACGCTCCCAGCATGGCCGGCGAATCCAACGCCACACCGGGCTACGAAATGCTCGGCCGCCTCTTCGCCGCCGGCTACTTGCGGGGCCTGATGCAGGCCGCCTGATCCCTGCGGAAAGGACGTGAAAGCACTGGCGATGGCTGGGGCTGGCAGGCAGGGGCCGCCACTCTCAGCGCCCACGGCGGATTTTTGCACGGGCGAAAAAAGCATGGAAAAATCGGGGGACGACTGGGAGTGGCGGGCAAAGACCGCCATACTGACTCGAGCATTCCACTCAGACCGGTCGCTCGCAATGTCAAAACGTGTTCGTTTCCATGGCGGCCCCAGCCCGCCACTCCCAGTGAAACACTACCTTACAACCGTGCAAAAATCCGTCGTGAGGTCGGGCGGGGCGCGGCGGTTTGGAGTGCGGCGACACGTCGCCGCTCTGGAGTTTGTATATTTCTTTCGCGCAGCTACCCAAAGCGTATCTCGTCAGGCACGGCGGTGTTTGAGCGAAGCCATGGTTCTCGGGTAGGGCGGCGCGTCCTATGGTTCGCGGGCCCTGCGAGTAAACTCAAAATTGGACTTTGGAACCGCAGAATTCACGAATCACACGATATTCCTAAGGGTGACGATAGCCGATCCCTTCACCCCCAGCCCAAGAGCGGACCGAGGAGCCGAAACCCGACAAAGAGTGTGATGGCGCCGACCACGTCGAGCGCGAACCCTCGGCGCATCATTTCCGGGATGGTGACGTGCCCGGTCCCGTAGGCGAGAGCGTTGGGGCCGGTGGACACGGGGAGCAGGAATCCGAAGCTGCACGCCAGGCAGGTGGCGAGGGCGACGGGGACGGGGTCGACGCCCGCTCCTTGGGCGACCGCGATCATGACCGGCACCATGACGGTGGCGGAGGCGGTGTTCGAGGCGGTTTCGCTGACGACGATGCTGAGGACGATGCCGATGGCGACGAGCGTCCAGAGCGACGGTTGTCCAACCAGCGCCACTGTTCCCGAACCGAGTGCCTTGGCCAGACCGGTGTCGAAGAGTTGCCGGCCGAGCGCCATGCCTCCGGCAAAGACGAGGATGGTGCCCCAATCGATGCGCACGGCTTCCGACCACGTGAGGGTGAACCTCCCTTCGCGCCACGAGACCGGCAGGAGGAGGAGCGCCACCCCCGCCAGCAGCCCGACGATTTCCTCCGGAAAATGGTTCGTAAGAAACCGGGAAACCGAATGGCCTTCGCCCATCGCGGCGCCCGAACGCAATCCCGCCGCCAGATCGAGCAAGCCAGGCACCATCCAGAGAGCGATGGCCATCGCGAAAACCGCCACGGTATTGCGCTCGCCCGGCGAGACGGGACCGAGGGCGCGGCGGCGGGCGGCCAGTTCATCGGATGCCGCGGATGCATTGTCCGAGCCGCCGCCGCCGACCACGTCGACCCGCGGGCGCAAATGCCAGAGCAGAAAGATCACCTGCACCGCGACGATCGGCAGGCTCAAAGCCATCCATTTCGGAAAGCTCACGTGAACGCCGAGCAGTTCGCGGACGGCGCCCAAACCGATCAGGTTGGGGGGGGTGCCGACCGGCGTGCCCAGCCCACCCACCGAGGCGGCAAAGGCAATGAGCAGGACCAGCGAGGCGCGCACTTCACGGCGGTCGCCGAGCGCGGGCCACGCGCTCAGCGCGCCCAGCGCGATCGGGAGCATCATCGCGGTGGTCGCCACGTTGCTCATCCACATCGAAAGAGCCGCCGTCAGCACCCCGAGCGTCGCGAAGAGCCGGCCCGGCGTCCGAGCCAAGGCCGGTTGAGCCAGCAGCCAGAGCGCCATCCTCTGGTCCAGGCCGTATTTGCGCATGGCGGCCGCCACCATGAACGTCCCGATGAATAGAAACGTGATCGGCGAAGCAAAGGGCGCCAGCACCTTCGCCGCTTCCCCGACCCGCAGCACCACGCACAACGCTGGCCCCAGCAAGGCCGTCGCCGCCAACGGAATGGCCTCGGTCATCCAAAACGTGATCACCAGCGCCATGATGGCCGCCAGCCGATGCGCCTCCGGCGTCAGCCCAGGCATCGGGCACAACAGCACCCCCGCCATCAACGCCGGACCGAGAAACAGCCCCACGCGCTGGCGCGTGGCCGTGTGGGTCTCGGCGGGGGGTTCGTCGATCATGGATTGGCGTGGAAGCGATTTCTTAACCTCGTCGGCGGACGCTTGCCCACCAAAATCAAACCGACTCAGCCCCGACTCACCCGCGGAGAGACATCACCCCATGGCTTCCGGTTGGTGTACCGGGTTCATTCGGTCCCTGGAGTTTGTACATATTTGGCGCCAAGAGGGATGCCAGGAGCGGAAGATTTTGCCATCGGCAAGCATTCTCAGCTATCGTCCAATCACCTTGAATAAGGAAAACTTGTATCCTTTGAGTACAGGTTTCAGCGGGCGATTGAGGCCGGAGGTGGGACGAGACCTCCCGGGCTCGTAAGCGGTGGGAGCGTGCTGAAGGAAGCCCCTTTTCGCCTTTTCAAGTGGTGCCCAAAGCCAGAAAAAGCGATGAGCCAGGACGCGGTCATCGGGAATTCTCCGGGCGTGAATCACGCGACCGTCGCTCGAGAATTGGAGACAATTCCCAGATGGTACGCCTTCACCGCCTACGCGCCCGCGAGGTCGCGTCCCACCTCAATGCCACCTTCTATCATTCGCTGGCAGCGTCGTCCCGCTAACAAGAAAGCACGTGAAATGTACAAACTCCAGGCATCGGATTCACCCGGCGCGCGAAGGCTTGAGGCGCGATGCTTTTCGCACTTCGCTGCGCACTCCGCCTGAAAGGAGGTTCCCCAGCCCAATTTTCCGCCTTCCCAAGCGCTTGGAATTGGTTCCAGTGCCCTGCGTCCCGCCATTACGACATGCCACTACGTTTCTTTTCTTTTTTCCCGCTTGCGCTCTGGATCACTGCCCTGCCACTCGCCGCGGAGCCCGGATGGCCGCAATTTCGCGGGCCGCAGGCGAACGGCCACTCCGAGGCGAGCCCCGTACCGGTCACGTGGACGACGACCGAGAACATCCGGTGGTCCGTGGCCATTCCGGGGCGCGGTTGGTCATCGCCGGTGCATCGGGACGGACGTGTCTACCTGACGACGGCTGTCATCACGGACGGTGGCGATGAGTCGAACCCCAAGGCCGACCGCTCGCTGAGGGCTTTGTGCCTCGACTTGGCGACCGGCGCCACGGTATGGGATGTCGAGGTGTTTCCGCAGGTGGGGGCCACGGCGCCGGATTCCATCCATCAGAAGAACGGCCACGCCTCGCCCACGCCGATCATCACCGAAGATGGCCATCTCATCGTGCACTTCGGCCACCAGGGGACCGCCTGCCTCGCACTCGCCGACGGCGCCAGACTCTGGCAAAACCGCTCGCTGACGTACCCGCCGCGCCATGGGAACGGCGGTTCGCCCGTGCTGGTCGATGGGCAGCTCATTTTCAGCGCGGACGCCGAAAGCGACCCGTTTATCGCCGCGCTCAATCCCGCGACGGGATCTGTGCTTTGGAAACGCGCGAGACCCGAAACCGCCCAAAAGCAAAAGTTCGGATTTTCCACGGCCGGCGTGTTCGAAATCGACGGCCAGCGACAGGTCGTCAGCGCGGGACCGGGCGCGGTCGACGCCTATGCCCCCGCCGACGGCCGCCACCTCTGGCGCGTCACGTACGAAGGGTACTCCAACGTCCCCAATCCCGTCATGGCCCACGGCCTCATCTTCGTCACCTCGTCGTACGACACCCCCGACATGTACGCCATCGATCCCAAGGGCGCCCGCGGCGACGTCACCGAATCTCATGTCCGCTGGACCAGCGATACCAAGGCTCCCATGACCGTCTCGCCCATCGTCATCGGCGACGAAATCTATTGGGTGAGCGACCAGGGTGGCTTCGTCACCTGTGCCGACACCCGCTCCGGCACCATCCATTGGTCCGAACGCATCGGCGCCCGCGCCTTCTCCGCCTCACCCGTCTCCGCCGATGGTCGCCTCTACCTCCTCGACGAAGAAGGACAAACCCACGTCCTCAAAACCGGGAAAACTCTGCAAAAACTCGCCGTCAATGACCTCGATGACCGCGCCCTCGCCAGCCCCGCCCCATTGCAAGGCGGCCTGCTCATCCGCACCGAACAAAAACTCTGGCGAGTGGGGAAATAGCACGACGGTTCTCGTTGGGTTGCGCAAGAATCCGTGTGTCGTTGAGTGGACTCTATTGTGATGGGGCACCACGACGGCTTCTCATCCGACGGACCATGAGCATCAGGGGAAGGAGGGGCCACAGAACGGCCGCAAGAAGAAACACAAACTCATGGCAAAGCAGAATCCGAAGCCACACGTCATTTTCGCCCCTTTGCCGATGGCGATGCATCACGAATATGCCTGCCCAAATGATACCGATGACGGCGTAAATGATCAGAGCATAAAGGACATGGATGAGCTCGACCGAGCCCCAGGATGTCTTGACCATCATTTCCAAATGCTACAGTCCAGACCTCTCACAATCAAGCCTCTACATGCCGGTGTAGTCAAGAGGATGGTAGCACTGGCCATTGTCTGCATGAGTACATTGAGCATGAACGTCTTATGCCGCCTTTGAGTGCGCCGCCATGCCGCTGTTCTCAATTTCGAAAACATTCGGCCGTGCCACAATCCACCAGGCCACGTGGCGAAGTGCGCTGAATGCGCGTGGGGGGCGACTGACACGAAGTTTGCTGTTACGGGTCGCGCAGGGTGTGATCGAAACCGACGTAGCGTATTTCATCGGTGCCCACGCCGATGTCGAGGTCCTTGAATGTATAGATATACCGGATGTTGGCTTGACGCAGGGCGGCGCGGGTGGCCTCGGAGAGGGCGGGGTCGAGGGCGGGGTCGAGGAGGACGCATTCGACGAAATTGTGATGGCCGGGTTTGAGCGTGCGGGCGAACCAGCTGTTGGTGGTGAAGGCGGGCAGGCTGGCGCCGGAGGCGGACGACGGCGAGAGCCAGCGATCGAGGATGAACGTTTTCCAGATCCACGGGGGCGAGCCTTCGAGGAGAGGCAGGCCTTCCTGGAAGTGGAGGCTGATTTCGGCGCCGCCGTCGCGCACGGTGTATCGGCGGGGAGCGGGGAAGGGAGAGGTGCCGTTATTGGGATCGAGTTGGTAAAGGGCGGTGCTTTCCGCCGTGATGTTCCGTGAAATGATGAGGCCCGTGCCGTCATAGTCGAATTCCGGCTGGGGGCTGGTGTACGTGGCACGGAGTTCGTAGCTCGGGTCGCTGGCGAGCGGGGCTTCGGTGCGGGTCGCCGCGTGGGAGTAAGGAAATTCGAGTGTGAGGGTGAAGGTTCGCTGGTCCCGGCCGGTTCCGTCCGACCATCTCAGCGTCATCCGCGTGGTGGTGGGTGTGGCTACAGTCCCCAGCGACTCGAGCGGTCCCGTCCACGTGCGAATGCGATCGGCCTCGACATATTGTCGGACGGCGATGAGTTTGCGAAAGTATTCCGCGGCCGTAAAGGTGGGCGCGGTGTGCGGGTGGCTTTGGGTGGTGTAGAGCCACAGCCGGGTCTTGAGCCGGTGACGTCCGAGCAGCCCTCCAAATTCTCCCTGGTCGGTCTGGACCAGACCCAGCAGGTTTCCGTGACGGTCGTCCGGATCGAGATCGATGAGGCGGTATGTCGAATCATCCGCGTAGGCGGGCAGTGTGACGGTGGTGCCATGGACGGGATCTCCCAGGGCCGACCATGTGCTCAGCTCGGGCGAGGCTTCGACGATATAGGGTCCATGGCCGCCCAGCCAATCGAGGTTGACGGCATTGGGACCGCGGCTCAGGCCGTGAATGGCGACTTGGCCGCGAACAGGTGAGAACAAGTGGCCCAGGAACAGGATCAGGGCGGCGGTGATGATGGATTGGAGGCGGCGGCAGTTCATCGGGATCGGAGGCACGCGGACGGCTGGTTACGGGATGGTGGGGACGGGCAAGGGGTCAAGGCGGGGCACAGCGCGGATTTGTTTCAGCCCGACGCGGCCGGGCTGAAGTTTTTTGTACTCGAAGTCGAGTTCGAAGCCGGTCTTTTCTGTGTAATACGCCCCGTAGGCTGCGGCGGCGGTGTGCATCTGAACGACCAAGGTGCGGTAATCGTCCAGCCAGGTCATCACCGGCGCGCCATTGGCAGTGAGCGAAGAGGATTCTTCCAGGGTGAAGACAGTACCGGCCGTATCGTCGCCCGCGAACGTGGCCCGCACCACTTCCGGCCGGAAACGCCCATCCGGATTGGTCACCGATTCGGCTCCGAGTTGGGAAACGATGCGCGCCGTGGTTTGGCGCGAGCCCGATCGCGTGTCCACGGCAAAGGTGGCCACGCCATTGGCCATCTCGATTTCGTCCGGCGACGAGAAGTGAACGAGCACGCCCATGCCCACCTGCGATTCATCAACGCCGTAGCGGAGTCGTTCGAGGACGGCATTTTCGTTGTAGAAGCTCGCGTACACTTTGCGAAGCGCGCGAAAGACACCGCGTTCGTTTGGTTCGCTCGGATCGCAGTGGCTCGGGCCGCGGTCGTCGCCGTCGAGATCATCCTCGAGGCACCCGCTGAAGCTGTCGTAAAGGCCGGCGCCATTGAACGTGTCGCCATCCTCGACGTTGGTCGAACTGCGAAATCGAATCTTGGCCCCCTGCAGGCCGGCGTCGAGCAGCGCATCGGCCAAGGCGGTGCGCTGACCGATGGAAAAATCGGCGGTCCTTTCCACGGTGTGGCGGATGGCGGTCAAGTCCGCGCGCAGGCCATTCATGTCGGGGGGATACGTGTGGCGGGAAAGCCGGGCATCGATGAACTCGCCGAGCGTCCCGCCTCCCGGGACGGGCTGCGCCAGATACGCATCCCACAAGTCGAAAGTCATGGCGAGCGCCGGGTGCGGCGAGTCATCAGGCAGGCTGCGGCGGAGGAAGCCGAAGTTGGCCGCTTTGCCGCCGACGTATCGGATGTCGGGCGGCGTCAGGGGATCGACCGGCACGACGAGAGCTCCGCGTGGCGTTTTCGGCGTGATGGCGAGCGGTCGCCGCTTGCTGTCCAAAATTTCCTGGCGTCGTTCTGGGGTGAGGCGGCCGGTCGTGTCCTGCAGGGAGATCCGGCAGCCGTCCTGGGTTTCCTCGACGACCAGAAGCACCTCCCGGCCGAGCAGGCTCAGAATCTCCGCTTGCCAGCCATCCCCGTGGGCATGGGCAAATGGCAACAACCCGGAGCGGGCCAGCAGCGCGACATGCGAGTTCGGCGTGGCCGGCTCGAAGGCGAGATAGCCGGCGAGAACCGGCAATTCCGCCGGCACGCGATCGGTGACCAAGATGTCATCCAAGCGAAGTCGTCCGTCGGCCAGCGCCGCCGGGATTTCCGTCGCGGCCACCCTGACCAGCCGGCCCAGTGCCCAGCCCTCGGAGTAGCACGTGCTCGCCGTGACCCAGCGGCGCAGGGAGGAGACCTCGATCCCTCGAGCCGTGAAAAGCGCCAAATTCGCCCGCGTCTCGACTTCCTGATCCAGAGACGGCATGTACAGAAGGCGCCATCCCGGCTCTGCCTGCAGCCGCTGCCGCACGGCATCAATCCAGTCGACCGCTTGCACGGCGGGAAAGGCAGCCGCGCCGGTCAGCTCGATGCCCAGTTCGCGCACTTGAGGATCCGGCGCGCGAAACACCGAGCCCAAGGCCAAGCGCTGGGACTGCCCCGGATACAGCGATTGCGCGGCAAACTCCACTGCCCCCATCCCGGCATATCCCGGCAGCCGCGCTCGCGCGAATTGAATATGATACGGGTAAACCACCGAATCCTGAAAGTAGACGCGCCCGGGATCGCTCAGCCGCAGGGACCACTTCACCGAGGAAATCGCCGACAGCCCGCCGCCCGCCCCCGGTTTGAACAAGTCCGGTGCCCCGGCCTCAATCTGGTTCGACCAGTCGTCCGAAGGCTGCCGTGGACCGACCTCGATCCGGTAATAACCCGCGAATCGACCACTCGCCGGCCCGTCCACATACGGGAACAACCGCCCGTTCACCTGCGCCCGCTCGGACCACGTCCTCATGTCGTCACTGCCCAGCAGCCGCAACCGGTGCCCGGCTAACGGGGAAGTCTCGATCCACGGGCGGACGCCTCGAATCTCCAAACCGACCACCAACGCCTCGCTCGCGGAGCAGAAACCGGCCAACACCAGCGAGCACACAACTACCCCAGCCACCGTCCGCCACCGCCACTCCACGGCGCGGCTCAGGTCGCCACTCAGGCTCGGCGAATGGTTTCGAATCAAATCGTGGGGGGTTGGACCGCGTATCGATAGTTATACCCGATCCCGATGGGGCGTCCAACGGACTCAAATTGGCAATTCACGTGGAGGTTTTGGCCGCGCCGCAGGCGACCATGATGCGACGGCCGATGATGACCGATCCGCTGGAAACGGCCACAGCCCATCTGTTTCACCTGCGCCGCGATGGAGTCACCGCCCGCCTGCGTGCGTGGGTCACGAACTTCCCCTAACACTTCACCGTCTTTCGCTTTTTGCCGATAGTGCCCCGTGCTTCGACCTTGCTAATGTTCTTCCGCTCATCTGATTGATTAAGGGAAAGGCGCGGTTGCCAGCGGGGGTCGGGATGCAGATAGTGATTTCTTTCCTGACCCCCTGTCATGCACGACTTTCTGCCGGGACTCACTGGATTTTTTGCCGCCGCGCTGCCGCTTTTCGGTCAAACCGCGGAGGTCGCGGGCCCGGGGTTGGAATTTTTCGAATCGAAAATCCGGCCCGTGCTGGCTTCGGCGTGCTACGAGTGCCACGGGATGGAGAAGCAGAAGGCCGGACTTCGGCTCGACTCGCGCCCGGCCCTGCTCGAGGGCGGGGAAAGCGGTCCGGCGATCAGGCCGGGCGAGGCCGAGAAGAGTCTGCTTTTCCAGGCCATTGCCGGCACGCACGCGGAATTGAAGATGCCGAAGAATGCGGACCCTCTGAGCGCCGCGACGGTCGCGGCCTTTCGGGAGTGGATTGAAATGGGCGCGCCCGACCCGCGGGACAAACCCTCGGTCGGCGGCGACGGCGACTGGGCCGCGGCTTTCGCGTTGCGCCGGCAGGCGTGGTTTTGGCAGCCGCTGCGCGAGGTGGTGCCGCCGGAAGTGCCGGGCGCAGTGCATCCGGTCGACCGTTTCCTGCGCGCCGCCCAGCGGCAAGCCGGTCTCCCACCCGCCCCGCGCGCCGATGACGCGGCCATTGCCCGGCGGCTCGCGTTTGTGCTCACCGGATTGCCGCCCGCTCCCCGGTCGCCCGGCGAGTCCTTTCCGCCCGCGGAGGTCGCTGCCAATCGGCATTTGGCCTCGCCCGCCTTCGGAGAGCGCTGGGCACGCCACTGGATGGACTGGCTGCGTTATGCCGACAGCCACGGCAGCGAGGGCGATCCGGCCATTCCTCATGCGTGGCAGTACCGCGACTACCTCGTACGCGCTCTGAATGCCGACGTGGCGTATTTCCAGCTCGTCCGTGAACACATTGCCGGCGACCTGATCCCGCCGCGCCCCAACCAAGATGGCACGATCAACGAAGCCGCCCTCGGTCCCGCGCACTTGCGCATGGTCTTCCACGGGTTCACCCCCACCGACGCGCTCGATGAATTCGTCACTTTCACCGACAGCCAGGTCGACGTGGTCAGCAAAGCCTTTCTCGGCCTCACCGTGAGCTGCGCGCGTTGTCACAATCACAAGTTCGACGCCATCAGCCAGGAGGACTATACCGCGCTCTTCGGCGTTTTCGCCAACACCCGGCCGGCCACCATCGACGTGCGCGCCCCGCAGGCCGACGCCGCGGCGCGGAAACGTCTGAGGGAATTGAAACACGAGATCGCCCACGCCACGCGCCGCGACTGGAATGCCTCCTGGGAGTCGTTCCCCGAACGGCTCGCCGCGTGGCAGCCGAAGGACGACGCCGAACGCGCGGAAGCCGAAGGCAACGGTCACGGTCCTCTCGCGGCGTGGCTGGCGATGCGCGACGTGCCGCCGGATCAGTTCGCTCAAAAGTGGGAGGCGGTGGCCAAGGCCGGCCACGATTGGGTGAAAAACCGCGACGCGTGGAACACCGAAGCCCAATCCGCGGGACGCGCCTGGTGGAACGGCCGTGATGGAAACCTCACCTGGACCAACAGCGGCGTCGGCGTGCCGTCACCCGCGCAGCCGGGCGAATTCTTGCTTCTGCCCGATGGGGACACCGTCCTGGCCGGGGTGGCCGACGGCGGATTTTTTTCCGCGCGGTACGCGCCAGGCGACCGCGGTGTGGTCGCTTCCTCCCGCTTCACCGCCGAGAGCGGAAAAGTCTGGGTGCGCGTGGCCGGAGAGGCTTCGGTCGCGCGCCTGGTGGTGCAGAACTACCCGCGCAGCGGCCTGATTTACCACAAGACCGGCCTGAACTCGCCTCGACCCCAGTGGCATTCCTTCGACCTCGATTACTGGAAGGGTGAAGCCGTCCACCTCGAGGTCACGACGGCGGCCGACGCGCCCATCGAGACCGGCCCCGGGGATGCGTCCGCCTTTTCCCTGCTGGAGGTGGCCTATCCTTCACGTCCTGACCTCAGCCCGCCCGCTCCCGGCGTCCCGCTGCAGCGCTTCACCCCCGCGACTCCGCGGAACCGCGACGAGCTGCTCGCGGAATATCAGAAAGCCGTCGCCATCCATGCCCACAACGGACAGGCGGAGCCGGACCGCGCGGAGTTCATCAACTTCTTCATCCGCGCCGGCCTCGTCCCCAACACACTGAAGGATCTGCCGACAGCCGCGCCACTCGTCGAGGAATACCGGCGACTGGCGGCACAGCTCCCGGAACCCGTGCGCGCCCCGGGCGTCATGGAAGGCGGCCCCGGTGACTGGCCACTTTACGCCCGCGGCGACCACAAGAAGCCCGGCGCCCTGGTGCCGCGCCGGTTCTTGTCCGCGCTTGAGGCCACTCCGTACCAGACACGCGAAAGCGGACGCCGCGAACTCGCCGACAGCATCGCCGGACCGGGCGGCGCCCTGGCCTCGCGGGTCATCGTCAACCGCCTGTGGCATCACGTCTTCGGCCGCGGCCTGGTCGCAACCCCGGACAATTTCGGCAAACTGGGCGAGCCGCCCACCCATCCCGAGTTGCTCGACTGGCTGGCCGGCGAATTTCAAAAGTCCGGCGGCTCGCTCAAGTCCATGCTGCGCCTCCTGGTCACCTCCGAGGCCTTTCAGGCCCGGTCCGCCCCCTCGGTGGAGGCCGCCGCCAATGACCCGGAGAACAAGCTGCTGAGCCACTGGTCCATGCGCCGGCTGGAAGCCGAAGCCATCCGCGACGCCATGCTCACCATGACCGGCGGGATCGAGCGAAACGGCAGCGGCGGACCCGGCGTCGGCGGCGATTCCCCGCGCCGCAGCCTGTACGTGTCCGTCATCCGCAACGCGCTCGACCCTTTCCTCTCGGTCTTCGATGCGCCCGTCCCGAGCAGCACCCGCGGCAAACGCGACGCGACGAATATTCCCGCGCAAGCCCTCACGCTGATGAATGCCCCTCTGGTGCAGTCGTGGGCCCATGCGTGGGCCGCGCGGGTGAGCGCCGCCGTGCCCGAGGACACCGAACGCATCCGCCGGCTTTACCGGGAGGGGTTTCAGCGCGAACCCTCGCCGGGGGAGATCGCTCAAAGCCTCGCCTGGCTCAATGAATCCGCCGCCGCCACCCGCGCCCTGGAGGCGGAGCGCGCACGGAAAAATGGCGAACTGGCGGCTTTGGAAAACGAACGCTCGGCACTCACAGCCCCCGCCATCGCCACGCTGAAATCCGGGCAGCCCACACCAGCCCAGGTGCCGTCGGCCCTGGCGGATTGGGATTTTGAGGACGGCGCGGGATCGACCATCCCGCTCACGCTCCGCGGCGGCGCGAAGATATCCGACGGTGTGCTGCACCTGAACGGCCGGGACGCCTGGGCGTCGTCCGAGCCTCTCGGCACCACGCTCAAGGCACGCACTCTCGAGGCCTGGGTGACGCTGGCGAATCTGGACCAGGGCGGTGGTGGTGTCCTCACCGTGCAGGACCTCGATGGCGACGTGTTCGACGCCATCGTTTTCGCCGAAAAAGAACCGCGCCAGTGGCTGGCTGGCAGCAACAGCTTCGCCCGCACCGACGTCTCACCCCGGCCCAAGGAAGCGGATGCGGTCACCCGTCCGGTCCATGTCGCCATCACCTGGTCCGACGACGGCACCATCCGCCTCTTCCGCGACGGTGCCCCCTACGGCCAGCCCTACCAGAGCAATGGCCCGGTCACCTTCGCGGCCGGGGAAAGCATGGTGCAGTTCGGCTGCCGTCACGGTCCGCCTGGAGGCAACCGGCTGCTGGCCGGCGCCATTCACCGCGCCCGCCTGTACGACCGTGCCCTCACGCAGGACGAACTGGCGCGCACCGCCGCCCTGGAAGGGCCTGTCATCTCCCGCGACGCCGTGCTGGCCCTGCTCCCGGAGGCGGAGCGCCGCCGGTGGGAGGAACTCACCAGCCGGATCGCCGCGTTGGAAGCCGCCCTCACCACCGATCCCACCGCGGCCATGAGCCCGCTCCACAGCCTGGCCCTCGCCCTGCTGAACACCAAGGAGTTCATCTATCTCCGCTGATCCGCCGCCCCCGCTCACCGATCCGGCCCATCCTTCGCATCCCATGATCAACCGCCGCCAACTCCTTTCCCGGCTCTCCTGCGGTTTTGGCCTGACCGCCTTTCAGGCCCTGGCCGCGCCGGCCACCGCCGCCCGCCCACTGCCCCGTTTTCCCGCCCGAGCCCGCAGCGTGATCTTCTGCTACATGTCCGGCGGCTTCTCGCACGTGGATTCGTTCGACCCCAAGCCAGAGCTCGCGAAGCGCGCCGGTCAGCCGATGCCAATGGCCGTGCAGCGCACCCAGTTTAATCAGAATGGCGCCATCCAGCCGTCCCACTGGGCGTACCACCGGCGCGGACGCAGCGGTATCGAGGTCAGCGACCTCTTTCCCCAGATCGGTAGCTGCGTCGATGACCTCTGCGTCATCCGCAGCATGACGGCGAAATTCAGCGAGCACGCCCAGGGAAATTTTTTCATGCACAGCGGGTTTCCATTCCTCGGCTACCCCTCGGCCGGCGCCTGGACCAGCTACGGCCTGGGCAGCGCCTCGGAAAACCTGCCGGCCTTCGTCGTGCTGAAAAGCGGTGACAGCGTGGTGCCGCACGGCGGCGTGGGGCTCTTCAGCAACGGCTTCCTTCCCGCCGTGCACCAGGCGTCGTTTATCAATGCCGATGACGGCGAGCCGATCGCCAACGTCAGACCCAGGGAAGCCGGCGCGCTCCAGCGCCGCCGCATGCACTTCGTCTCCGGCCTCGACCGCCAGTTCGCCGCCCGCACCTCACCCCGCGACACCCAGGTCGAGGCCGCCATTGCCAACGCCGAGATGGCCTGGCGCATGCAGGCCGCCGTACCCGAACTCTGCGACCTCACCGGCGAGTCCGCCGCCACCAAAAGTCTCTACGGCCTCGACGACCCGGATCCCAAAACCGCCGCCTACGGCCGCCAGTGCCTGCTCGCCCGCCGCCTGGTCGAGCGCGGCGTGCGCTTCATCGAACTGTCCTGCCTGTCCTACAACATCGGCGGCGGCAATGGCCCCAACCCATGGGACCAGCATGGCGACATCCGCAACGGCCACGGCCGCATGGGCCACCAGGTCGACCAGCCGGTCGCCGGCCTGCTCAAAGACCTCAAAGCCCGCGGCCTGCTCGACGAAACCCTCGTCGTCTTCGCCGGCGAGTTCGGCCGCACCCCCTGCAGCCAGGGCGGCGACGGCCGCGACCACAACCCGTACGGCTTCAGCCTCTGGCTCGCCGGCGGCGGCATCCGCGGCGGCATCGTCCACGGCGCCACCGACGACTTTGGCTACCACGCGGTCACCGACACCTGCACCGTCTACGACCTCTGGGCCACGGTGCTCCACCAGATGGGCCTCGACCACGAAGCCCTGACCTACCGCTTCAGCGGTCGCGACATCCGCCTGACCGACGTGCACGGCCACGTGCTGCCCATCCTGGCGTGACCGCCGCCCATCCATTCATCGTGAGGCCGGCTTCGGGCGGAACAGGCACACCCCGACTCGATGAACTCGCGGAATCCGGATCATGGACGGTCTCGCGAAGAAGCTGGGCGCATCTCGGTGAACTTCCCGGTTCAGCCTTCGCTCCACAGCGTCGAGAGGGGCACGGCGTGGAGACGGGGACCGAAGGAGACAACGGCTTCGCCGTCGTAGAGCACCACTCCGGCGGCGAATCGCTTCGGCTCGGCCTCACGCAACTTTTCCAGCCCCTTGAAATCTGCGCTCGTCACGGTGGAGCCGGCTTTGACTTCGACACCCGCCAGGCGTCCGCCAGATTCCAGCACCAAGTCCACCTCCACCTGATCCTTGTCGCGGGAGTGGTAAAGGGTCACGGGTTCATCGAACCACCCGGCCTGCCTCCTCAGTTCTTGAAAGACCAAAGTTTCCAGCAAACGCCCAAAAGTTGTCCGGTCCTCCGCCAGCGCAGCCACATCCAGTCCCAACAGGGCACAGGCCAGCCCGGTATCCGTAAGGTGCAGCTTGGGCGTCTTGATCAGACGTTTGAGTCTGTTGCTGTGCCATGGTGGCAACTCCTCCAGCAGGAAGATGCGGGACAGCAGCGTCACATATTCGCGGATCGTCGGGCGGCTGACTTGGAACGGTGCCGCCAGCTCCGAGATGTTGACCAGAGTGGCCGTCTGCCCGGCCGCCAACGCCAGCAGCCGAGGCAGGGCGTCCAAGGCCGCAATGCGTGCCAGATCGCGGATATCCCGCTGAATCAACGTGTCCGCGTAATCACGATACCAGGCCGCGCGTCGTCGTCCCGGTGCGCGGGCCAGTGCCGCGGGATAGCCACCAGCCACCACCCTCTCCACCAACCCCCGCCCCTCGCGCGTCCCGGAGCGTCCCGCGCGAAAATCGGCAGCGAACAAGGCTGACAGAAAAACAGGTCGAACCCCGGCGATCTCCGCCTGAGCCAGTGGATGCAAACGCAGGATCTCCATGCGCCCGGCCAGTGAATCCGCCAGCTTTGGCACGAGAAGGACGTTCGCCGAACCGGTCAGGATGAACCGGCCGGGCCTCCTCCGGCCATCCACGGCCGCTTTGAGGGAGGTAAAAAGCTGTGGAACCCTTTGCACCTCGTCAAGCACTGCCCGCTCCGGCAGATCCGCTACAAATCCAACCGGATCCGCGACCGCCGCCGCCCGCTGCACATCATCGTCAAAGGTGAAATAGGCGAAGCCCGCCGCGTCCCCAACCTCCCGAGCCAGCGTCGTCTTGCCGCATTGCCGTGGACCTTGAACCAACACTACCGGCGAGTCAGCAAGCGCTTCCTCAAGCCGAGGACGCAGGTGGCGGGGATAGTGGCCAGCCGGGTTCAACACAGATAATCGTAATTCAAAGTACGTCCAATTGCAACATTTTGCTCGTCCAATTGCAACATTTGCCTCGTCCAATTGCAACTTTTTGTTCGTCCAAATGAAGATCCGAGAGGAAAATCGAGACACCACTTGCCCAGCCCGTCTGCCTGCGGGTCATCACGAACCCTTTGACCGTCTCCTGGCAGCCCATGGCGATCGAAGTCCGCGAAGCCCATCCAGAAACGCCGTGATTCCGAAACGCGCTCTCGACAGGGCCCGCTCCAAATTCACCGTGAGCGGCATGAATGCGGAGCCGGACGGTTCCTCCAATCCATCGCCACCGCTGCCGGCCACGGCCGGGGAACTGTTGCCTCTGGTGTACGAGGAACTGCGGCGCCTGGCGGCGCGCCGCATGGCGGAGCAGAAACCCGGACAGACGCTCCAGGCCACCGCGCTGGTCCATGAGGCAGTGTCTTGGATCCTTTCCAATGATGCGACGGCAACTCGATGCTTGACGTAAAACAATATTACCGTATTTATGGCTCGATGAAGACGACGATCGATCTTCCGGATGACATTCTCGAGAGGACCAAAATCGCCGCGGCCAAGCGGCGGACCTCGATCAAGAATCTCGTGATTGAAGGGCTTGAACGGGTCCTGCGGGAGGAAACTCCTGCCGCTCCTCCCGCCGCGGCACTTGCTCGTCTTGAGCAGGGATATCATCTCGGCGGCAAACCTCTCACGCGGGATCAGAGTCATGCCCGTTGAACGGTTTCTCGACACCAATGTTCTGCTCTACGGCTACGATTTGGATGCACCCGAGAAACGTCTCGTCGCAAAATCCCTGATTGAGACGGCTTGGCGGAATCCGGGCCGCACCGCCATCAGCGTCCAGGTCCTTCAGGAATTCCAGGTCAATTTCGTACGCAAAGGTCATGCACCGGCTGAAGCCGCCACCTTGGTGGAAGATTTCACCGCGTGGCCCGTCATCGACAATACCCTCGCGCTTTTCCGCCTCGGGGTGTCGCTGCAAGCGCGATGGCAACTCTCGCTCTGGGACGCCATGATCCTGGCCGCCGCGAAAGCGAGCGGAGCGCGGGAGTTGGTCACCGAGGATTTCAGCCACGGCCAGGACTATGGTGGCGTGCTGGCGATCAATCCGTTTCGCGAGATTCCCTGATCCCGCGTGCGGGGAGTGAACGATCCACCTTGAAGCACCCGTGGAAACAACTGGAGGGTTTCCACCCTGGGGCCGCCGCCGCGATGAAAGCGCTCATCCCGCTCTACAAGTCCGTGGACCTCGAGAAGGTGGCCGCGAAACTGGAGGCGAAACTGGAGGCGAAACTGGAGGCGAAACTGAAGGCGCTCCGTCATAGTCCGTAAACCGGGGCCGGCTTTTTTTGCCGACAGCTTCTCCAATTGACCCACCGGGGGCGAAGGCGATGATGCCCACATCCTGGAATCCCGATGCGCTTCCCACCTCCGCTTGAACAACGATGGCTCGACGGCATCGAGCCTGAATGGCTGGAGTTTTACCGAATGACGCCGGAGCAGCGGTGGGCGCGGGCGGCGGAGGTGCGGGCCTATTATCTGGCGATGGGGGGAAGCCTGGAACCAGACCCTGATCCGCAGAGTCCCTTCTGGAGTGCGGAGGAACTCGCCGAGTTTGCCCGGGCCGCGTTGCCGGCGAAGGTGCCGCAAAGGCGCCGCGATCTGTGAGAAAGGATGTCGGGCGTGCCCTGCGCGACGAAGAGGAACGCGAACGCGCCGCGGACCGGGCTTATTGGGAACCATTGAAGAGGCAGCTCGAGGAGTTGCGTCGTCGTAAAGCCTAACAAAATACAAGCCGGTGACCCACTGTGCGAGTTCAGCGGACGTGCCCGGCCTGTCACTGGCCACCGCCAAACGCGCATGGAGCTTTGCCCGGGCCTGGCTTTTCCGGGAAATAAAGCGCCTCCAGGCGGAGGCGTAAAAAAACTCAAAATTCCTGAGCCGTTCGCTCCAGAAAAAGAGTTTCTCTGAGTAAACCCAGGAACACACCCACCCATCAGCGCGAAGAAGCCCTCGCCCTCGCCCGCCGTGTCCTGCCCGCAGGCGATTCGAACACCGCTGCCGCGATGAAAGCGCTCATCCCGCTCTACTAGTCCGTGGACCTCACCGAAGAGGCCGCGAAACTGGAAGCGGAACTGAAAACGATCCCGGCGAAGCGGTAAACCCAAAAAGGGACATTGGAACCACGAAAGTCACGAAACACACGAAAATTCATTGGGTTAGGACACCGATTTCCTCAGCGCCTCCACCCAGCTCAAGCGCCTCAGCTTTAAGAAGGATTAAGAAACCAACCAACCCGACTAGACCGCCGCGGAGTTTTGGAAGGAATGGGACGCGAAGAAGAAATAGGCGGCCCACTTTCGCTTCGTCACCGGCTAACACTCGCCCGGGTCCTGCCTCCCGCGGCTCCTCGACGCGGTGCAACGTAGCGAACCTTCCGCCGCCAGCTCCGGCCACGTGGATGCTGACGAAACCAAGATCGCCGGGACTCCCGAAGCTCAGCCTTGCGCGAGGAGATTACGCCCAGAAATCATCCCACGCCTGGAGGTCGTAATAGTGCTCCCGCGCGTCGATCACCCGGCCGTCCTTGAACTCAAAGACGATGCAGCAGCCAACTTCCAGATGCTTGCCATTCCGCTCCGCGCTGTTGTGGTGAATGCCGACTACGAGGCCGGCGGCATCCGTGAGCACATGCAGCAGCTTGGCCCTGAAGGTTCCACCCGTATCTCCCCCATACCGGCCAAATTGGGCGAGGATGGCGTCGCGGCCCTTGTGGTCACCAGCGATGGGGCTTCGGCCCGGCGTGTGCCACGTGGCGTGTTCGTCGAAGAGCTCGCTCAGCGTCATCATGTCGGCTGCGTTGAAGGCCGCGTAACCGCGGCGCACGGTCTCTGCGTTTTTTTCTGCTTCGTTCATAGGTTGGTTCTGCTTGGTTGTGACCGATGATCGGTTTGGTGGGGATGGAGGCAGGGTATGGGTTACGCGGCTTCGTCGACTTGATATCCGCCGACCACCATGTCGGCGACGCAGATTTCCGCGGCGTGGAGCCGGGCTGGCGCGCCTCTGTCCCTCAACCGCCGAACGCGAAGGACATTGAAGTCCCCCGCGCCTGCCCAATGTGGAGGCCGCGGAGTTGCTCGGCATTTCCGAACGCACCGCCAAGCGCACCTGGGCCTACTCCCGGGCATGGCTTTTCGAGGAATTGAACCGGAAATCCCGACCTGCAGGCCGCCTTGGCAATTTTCCCAAAGAAAATTGGCCCAATCCGAGCCGGCTTTCCGCATGATGGTCCTGAACACCACTGAGATGCCCGAGATATCTCCCGCCGCCGACTTCGAACGCCGCCTCAGCGGGCACACGATCTACACGCAGTTCCAGCAAATGATCGGCACGCCGCTCTGTATGTCGCCGGAAAATGACGGCGTAGTCCAACGCTTCCCCATTCCCGGCAGCCTCCCCGCCGGCCCGCATCTCCTTGCCATCTCCGTCCACAACGCCCCCCAGACCTGTTCGGACCTCCGCCTCGAAGTCGTCACGCTGGTAGAGGTGGGACCCTCCGCAGGCAGATAGCCCAGTGCTCCCATTCAAGCCCGCAATCCGGCAAGGCATGAAACACCGCCCCGGCGGCATATCCTCCCGCATAACACAAACCCCAAACCACAAAACAAACCCATGAAACACAAACCATACAAAACCATCGGGCTGGCCTCCATGCTGGCAGGCTCAGTCGCCACTATCACACCACTGCTCCCGGTTGCTGCCGGCAACGGCAACGGAAACAGAAAGTTCGTACCCGTCGCCACTTATGATGTCGGCGGCGAGGCGGCTGAGATCGTCGCCACCACACCGGACGGCCAGCTGCTCATCTACACCGATGGCGAGGGCGAAAACATCGGGTTCCTGAACATCACAAACGTCATTGCGCCGACCGAAACCCTCCAGCCCGTGGACGGCGGCCCTACTTCCGTCGCCATCACACCGAATGGCCACTGGGCGATCGTGGTGGTGCATGACGGCGAGGACGTCATCGAACTCGATGAAGACCCGGAAACTCCGCCAGACGAAATTGAGCCGGCGCGCGATTACCTCATCGCCATCAAGCTTTCCGACATGAGCCAGACGATTCTTCCGCTGGGCGGGCAGCCGGATTCCGTCGCCATCAGTCCGGACGGCCGGTACGCGGCAATCTGCATCGAGAACGAACGCAACGAGGATGTGGACGACGGACTGATGCCGCAAAGCCCTCCCGGATTCTTGACAATAGTAGACCTGTGGCGCGGCGGACCCGGCGACTGGACATTCCGCAACGTCGGCTTCACCGGCCTGCCGATGCGCTTCCCCACCGATCCGGAGCCGGAGTTTGTGGACATCAACCGTCACAACCTCGCGGCGGTGACGCTCCAGGAGAACAATCACATCGTCATCGTGAATCTGGCGAACGGCGCCATCGTGAGTAACTTTTCCGCCGGCACCACCACGCATGTCGCTGATCTGGAAGACGACGACGTCATCCGCTTCAACGACCAGCTGCGCAACGCGCGCCTTGAGCCTGATGCCATCGCGTGGACGCCGGCCGGCTCGCTCATTACCGCCAACGAAGGTGACTACGATCTCGATCTCGCGGAGGGTGAGTTCGTAGGCGGACGGAACTGGACCATCTTTTCCACAAATGGCCGCGTGCTCCACGATTCCGGAGGGCACCTCGAAATGGCCGCGGCCCGCGAGGGGCTCTACCCCGACGGTCGCAGCGATGCCAAAGGCGCAGAGTTCGAAGGCGTGGAAGTCGGCACGTTCGGAGGAAACGTGCATGTCTTCATCGGTGCCGAACGCGGCAGCTTCGTCGGCGTGTATGAATTAAAAAACAACGATCACGCCACGCCCCGGCTGCTCCAAATTCTGCCCACGGGCGACCGGCCCGAGGGCCTGCTGGCCATCCCTCAGCGCAATCTGTTCGCAACCTCCAACGAGGGCGACGGCACGATTTCCGTGTTCTCTTACCAGCCCTGAAACTGCCCTGGTTCGAAGGTGCGCCAGACGGCAAGTGCCTGCGGGCCCTGTCGTCCGGCGTTGGCCATGGCTCCGGCGGCATCGAGCTTCTCATCCGCTCCGGCGCGATCGCCGAGGGCGCGGCTGGCCATCGGTTGAAACGCGGAGAGAGTCGCTCCCCTTCCGTCTTTGAGCAACTCCATGGCCGTCTTTTCCAGGGCGGGTTGGAGTTCGTCCGCGGGCCATTTCAACCCGGGGTCGTCCGGAAGGCGCTCTATACAGGTTTCGGCCAAGAATCCGTGCCCTCGCGGCCCTCGAGGCCGTAATCGCAAGGGCGAGGTGAATGCGGGGATGCATGCCAATCATCTGGTAGGCCACTTCAAACGCACTCGCATCGACGTGGGCGGCGATCAAGCTATCGGCTGCTTCGGTCGGCATCGCGGGATTATACATGGGTGCGCTCTGCCACGCTCAAGGCAATCGCCAACATCGCGTCGTTCTACAATGAAACCGGCCGCGTGAGCGAGGCGATCAAGCGGCAAGAGGAGGTGCTGGCGCAGCGCAAACTCTCCCGCCTTCGGCAGAAGCTGAAACCGCTTCTGCCAGTTGTCGCCACTCTGATCCCGCCGGATTCGGAGTGGAAGTGGTTCCACCCCACCGACGGCGTTGACTCCGCGGCAGATGATGCGGATTTCCACGCCACCTTCTTCGCTGCGGACTACGACGATTCCACGTGGAAGACCGGCCAAGACAACGCCGATCCCAGCGGCGGATTCGGCTGCGGCCGCGACTTCGCCGGAGTGGACATCGGAATGCCGGAAGACGAAACTCACCGCCACAGCGCCTAATTCCGCCACCGTTTCACCACGGATAAGGCCCACACCAGCCTCGAACTCCGCTGCCAGCGCGACGACGCCCTCATCGTCTATCTCGACCGCAGGGAAGTCCTCCGCGACAACCTCCCCGCCGGCCCCGACACCTATCAGCTCGTCGCCGGTCAGACGCAGGGATTTGAAAACGACGGTGTGATCCACCGCTTCCCCATCCCCGGCACCCTCGCGCCCGGCAACCACATCCTCGCCATCTCGGTGCATGACACGGAAGCCCCCAGTTCCGACCTCCGCCTCGGCGGCGTCGCGCTGGTGGAGGCGGAGAAGGCATTCCCGCCGGAGAAATAGCCGGAGGACACGGCGGACATTTGCTTTGCCGCCGGCACCGCCCCGCTCAAGCTTGTCGCTCATGAGCGATGTGACTCGACTCCTCGCAGCCATCGAGCACGGCGATACTCGGGCCGGGGAGAAGTTGCTGCCGCTCGTCTATGAAGAACTCCGCCAACTCGCCCGCGCGAAGATGACACGCGAGCGTCCGGGGCACACGCTCCAGGCGACGGCGCTGGTGCATGAGGCATGGCTGCGGCTGGGAGATCAGCCGTTCGAGAACCGGGCGCACTTCTTCGGAGCCGCCGCGGAGGCGATGCGGCAGATTCTCGTGGATAGTCTGCGCCGCCGGCTTCGCGCGAAACGCGGCGGCGGAGCGGAACATTGCGACGTGGATGAAATCGAGATCGCCGCGCCCGGCGGCCGCGCGGATGAACTGCTCCAGGTGCATGAATTGCTCGACCGCTTTGCCGCGGAGGAGCCGCAGAAGGCAGAACTCGTGAAACTGCATTTCTTCGCGGGCCTCACGCTGGCCGAGGCCGGGAGCGTGCTGGGGCTGCCGGAGCGCACGGCCAAGCGTCATTGGGCTTACGCCCGCGCATGGCTTTTCGATGCCTTGCAGCGAGAGGAAAATTGCGGGCGCGAATAATTTTTCAAACAGCGTGGCCCTTTTTGCCGCCGGATGACGAATGAACAGACATATGAGCACTCCCATACCTCCTTCATCGCTGTCGCAGCCCGCCGGTTTGGCCGCCCGGGCCGGCGAGATATTCTGTGCCGCCCTGGAACAACCGCCGGAGGCCCGCGCCGCCTTCATTGCCGGGGCCTGCGGTGGCGAAGAGGAACTCCAGGCGCGCGTGTCCCAGCTGCTCGCCGCCCACGAGCAGGCAGGTGAATTCATGGACGGGGAGGCGCCTCCTTCGCCTTGGGCGGAAACCATCGTAACTGCGCCCTCCGAGCAGCCCGGCGAGCACATCGGGCGCTACAAGTTGCTCCAGGAGATCGGTGAAGGCGGGTTCGGCACGGTGTGGATGGCGGAGCAGGTGGAGCCGGTGTCGCGGCGCGTGGCGCTCAAAATCATCAAGCTTGGCATGGACACGCGCGAGGTTATCGCGCGGTTTGAGGCCGAGCGGCAGGCGCTGGCGATGATGGATCATCCGAACATCGCGAAGGTGCTCGACGCGGGCTCAACGGACAAAGGCCGGCCGTTCTTCGTCATGGAGCTGGTGAAGGGCGTGACCATCACGAAGTACTGCGACGAGGCCGGCCTGAACACGCGCGAGCGGCTGGCGCTTTTTGGCGACGTGTGCTCGGCGATCAATCACGCGCACCAGAAGGGCGTCATCCACCGCGACATCAAACCATCGAACGTCATGGTCACGCTCTACGCCGACAAGCCGGTGGTGAAGGTCATTGATTTCGGCATCGCGAAAGCCACGCAGGGCAAGCTCACGGACAAAACGCTCTTCACCCGCTTCGAGCAGTTCATCGGCACGCCCGTCTATATGTCGCCGGAGCAGGCGAGCCTGAGCGGGCTGGATGTGGACACGCGCAGCGACATCTACGCGCTGGGCATTGTGCTTTACGAACTGCTCGTCGGCAAACCGCCCTTCGACGGCAAATCGCTCGCCTCGGCGGGCTACGAGGAAATGCGGCGCATCATCCGCGAGGTCGAGCCGGTGAAGCCGTCGTCGCGCCTGAGCACCGTCGCGGGCGACGAGCGCACGCTGCTGGCGAAGTCGCGCCGCATCGAACCGCAGAAGATTTCCAGGCTCGTCGAGCCGGACCTCGACTGGATCGTGACCGAGGCCGGGCATAATCTCAAATCACTGGAGGCCGATCTGGAAAGCGTGCGCAAAACGAAAGGCCCGGAGCACGCGGACACGATCGCAGCGATGATCAAATTGGCGTCCGCCTACGGCGCGGACGGCAGCGGGCGCCAAGCCATCAAACTCGGCGAAGAAGCCCTCGACACCGCCCGCCGTGCCCTGCCCGCAGGCGACCCTCAAATCGCCGCCGCGATGAAAGCGCTCATCCCTCTCTACAGATCCGTGGACCTCGAGGAGGACGCCGCGAAACTGGTGGCGGAACTGGAGACGCTGCCGGCCCCTGAATCCGCACCCGCGCAAAAGTAAGTGCAGCGAACGCTCGACAGCGCCTGCGTCGTTCCCACACTGTCGCCCATGAATCCGAAGCCTGGCGATGCCTCCTCCACCGCGCCACTCGTGCCGGGCACGGCGGAGGAACTGCTCCCGCTGGTGTATGAGGAACTGCGCCGGCTGGCGGCGAACCGCATGGCCCATGAAAATCCAGGGATGACGATTCAGGCGACGGCGCTGGTGCATGAAGCCTGGATGCGTCTGGAGCGGGAACAAAAAGGTTGGGAAAACCGTGCGCAGTTCTTCGCGGCGGCGGCCGAGGCCATGCGGCGGATTCTCATCGAGCAGGCGCGGCGGCGGGCTTCGGCCAAACGGGGCGAAGGCGCGAGGCATGATCCACTCACGGATGCCATTATCGAGATCACTGCCACGAACGAGGAAATCTTCGCGGTGCATGAAGCCCTCGACGCCCTCGCCGCCGAGGACGCCCAGGCGGCGGATCTTGTTAAGCTCCGCTTTTTCGCCGGCATGGGGATGGAGGAGGCGGCGACGGCGCTGGACCTGCCGTTGCGCTCCGCGGAACGGCTGTGGACCTTTGCCAGGGCGCGGTTGCGCAGCCTGATCACGGAGGTGCGTTGAATTCTTTTGCGGAAAGTTGGCGGACTTGCGGCTAGTTTTGCGCGCTGGAGTCAACCATCGTGCACCCGAGCTCTCCAGTACCTGCTCCTCAGCCACGCGACCTCTTTCTCGAGGCGCTTGAAAAGGCCACGCCCGCGGAGCGCGGGGCGTTCCTCGACGGCGCCTGTCGCGGCGATGCCGCGCTGCGCAGCGCGGTGGAGACTCTGCTGGCCAATCATCGCGACGATTCGTTTCTCGAAGATCCGGCGCTTTCCCTGCCGACGGGCCTCACCCCGCCCTCTGAGCAACCCGGCGATCGGATCGGCCACTACAGGCTGCTCCAGAGAATCGGCGCGGGCGGCTTTGGCGTGGTGTGGATGGCTGAGCAGGAGCAGCCGGTGCGGCGGCGTGTGGCCTTGAAGATCATCAAGATGGGCATGGACACCAGGGAGGTCATCGCCCGCTTCGAGCAGGAACGGCAGGCGCTGGCGATGATGGATCACCCGGGCATCGCCAAGGTCTTCGATGGCGGCGTGACGCAGTCCGGGCGTCCGTTTTTCGTCATGGAACTGGTGCGGGGCACGAAGATCACGGAGTATTGTGATGAGCAGCAACTCCCCACCAAAGAGCGGCTCGCGCTGTTGATCCATGTCTGCCAGGCGGTGCAGCACGCCCATCAGAAGGGCGTCATCCATCGCGACCTCAAGCCGTCGAACATCCTCGTCACGATCAACGACGGCGAGGCGGTGCCGAAGGTCATTGATTTCGGCGTGGCCAAGGCGACCCAGGGCCGGCTCACGGAGGCGACGCTCTTCACCCAATTTGAGCAGATGGTGGGCACACCGCTCTACATGTCGCCCGAGCAGGCGGGGCTGACATCCCTCGACATCGATACACGGAGCGACATCTACAGCCTCGGCGTGCTGCTTTACGAATTGCTCACCGGACGCACCCCGATCGACACAGCGACGCTCGCCCAGGCGGGCATGGACGAAATCCGGCGCATCATCCGCGAGATCGATCCCCTGAGGCCCTCGGCGCGAGTGAAGACGCTCGGGGGCGACGAACTCACCACCACCGCGAAACGCCGCCACACGGAAGCCGCCAAACTTCCCGCAGCGCTCCGCGGCGATCTGGACTGGATCGTGATGAAGTGCCTCGAAAAAGATCGCAAACGCCGCTACGACACGGCCAACGGCCTCGCCCAGGACCTCCAGCGGCATCTCGCAAACGAGGTCGTCACCGCGCGTCCCCCCACGGCGGCGTATTTGCTCGGCCGGCTGATGCGGAGGCACAAGCTCGCGGTGACCGCGGGCGCCGCCATCGCAGCCTCGCTCGTCATCGGCATCGCGGTCAGCGTTTGGCAGGCGGTTCGTGCGGATCGCGAAGCGAAGCGGGCGATAACCGCGGAGGCCCAGGCGGTGGCTGCGCTGGACGAACTGCGCTCCGCCGCGCCGGCTTTTGCGGCGCAGGCGCGTTCCCTTGCGGCCAGGGAACGCTTCGCGGAGGCGACCGAGAAACTGGATTACGCTATCAAGCTCCGCCCGGATGTCATTGATCACCTCCTCACGAAAGCCGACCTGTTGCAATGCCAGCTCCAATTTGCCAGGGCCGCGACCGTTTATCGCGCCGCCTTGAGTCTAAAGCCGGACCACTCCAGGGCGCAGGCGAATGCGTCGCTCTGTGACAGGCTGCAAACCGAACTCGACGCCGGGGCGCAGTTGTCCCGTGAGAGCCTCATGCAACTCTTTCAGGCGATGGTGGCGGAACGCCGCTCCGCGGCGGAGTTGCTCACCGTGGGCCGCATGGTGGGCGAGGAGAAGGAACTGACTCTCAATTACTGGATCGAGCGGCTCAAGGATTTGCCGTTGCCGCCCAATATGCCGATCGAGAAACGGCTGACGATGCTTGAGGATGGGAACCTGGCGCTCAACCTGGCCAATGCGCCGATCGTTGATCTCGCGCCCCTTGAGGGAATGCCGCTGGCGACTTTGAATCTCGCCGGTTGCACGGCGTTTGCCGACCTGCGTCCATTGAGCGGCCTGCCATTGCGCACTCTGAATTTGGATGGCACCCAAGTCGCCGACCTCGCGCCGCTGGCGAAGATTCGCACGCTCAAGGATCTGGATCTTTCCCACACCGGCGCGAGCGATCTTTCCGCACTGAGCGGCCTGCCCCTTGAGAGGCTGATCCTCAACTTCACCAAAGTCGCGGACCTCGCCCCGCTTCGCGGCCTGCCGCTGCGAATTCTCAAGCTGCGCAATACGGCCGTGCACGACATCCACCCTCTCACGGGCCTGCCGCTGGAGATCCTCGATTGCACGTCAATTGCCACCGGTGATTTCAGTGCGCTCTCTGGAGCCCCGCTGAAGACGCTTTACCTCCAACTCACGCGGGTCGGTGACCTCTCGTTTTTGCGTGGAATGCCGCTCGAAATGCTGGTCCTCCATGGCTGCACGCTCGCCCGGGGTTTTCAGGTGCTGCCGGAACTGAAGTCGCTCAAAGTCCTGCTGCTCCCCCAGAACCTATGGTCGTTCCCCATGGAGGAGATCGTCGCTCTCACCGCGCTCCGCCAGCATCCCGCGCTGCGTCAGATCGAGAGTGGCGTCGCCATCGAAAACATGAACACCACCACCACCGCATCGGTGGCCGATTTTTGGAAAGCGTGGGATCGGGATGTGTCATGCATCCTGGCACTCCATCGGGATGGTGTGAAATTTGCCACGTCCCGGCGGAACGACGGTGGTCTTTCGGTATCTATCAACGATGCAGCGTTCAAAGATCTCGCGGTTTTTCACGGAACGAATCTCGCCTCATTGATCCTTATTGGAACCAGCGTCAGCGATCTCAGTCCACTGGCCGCACTGCCGCTCAAGAACCTCCAACTGTCGCGCACCCCGGTGGCCGACCTCTCGCCGCTCGCCGGCCTGGCTCTGGAGCAGCTCCAGGTGGAGGAAATATCAGTGACCGACATTTCCGTCTTGAGTCGCGCTCCGTTGTGCGATTCCCTGACAGCTCTCTGGCTCGACAAGCTCAAGGTTACCGACTTTTCGCCCGTGGCCGCCTGCAAGGGATTGAGGCTCTTTTCCGCGCATCACAGTCCCATGAAGGACCTTGCGCCGCTGCGCGGGCGTCGCCTGCAAACGCTCTACATTCCAAACACGGACGTGCCGGACCTCTCCGTACTTGCTGACATGCCGCTCGAAGTGATTTACTTTGACTTCACGCCAGTCACCGACATCACCCCGCTGCTGAGAATCCCAACGCTCCGGCATGTGATCCTGCCTCGCGCGGTCGAGAACGTCCCGACCCTCAAGCAGTTGCCGAACCTGCAGCGGCTCTCCTTTGACTTCGACCCGAAGGTGCCCGGACCGTCCCTGACCGCAGCGGAGTTCTGGGAAATGTGGAATCGCGATATGCCATGCGTCCTCGCACTGCGTCGGGACGGAGTGAAATTTTCCACGGACCAGCTGGAGGACGGCAGTCTTTCCATAACGATCGAGGACCCGGGCTTTAAGGACCTGGCGGTTTTTCGCGGAGCGAACCTCGCCTCACTGACCCTCACCGGAACCAATGTCAGCGATCTCACTCCACTGGCCGGCCTGCCGCTCAGGCGCCTCCACCTGAGGCGCACCCCGGTGACCGACCTCTCGCCGCTCGCAGGCCTGGCTCTGGAACAACTCAGGGTGGAGGAAATGCCAGTGACCGACATTTCCGTCCTGAGTCGCGCTCCCTTGTGCGATTCCCTCACAGCCCTTTGGCTTGAAGAGGTCAAAGTTGCCGACTTTTCGCCCGTGGCCGCCTGCAAGGCGTTGACGGAGCTTTTCGCACGGGACAGTCTGATAGCTGATCTCGCTCCGCTGCGCGGCCTCCATCTGAAAGCACTCTCCATTTCACGAACGCAGGTTCACGATCTCTCCGCTCTCGCAGGCATGCCGCTCGAGGACTTTTTATTCGACTTCACGCCTGTCACCGACATCACCCCTCTGCTGACCATTCCGTCGCTCAGGGTGGTGGTCCTGCCCGATAAAGTGGAAAACGTCGAGGCCCTGAGGAAGCTGCCGAATCTGCAGCGCCTCTCTTTTTTTTGGGACCACAAGGCGCGCGCACCGTCCCTGACCGCGGTGCAGTTTTGGAAATCCTTCGATGCGCATATCACTTGGACGAGGCGACTGCGCGACGCCGGGATCGAGATCAAAACCCTGAAGCCGCTGGACGACGGCACCTGTGAGGTCAATCTCGCAGCCTCAGCGATCAAAGACCTCACGGTCCTGAACGGAGCCCCGATCAGCATCCTTCGACTTGGAGAAACATCCGTGTCCGATCTCAGCCCGCTGCGTGGCATGGCGCTCAAGAAGCTCTATCTCCAAAACACCCTGGTCACCGACCTGAGCCCTCTCGAAGGGATGCGGCTCGAATCACTGAATCTAAGCGGAACCAAAGTGGCCGACCTTTCGGTTTTGCGCAGCCTGCCGTTGCTTTCCCTCCGGCTTCATGGCTGTACCAACATCGTTGACCTCTCGCCCCTCAAAAACGTCACCACCCTTGAGAAACTCTCGCTTCCGACGCAGGCGAAGGACTACGAGTTCCTCCGCACCTTTCCCAAGCTCGAACTCCTCAGCTTTACCGAGGATTCGAGGACCCTGGTTCCCGACCGGCCGGCTGCGAAATTCTGGGAGGAATACGACGCGAAGTAGCAGTTGGGTCGAACCGCGGAGCGGTTCTCTGTGAATAGCCGGGGGTCGAGCGAGGCACGAGCGAGCCCCCCGGTTTGGGCAGAGGCAAACTTCCACCCCGGAGGCGGTGGATACACGTCCGCCGGAGTACCCGGCGTTCCGCTGCGCTGCACTCCGGGCTACTCATGGAGAACCGCGCTGCGGTTCGGCATTCAGCACGACCGCACACGCTTCTGGAACGCCTGCCCGCGCGAGTGCTGCGAATATTTTACAGAATGTTGGCGGGGTTTGGGCGGGGTTCGCGCGCTGAGGAGTAGAACCTAAACAACAACACCACGAAAACACACGCAGGTGGCGGCCGATCGGCAACTGGGCAGACGGCTTCTGAAATCCATTGTCACTCAAAACAACAACAACATGAAAAAACAAATCGAAAGGAACAACTCAATGAAAACTACAACCAACGCAACATCGATAAGTCCTCCGCGTGTTCGGTGTTTTACGCTTCTCCTCGCGGTGCTCGCCCTGGCGGTCGCGCCTCAATCGTCCTGGGCGGCCAACCAAGTGCCGTTCGCGGGGAGTGCGGAGGGAGGAGTCACCAGCGTCTCGCCTGATCCCGACGGGGTCGAAGGGGTCGTGGTGTTGACGACATTTGCCGAGGGCTACGCAACACAACTCGGACGATACTCGCGAGAGGAAACAGTAATCCTGGATACGAACACCGGCACCCTCACTGGGGATATCGTCTTTACCGCGGCGAATGGCGATCAGCTCTTCTGCTCCTTTGAGGGCGGGTTCATTTCGCCAACCACAGCTGCTGGCACCTACATCCTTTGTGATGGAACGGGGCGTTTCGAGAATGCCACCGGCGGTGCCGACT
>JBJXFS010000079.1:0-38001 GCA_046155625.1 Verrucomicrobiales bacterium | reverse complement strand
GAAGAAACGCTGAGTCTCCTTCGTGGAGCCAAACGCTGACTGGAGAGCCGGATGCGGGAAATCCGCCCGTCCGGTTCGGTGGGAGGGGCGCCGCAATCCAATGTGGCGTCCCTACCCCTATCCAGCGAAGCGGTGTCACTATCACCTGATGAAGGCGCCGGGGTCCAGTTTGAAGTGGGCACCGAGCTTTCTGGCATGGGAGGCGGTGATGGCGCGCTCCGCGCGCAGGATCATCGGGCCAAGCTGGCGGGACCCGCCCAGAATACGTGAGAGTTCCGCGCCGGTGAGTCCGTTACTATCGACGAGGTGCCGGAGGAGAGCGAGGCCGCCGGGTTTTGGCCATTTCACCTGTGCGCGATCCCAGGCCTCCATGAGGGTGCAGAGGGTATCGAAGTAGTCCTCCTGGTCGTGGGTGAAGTCGTCCGCGTGAACAGCCATCGCATCGGCGATCTCGACGACGTTCGCGTCGTCGGCCGAATCGTGAATGACCCGCGGGGTCAGGATGGCGCAGAGGCCGGCATAGTCGTGCGGGAGGGCGGTGAAACAGGGGGCTGGTTTTTCGTTGTGTGCTCATATTTCGGATTTCCAGGTTTGCCGAGAGTATTCGGCATGGGTGAGAAATCGCAGGGTGAAGACCCGTTGCTTGTCGAAGTGGACGGCGGCTGCGAGCCGTGAGTAGTTTGAAGGATGCACTGCTCTATTCTTGCCTCCCTCGCCGTTAGGCTGACGGCCATCCTGGGGATGGTCGTGAACTGGACCCATGTGTCGGCTGCGGACCGTCCGCAGTGGGGTGAAGCGTGGTCGCGCAACCAAGTCTCAGCCGAACGCGGCCTGCCGGCCACGTTCGATGGGGCGAGCGGGAAAAACGTCCGGTGGTCGGCGGCATTGGGCACCGAATCACACTCGACGCCGGTGGTGGCGGGCGGTCGGGTTTATGTGGGGACCAACAATGGTGAGCCGCGCGATCCCAAACGTGTCGGCGACCGCGGGGTGCTCCTGTGTCTCGACGAGCGCGACGGGGCGTTGCATTGGCAGTTGGTGGTGCCGAAGCGGTATGAAGATCCGTTTTTCGACTGGCCCGGGGCCGGACTTTGTTCATCACCGACCGTGGCGGATGGCCGCGTGTACGTCGTCGACAATCGCGGCATGGTTCTCTGCCTCGATGCCGAGGGACTAGCCAACGGAAACGATGGTCCATTCGTCGACGAAGCGGCGTACTACACACCCGCGGGCGGCTCAGGTCCGCCGCGGCCGCCGGTCGAAGGCGCGGATGTACGCCCCGAACCAGGGTTTCAAAAACCGGAGACCGCGCCAGACGCGCTCGGTCCGCTCGATGCCGACATCGTGTGGATGTTTGATTTGGTCGGGGCGGCGGGATGCTGGCCGCATGACTCGGCGCACAGTTCCATTCTCATTCACGGGAATCATCTTTATCTGAACACGTCAACTGGAGTGGACAACACGCACCGGCGAAACCGTGCGCCCGACGCACCGGCGCTGGTCGTGCTGGACAAAACGACCGGGCGCTACCTGGCCCGCGAGTCTGAAGGCATCGCACGGGCCACGTTCCACTGCAATTGGTCGGCGCCGGCGGCCACGACCGTTGGGGGCGAGGAGGTTGTTTTGTTCATCGGCGGAGATGGTCGCTTGTATGGTTTTGCGCCCCTGGCGGCCACTGACAAGGGGGAGCGCGAGGGATCGGGTGACGGAAAACCGGTTTCCCTGAAGCGGGTCTTTCGCTACGACTTCGATCGAGACGCGCCGACCGACGATATCCACACGTACGTGCAGAATCGCCGCGAGGGCCCGAGCAATCACTATGGCATGCCTGTGCCGGTCGGGGAGAGCGTTTATCTCGCCGGCGGGGGCGACATCTTCTGGGGAAAAAGCGACGCGTGGGTGAAACGCGTCGATCTGGTCCGGCGCGGTGCGGAAATCGAGCCCATCGAGCGGTGGGCGGCCCCGCTCAATCAACATACGCTCTGCACTCCAACGGTTGCCGACGGTCTGGTCTTCGCCGCCGACACGGCGCGCACTGTCCATTGTTTGGACGCCGAGACCGGTCGTACGCTGTGGTCGCACGATTGCCGGGGCGCGTTCTGGGCGTCGGCATTCGTCGCGGATGGCAAAGTGTTCATTGGCAGCCGCAGTGGCGACTTCTGGGTGTTCCGCGCCGCCCGCGAGAAGGAAGTGCTCTTCGAAACGAAATTGCCCGACAAGCTCAGTGCGACAGCTGTCGCCGCCAATGGCGTGCTCTACTTGACCACCATGAACCGGCTGTATGCCGTCGCCGAAACAAAGGACCCCTGATCGCCGGAGCGCGGGCCTCCGGCCTGCGGGGCCAACGGGCGTCCCGCCTGCTGGAGGAGAATACTGCCGGCGAGACATCTGCCAGCCGTGCTGGCGAGGACGCCTCTATTCCTTCTGTGTTCCCATCCCCTCGCCGCATCGGTGGATTCGGATCGCCGAGCGAGTCATCGCGAGGCGAGGCGCAGTCTGAGGAAGAGGTGTTGGCCGGAGACGACCGGTTGCAAGGCGCGGTAGACGACGGTGGCGGTGCCGTCGCCGTGGTTGGTTTCGCTGACGCGCACGCCGCTATTTCCGGCCCATTGGCCGGCGGTCAGGCTGGGCGAACTTTCGATGTCATAGACGACGTCGTCGGCGGCGAGTCGGCGGCGGAACTGGATGGTGACGAACTGGCCGGTGGCCTGGCCGACGACGAATGTTCCAGTGCCGGGGGTCGGGTGGCGGAGGAAGTCCGGTGTGGTGGGGGATGAGCCGAGGCCGTATTCGGCGAAAGTAGTCAACCCATCGCCATCGGTGTCGGCGGAGTCATCGGTGAGGGCATTCGCCGATTTCCAGGCGGCGTACGAGTCGGATTTCGGCTGTCCGGGCTGGCCATGGAGAACCGCGCTGGAGCGCCAATTCGAGGCCTGGCTATGGACTGGATTGCCGGATGGATTGACGAGGACGAGGCTATGGCCTTCGCCGTCGGCGGCCTCAGGCCAGGGCGCGCGGTCGCTGTACATGAACTCTTTGATCACCGAACCATCGGCGGCGGTCAGGCGGATGGTTTCACCGGAGTTGTCCAGGCTTCCGGCAAAGGGACCGAGCACTGGGGTGACGGCGCCGTGCCGGGCGGCGAACGCGGCCGGATTGCCGGTGAGCACGAGGCGAGCGCCGGGCGGGAGGATTGTCTGTTGGACCGCGGTGCTGAGCACCAGGTCAGCCGCGCCGCCCAGCCTCACGTTGTACAAGTCGATGGGAACGCCGCTGATGTTCTGGAGTTCGATAAACTCGAAATCATTGGAGCTGAACCCGGCCTCGGCGCCCCCCTGCGGTCCGGCTGGGTTGTAGGAGAATTCGGAGACGACGAGATTCGACGCGGTGGCTGGGGCGGCGGTGGTGAAGAAAGTGGCCTCGTTGAGGGCCGACCACGTCATGCCGTTGAGGACGCGCGTCTTGATGGTGGTTCCGGCCGAGAGTGCGATCGGTGTGGTGTAGGCCGGACCGGCGGCGCCGCTGAGCGTGTCGTAGACGACCTCCACGCTGAAGAGCAGGTCGGAATTCGAAGCCGCCTGGTTCATGACGTGAAAGGCGAGCACGTTGTCGCCCGCGACCAGTGAGGTGGCCGCATTACCCACGCTGAGGTCCTCGAACACGATGGAGGCGGCGTCGGTGTGGCTGGTGCCGCTCACCGAGTTCCACGACGGCACATGGTTGGCGCTGACCACTTTTCGGCCGACTTCGCGGCCATTGAGGTAAGCGATGTAGGCGTCGTCGTAGCGCACCCGGAGCCGGAGGTTGTCGATGGCGTCGATCTGCGTCTGGGTCAGAGAGAAGGGCAGTCGGACGTACACGCTGCCGTTGGCGCCACCATCGACCGGCTGCATCGCGGCTTTGACATCGGTCTTGATGAACGGCGTGAAATTAGTCGTGCTTGGGCGGCCTGTCGGGTTGAAACCTAGACCCATTTGGCCGGCCGACCAGTTGGCTGCATTGGGCGGGCTGGCGAGGCCGGTCCAGTTCGCGGCGGCAAGCGTGCTGCCTCCGTTGGTGGTGGACGGGACGAGATAGCTCACGTTGGCGCCCTCGGGAATGAGGACGGTGGGTAAAAACCCGCCGCCGACCGGCCGCGGATCAGAGCCGTCGGTGGTGTAGTAAACCGTGCCTCCGGCGGCGTTGGGGTTGGTCAGGACGACGTTGAATCCAGGATCGACATGTCCGCCGCGTTGATTGAAGACGGGCGGGTCGATGGTGGGAAAAAACCCGCGGGTTTTGGCCTCGGAAACGAACTGGGTGCTGCGGCTGTTGAACCAGGTTCGGGTGGCGGTGCGGGCGCTGCGCCAGTGCGAAGCGTTGCGGGCGGGGGAAGTTTTGGCATCGCCCCAGCGGGCGGACTCCGCCATGATAGCGGGCTCCACTTCGCTGGCGCGGCGGTCGAGGCGGGCCTGGTTGCGGGCGGCGGTCAACGGCCCGTTATTGAAGAAGTGGCGGTAGATGTGGTCGGCGAATTGGATGCGGTACTCGGGGGAGGCGGAGAGATCCTGATGAAAGAACTGCGGATTGCTATGGTTGATGCGATTCCAGTTCCCGCTGATCGGGTTTTCGAATGGCCCCCAACGGTCATTGGCGCCGCCGGCGTTGAGCGAGTGCTCGGCGTCGTGCTGGAATGACATGAAGCCGAGTGCGCCGTTGCGGTTGCGGAGGCAATAGAAGTTGTTCGGACGGCCGCCATCCCCGGTGAGCGGCGAATCGGCGTTGCGCGCGATGATGATGACGATCATGTAATCAATCAAGTTCGTCACGTCGAGGAGCGGGGCCTCGCCGGTCGGCGTCTTTCCGTCCGCCTGCAAGCCCATGAGCTTGAAATACGCGGCGAGCTTTTGTTGCGGCGTGGAGACCAGAGTCTGGGCGGGGACAGCCGGGTTTTTATCCAACTGAGTCCAGTAAGCGGCGCGCGAGGCGTTCCAGAGTTTCTTCCAGGCCGAGTCGCTGCCGTCTGGACGGGTCAAGAATTCGCCGTCGGTGGCCTCCGTCGTGTATCCGCCCGGGCTGCCGGTGTGCTTGATCACATCGTAGTCGTCCTTGTTGCCGCCGAAATAAGTCGCCCCGTAGGCGGCTTCGGCACGCTCTTGGAGCTGGAACAGTCCCCAGTACACACCATTGAGGTAAAGGTGGACGAAGCGCCCGCGGGTCGCCTGGTGGCCGAGGTCGGCGTGGGCATCGCGACACCAGATTTCACGGAGGGCATTGTGGTTTGAGTCGCCATGGAATGACCACGAATAGTTTTGTGAGCATTGGACGTCGAAGGCGTCGAATTCGGTGGCCGCGCTCGCGCCAAAAACCGGGTATTGCAGTGTGCCCGCGCCGTAGTCGCGCCGGAAGAAGATGCGGAACGAGTGCTTTGGATTGTCTCCGCTACGGCTGTACCCGCCGCGGATGCGGATGCCGCAGGACGCATGAAAGCCACCTTCGGGAGTGTTGGGGTCGTTCATCAACTCGATAGAGGCAGGTCGTTCCCATGTGCGGCCGTGGCTACCGGCGTGGGTGTAAATGCCGGTGGTGGCGTGGAAGAGGTTGGGGACGTCCGTGGTGATAAACACCGAGGGAATGGCGGAGAGCGCGGCTTTGACCTGGGTCTGACCGCCGAGGGTCGCGTTGCTGTTATTGATGATCGAGCGGTCCATGCCGTAATCGATGACCTGTCCGCTCAGCGACCCAGGGTTTGGCCAGTCGGGCCCCGGCTTCGCACGATACGGCGCGGTCGTCCCGCCCTGCAAGATCACGTCGTTGAGGAAAACGTAGGTATGCGTGTCGACATTGGTTGGTTCATAGTCATCGAGATGGGCCATGGCCCGGACGACGGTCGTCTTGTCGATGGTGATCGGAGATTCGTAGAGGAGACCGCGCGTGGTCGATGGGGTGCTGCCGTCCAGGGTGTAGCGGATCGAGGCGCCGGGGGTGGCGGTGGCAATGGTCAGGGCGATCGGCGAAGAGTAGAAGCCACGGTTGGACGAGAACGTGGTGTCGGCGACATGGCCGAGGAAGCCGGCGAAGGCATTGGGGGCCGCCGGCGTTGGGGTGCGGAAGAAGCGGGCTGATTCGATTTCGCTGCGACCGGAGGTCAGCGAAGGGGCGAGATAAAACGACGAATCAGCCGCACTGACGTTGAGGCCGTGCACCGCCAGGACGTTGGCGCCGGGTTGGAGCAGCGACCGGTAACCGTGGAGGCTGAATTTTTCGGGAAGCAGCGATTGGAGGGCGGTACGGGAGCCGGTGGCACTGGAATTGAATTCGGCGCCGGACGGGGCGAGCCGCCGTGCGATTTCGGTGCCATTCAAGTAGGCGATGAATCCGTCGTTGTAGCGGAGGGCGAGTTCAAGGGTTCCGAGTGAGGCAGGATCTGCGACGGTAAAGGGAAGCCGCACGTAAGCGGAGGCATTCACGTCCTGCATGGGGCTGCGCAGGTCGGTCGCGACCGCCGATTGCCCGCTGGTTTCCGGTGCAAGCACGGCCAGGCCACCATTGGCCGTGTCGCCCACGAGGCGAAAGACGTTCGAGAAAACGGTGTGGGTGCCTGGCGTCGCGGACAACTCGACTTCGTCGCCGCCGGTATTCTCGAAATAAGTCAGGACCAGAGTGTGGCTTCCGGCGGTCAGCGTGCGGGTGATCAGCGAGTCGGCCGGGCTCCGCGTTCCAGTGACCGTCAGGACCGCGCTCCCGTCGATGCGCAGCCGAAAGCCGTCATCGGAATTAACATGAAACGTGTATGGGCCGGCGGTTGGGATGACGAGCGTGGCGGTGGCTCGGAGGGCGAAATTCGAAGCGTCGCCTTCGTGCAGCATCGGCACGCCGTCGCCAAAGCGGCCGTCGCTGCCAGTGGGACCGGTGAAGTTCACGACCGGGGTCACGGCGGTCAGCAGATCTGCGGCATTGGTCCCCCCGAGCACAGATTCGGCCGTGGAGATCGTGGTAATCGTTCCGGTCGACCGGCGCGCCTCAATGAAAAACCCGGGTGTCGGCATCCCAAATCCAATGGCTGTTGCCCCGGTCGCCCAGCCGCCATCCGGGACAAAACTCAGCCCAGTCCATTCAGTGCCCAACGAACCATCGGCCGGCACGCGGATTCGCGCCGTGGCGCCGTCGCTCACCAAGGGTTCACTCACAAACGGTGCACCGTACGACTCTCCCTCCTGCAGCGCCGGGAAGGCGGGTGCGTACTCGCTCACTCGCGCCCCCCCGCCCGGTTGCACGAGCGCCACGTATTCGCCCCCTGCATTTAGCGCAAAATTCGTGTGGAGCCGCGCCGGGTCGGCCGTGCGATTCTTGCCAGAGGCCCACACGACCAGGAATTCACCCGGCCCCAGCGTCACGCCCGCGGGAAATGTCCATTTGGTCGGCGAGCCCGCGTTGTCCGTCAGATGCCAGCCGGCCAGATCCGCTGCGGTGACATCCGGATTGTGGATTTCCAGCCAATCCGACGCCTCGCCATTCTCATCCAAATGGCTGCCGTCACTGTCGGCGACGATTTCCGTAATCATCGGGGACGCGAGAGCCGCCGACGAACCGCAAGCGATCACGGCCAGCACCCGCAAGAGCGAGCCCAGCCCAACAGGGGGACACAATATCATAATTGAGAATGCCGGAATTTGCGCCCCCGCGCCAGTGAAACAACACACGCGACACAAAGACATTCTTTGTTACGAAATCGTCACGACGCAGGTCAACCACCAAATGCGAGTCGAGCGGCACGACGGATTTTGGCACGGGCCGCCCTGACAATGGCTAGACGCTCCGGCGTGATGCTCACGACCCACCCCGGGAAGTGGAGCCACTTCTCCGACTGTACGCCCTCACCGCTTACGCGCGCGGGAGGTCGCATCCCAAAGGATTGAGATCTCCCTCGCTTGGAGACGTTCCGCTGCTGAACGAACACCAAAATTCCGGTATCAGTGAGACCACTCGCGTCTTTTATCGCATCGCCTCGAACCGCTTGCGGAGCAGGTCTTTTTGGCTCAGGCCACCGATCTTGGCCTGAGTTTCGGCGATGAAATTCCGTTCCATGGCGTTCTTGGTCGGGCGATCGACCTGGTAAAACACGCCATATTTGCCGGGGGAGGGGAGGTCGGCGAGAGCCCAGGCGGCGATGTCGCTGGACGTGTCGTGCTGCGACTCGTCGATGACCTCGAAGACACCACCCTTGCGGGGCACGGCGTCGTCAAAGGCGCCTGGGTAGAACATGGTGCATTCGCTCAGGCATTCGACCACGGAGAACCCGTCGTGCAGGATGGCGCGCTCGAACATCTGGTTCATGTGCGCGACTTGGGTGGCGTGGGTGCGGGCGACGAAGGTGGCTCCCGTGGCGAGCAGTTGCTTCATCGGATTGATCGGCCGGTCGAAGCTGCCCTGGGGGTCGGTTTTCGACTTGCGGCCGACGGGCGTGGTCGGGCTCGTCTGGTTTTTGGTTAGGCCATACACGTAGTTGTCCATGACGACGTACGTGAGGCGGATGTTTTTGCGGGCGGCGTGGTTGAGGTGGTTGCCGCCGATCGAGAAGCCGTCACCGTCGCCGCCGAAGGCAAAGACGTGAAGATCGGGCCGGCTGAGCGAGATGCCCGTGGCGAGGGGCAGGGCGCGTCCGTGGATAAAATGGATGCCGTGGCTGTTGACGAAATACGGGAAGCGGGATGAGCACCCGATGCCGGCGACGCAGACGATTTTTTCGTGGGGGAACTGGAGCTTTTCCAGCACCTTGTAAAAACTGGCGAGAACCGCGAAGTCACCGCAGCCGGGGCACCAAGTGGGGTGATCGGCCGTGAGGATTTTCTTCGTGAGCCGGGGTGCGTCGGCCTCTACGGCGGGCGGAGTGGCTGGGGCGGCGGGTGGGGCAGGCGTGGCGGGGGCAACCGGAGCGGTGGCGGACATAACGGGGGTGGACGGTGAGCGGGGCGAGAGAAGTAAGCGCACATTCGGCGCTTGGCTAAGGGATTTTTAAGGGAATGGACCTGATGGCTAGCGGTGGATTTCGAAGCATCCTTTTGGCGGAAGGCCACGTTCTTCATGGCGGATGATTGCGCGACACCTCTCCGCCCTTACCCGCCATCTGTGCTTTGGGCTGGTGGTGGTCATGGGCCTGGGGGCCTGCGCCGGTTCCCGCCGATCCACTGATCCTTCCGCCCTTGTTCCACCCTCTTTGTCCACCGCCCGCATGTCTCAGCCGCCGCTACGCACTGTCTCAAAAGTTGATCTGTCACGCTTCATGGGTGACTGGCGTGTCATTGCGAACATTCCCTATTTCGCCGAACGGGATGCCGTGGATTCGCTGGAAAGTTATGCCCTCCGACCCGATGGCAAGATCGCCAACTGGTTTGTTTTCCGTCGAGGATCGTTCGATGCCCCCCTGCAGCGGTATGACTTCTCAGCCGAAGTGGTGAACAAAGAAACAAATGCCGAATGGAAGGTTCGGTTTCTTCCAATTCTTAAAGTTTCCTACCTGATCATCGATCTCGATCATGAGTATCGCTGGACGGTTATCGGCCATCCGTCGCGCCGTTACGGATGGATCATGGCCCGTGAGAAATCTTTGCCTGAGGCGACCTATCAGGGCATTTTGCAGCGACTGGCGTCCCAGGGGTATGACCCCGACAAGTTTGTCAAAGTCCCCCAAATTCCACCGGGCCAGGCAGGGAGTGCCTCCGTTCCTGTCATGGAGGCGATGGGTCGCTGAGACATGGAACGGATTGCCATCATCGGATCCGGCATCGCCGGACTTGGGTGCGCGCACTTTCTGCACGGCCGCGGCGAGCTGACGATCTACGAGTCCGAAGGTCGTCCCGGCGGACATACGAACACGGTGACGGTGGACGAGGATGGGGTGCCGACACCTATCGACACCGGCTTCATGGTGTTCAATCACGCGACCTATCCGAATCTGACCAAGCTTTTCCGGGAACTCGGGGTGGAGACGAAACCGACCGACATGTCGTTCAGCGTGCGGCACGATCACGCCGGCCTGGAGTACAACGGCGGGAGTCTCAACCTTTTATTCGGTCAGCGGCGCAACTTGGTCCGCCCTCGGCATTGGAGGCTGCTCACTTCCATTCATCGTTTCAACTCGGAATCGGTGGCGGCTCTGGAAGACCCGCGATGGGCGGAAATGACGCTAGGGGAGTATGTCGAGGCGCGCGCCTATGGAGCCGACATGCTCAATCACTATTTGGTGCCGATGAGCAGTGCCGTATGGAGCACGCCGCCGGAAAAGATGGTGGACTTCCCCGCTCTCACGCTCCTCCGGTTTTGGCATAACCACGGGTTCCTTGGCCTGTCGACTCAGCACCAATGGTGGACGGTGTGTGGCGGGGCTCGCACCTATGTCGAGAAAATTATTGCTCCGTTTCGCGACCGCCTGCACACCGGCCGCGCCGTGCTTCGGGTCACGCGGCACCAGGGGCGAGCCCAGGTTCAGGCTGCCGACGGGAGCAACGAGACATTCGACAAAGTCATTTTTGCCTGCCATGGCGACCAGGCGCTCCGGTTGATCGCGGATCCGACGGAATTGGAAACCCGGTTGTTGCGGCCGTTCGCGTATCAGCCGAATACCGCCACGCTGCACACCGACGCCAGCGTGATGCCCCGCACCCGCCGTTGTTGGGCTTCATGGAATTATCGCGTCGCCGCCCGGCCCGTCGGAGGTGCCTGGCCGGACGTGCACTACTGGATGAATCGACTGCAAGGGGTCTCCCAGCGCCGCCAGTACTTCGTTTCCCTCAACTGCCGAGGGCGCGTGGCGCCCGATTCCGTGCTCCGTGAGATCGACTACGATCACCCGCTGTTCACGCTTGACGCCATCCGCGCCCAAAAGGAATTGTCGGGACTCAACCGCTTGTCACCTGCCCAGACGATCTACTTCGCCGGCGCGTGGTTCAAGTATGGGTTTCATGAGGACGGGTTCACAAGCGCGCTCGAGTGCGCCCGCGCCATCACCGGGGAGCCGCTATGGAATTGAACGCCGTTTCGTTCGATCAGCCGGAGCTCGCGGAAGCCCGGGGCGCGGAGCCGCGCCCGCACCACACGGCGCCGACGAGGGCCGGGCGGTCGTCGGTTGAGCGAGCTTGTGACGACGGAAAGGCCCCTCTCCGGTCATGCTTCTACGAGTGTAGCGTCATGCATCATCGGCTGTCGCCACGGGAGCACGCCTTCCGGCATCAGATCTTCATGCTGGCGCTTGACCTGGATGAGCTGGGCGAAGTGGCACGCCACGTGCGCGGGTTTTCGCACAATCGCCGCAATGTGTACGAATTTCGCGACCGCGATCATTTGACTCTGCCGGAGATGGGGCCGGCGCCGCTGAAATCCCATCTCCTGACGTGGATCTCCCGCCAAGGAATGCCCATGCCGTCCAATCCGGACGCCGTTCGCGTGACACTCCTGACGCTGCCCCGCGTCGCCGGCTACCTGTTTAATCCGGTCTCATTTTATTTCGTGGCGGACGCGGTGACCGATCGGCCGCTTTGCGCCGTGGTCGAGGTCGGCAATACCTTTGGCGAACTCAAGCCGTATCTCGTTCCGATTGTTGCTCCTGATGGCTTCCTCCGGTTGGTCGCGCCGAAGCACTTTTACGTCTCGCCGTTCTCCCGTCTCGACTTTCAGTTCGATTTTCAATTGCGCGTCCCCGGTGAGCGGTTGCACCTCCGGGTCGACGAATTCGATGGATCGACTCCCATCTTGCTGAGCGCGCTGACCGGGCGCCGACGTCCACTCACCACGGCGCGGCTCTGGGCGGCCACCGCGCTCTGTCCTCTAGTCACGCTGAAGGTGATCCTGTTGATCCACTGGCAGGCGTTTTGGTTGTGGATCAAACGTGTCCCGTGGGACGCCAAAGCGGGCCGACCGGACCTGCAACGCGATGTTTTCCGACCTCACGCCTCGCTGAACCGACCACAGCCATGAACGAATCGACCGTCGCCATGACCCAGGCCGCCGGGCTGGCGGGATCCCATGATGGGTTTTACCAGCTTCAGGTTTTAGGGGCGCTCGAGCGCATGACCGCCGGATGCCTGCGCCTGGAGCTTCCGGACGGGACCGGACGTCTCATTGGCACGCCGGGGAGTGAGATTTCCGCCTCCCTCCGCATTCGAAACCCCGCGTTCTTTCGAAAGGTTGTGCTGTTCGGTGATGTCGGGTTCGGCGAGAGTCATGTCGACGGCGATTGGGAGACCGACAGTGTGGAGCGGGTCATCGCCTGGGCCATCCATAACATCGAGCGGAACCCGGTGCTGAGCGGATCAAAAAGGCGGTCATTATCGCTGAATCTTCTGTGTGCGTGGAACCGTGCCATCCATGCGCTCCGTCCCAACAGCCGCCGCCTTGCCCGGAGGAACATCGCGGAACATTATGACTTGGGAAATGAGTTTTATTCGCTCTGGCTGGATCCCACCATGACCTATTCGAGCGCTCTCTTCACGGAGCCCGGGCAGAGTCTCGAAGCCGCGCAGCAGGCCAAGTATGAGGCTCTATGCCGAGAGTTGCGGCTTCGGCCGACCGACCATGTGCTGGAGATCGGCTGTGGTTGGGGGGGGTTTGCGTGTCACGCGGCGCGCCACTACGGATGTCGCGTCACGTCGGTGACCATTTCGCCGCGCCAGTTCGAGTACGCCCGCTCCCGCGTCGAGCGCGACGGACTCGGTGCCCAGATCGATCTTCGCCTGCAGGATTATCGGGACATTGAGGGCCGCTTCGACAAGATTGCCTCGATCGAAATGATGGAAGCGCTCGGGGACCGGTATCTTGAGGCATTCTTCACGAAGGTTCACCAAGTCCTCGCCCCGGACGGACTCGTGGCGCTCCAATACATCACGGTGCCGGACGCGCGACATGACCAACTCCGCCGCGGGATCGACTGGATCCAAAAGCATATCTTTCCTGGATCGCTTCTGCTCAGCGTCGGGCGCGTGAACCAAGCGCTCCTGCGCACGGGCGACCTCTTTTTGCATCGGCTGAACGACCTGGGCCTCGATTACGCCCGGACGCTGCGCGATTGGCACGGCGCCTTTCATGCGCAGCTGTACGAGGTGCGCGCTCTGGGGTTCGATGACCGGTTCATCCGAAAGTGGAATTATTACCTCCAATATTGTGAAGCGGCGTTTACCATGAGGCACATCAGTGTGGTCCACGCCACTTACACTCGACCAAACAACCCGATCCTCCGCGCCACACTCTAACCGCTGACCGCCATGATCTGGACTCTGCGCCTCGTGTTTCTGCTGTTCTTGGCGGCGATCGTCGGCACCACCGCCTGGGCGTCCAGCGTGGTCGCTCTATGGAATACGCCGCGCGCGGTGGCGACCCATCCGTGGTTTGTCGCCACCCTGGTCGACACCTACCTCGCCTTCCTGACGTTCTGGCTCTGGGTGGCCTACAAGGAGTCGAACTGGGCGGCCCGGCTCGGCTGGCTGCTGGCCATTTGCCTGCTGGGTAACATCACCATGGCCATTTACATGTTGATTCAATTATTCCGACTTCCGCCGGACGCTCCGCTGGAGCGCCTGCTGCTTCGAACGCGATGACGACACCAAAGCCGCCGCGCACCGGGAATCAGGGCACCGAAGAGGAACGCGTCCCTCGGGAGCAAACCGACGGGCCCGCAATGACGCACACCGGGCGCCCGTCTTTCTGGCGGAGGCGACTGGTGGACCCGCTGGTGGCGCAGCTTCGGCAGGGAGTGACGCCGGAGAAACTGGCGCTGACTTTAGCCCTCGGACTAGCCCTCGGGTGTTTCCCGATTATTGGCTCGACCACGGTGCTGTGTGCCGCGGCAGCGGTGGTTCTCCGCCTGAACCAACCGATCATCCATACCATCAACCAGTTGGTGTATCCACTGCAGCTGGCGCTGCTCATCCCTTATTACCGTATGGGCGAATGGCTGTTCCGCACGCCCTCGGTCCCGCTTTCGCTGCCATTGCTGTTCGAGCGATTCGCGGCCGACGCGTGGCAGTTTCTTCAGGATTATGGATTGTTGGCGTTACAGGGGATTGCGGTTTGGTGCCTGCTGGCTCCGGGCGCCATCGCCTTCGTTTATTTCGCGACTCGCGACTCTCTGCGCGTCCTGGCTCGGGGGATCGCGCGTTAATGCTTTGACCGCTTCATGGTTCTAGCACTCGCCATTGGCACCGCCATTGCCTGCGCCGCTTTTTTTGTCGTCTGGGCGATTTCCGTCCGCGTCAAGAACTACGGCTTTCTCGACGTGGCTTGGAGTTACTCCGTGGCATTGTTGGCGCCGCTTTACGCCTGGTGGGGGACAGGCGATCCGGGACGGAGTTGGCTGGCGGCGGCGGTCGGGGTGGTGTGGAGTCTGCGGTTGGGGACGTATTTGTTCCGACGGGTGCTGCGCCACCACCCGCGGGAGGATGCGCGGTATGAAACGTTGAGGCGACGATGGCCGGGCCCGCTGATGTTTTTGGCTTTCTTTCAGCTCCAGGCGCTCATCGCGGTTGTCTTCTCGTTGCCATTCCTGTTCATGGCCTTCAATCCGCGGCCCAGCTTGGCGGCGGTGGAAATCGCCGGACTGGGTCTGGCTGCGCTCGCGTTGGCCGGCGAGGCGCTGGCTGACCATCAGATGAAGCGATTCAAGGCGGATCCTGCCAATGCCGAGCACGTTTGTTCGGAGGGTCTGTGGCGCTATTCGCGGCATCCCAATTATTTTTTTGAAAGTTTGGTCTGGTGGGGATTTTTTCTAGCCGCTCTGGGCTCGCCATTCGGTTGGATCACGGTGGTGTGTCCGCTCCTCATGCTTTATTTCCTGCTCAAGGTCACGGGCATCGAGCTGAGCGAGGCTCACTCGCTCCGCACGCGCGGCGAGGCGTATCGCCGTTACCAGCAGGTCACCAGTCCGTTCATCCCCTGGTTCCCCAAGAAACTTCCATGATTCACCTCGATCACCTGCTGGAGGCCGGCGTGGTGCCCGACGCTCTGATTCGGCTCGGCATCCGTCGCCTGCTCGGCGCCACCCTGCGCGAAAAATCCAAGCCTGGCGTCGAAGAGCAGCGGGCCGCCCTGCTCGATCACGCCGCCGACTTGAAGCGCCGCCCGATCGCCGAGCAGACGCGGGCCGCCAACGAACAGCATTACGAGGTGCCCACCCGGTTTTATGAATTGTGTCTCGGCCGCCGACTCAAGTATTCGAGCGCCCTGTGGCCGCCGGGGGTGACCGGGCTCGATGAAGCGGAGGAGGCGATGCTGGCCGTGACGTGTGAGCGCGCCGAGTTGCGGGACGGGCAGCGCATTCTCGAACTCGGCTGCGGCTGGGGCTCGCTGACGCTTTGGATGGCGGAGCGGTTTCCCGGCGCGCGCATCACGGCGGTGTCGAACTCGCGCACACAGAAAGAGCATATCGACGGTGTCGCCGCCGCCCGCGGCTTGGGCAACGTCACCGTGATGACCGCCGACATGAACGAATTTGCGACCGGCGAGACGTTCGACCGAGTGGTGAGCGTGGAGATGTTCGAGCACATGAAGAACTACCAGTTGCTGATGCGCCGGATTGCCGGATGGCTCGAGCCGGGCGGTAAACTGTTTGTCCACATTTTCACCCATCGTGAGTTGGCGTACCACTACGAGGACCGAGGACCGGATGATTGGATGACCCGGTATTTCTTCGCGGGCGGCCAGATGCCGAGCGACGACCTGCTGCTCTATTTTCAGGACCACTTGCGATTGGATAAGCACTGGTGCGTCAGCGGGACTCACTACCAGCAGACCGCCGAGGCCTGGTTGCGCAATATGGATGCGCACAAATCAGAAATCCTGCCGCTTTTCGAGCAGACTTATGGACTGGGTTCGGCACAAAAATGGTGGGCGTATTGGCGCGTTTTCTTCATGGCCTGCGCCGAGCTCTGGGGATATCGTGACGGCAACGAATGGCACGTCTCGCACTATCGATTTCAAAAACCTCTGCCCGGGTAATCGCTAGACAGCGCGCCTGCGCCGACTCGCTTTGAGGCATGATGATCGTCAACCGTTGCGGCCCGAATCTACTGTTCATTGGCATCCTATCGATTTTCGTCGTGGGCAGGTCGGTCGGGCGCGGTGAGGAGGCTCCGCTCAAGGAGCCGGACATCGCCATTGGGGTTGAGGTGAGCGAAGTGCGGACCGGCTATTTAGAGGCCAACGCCAGGGCCGAGCGCGAGCCGCTGGAGGTACCGGTGGCGATCACCATTCAAAACCGAACGGGCCGGCCGCTGGCGACCTCGGCCGAGATCACCGGGAAAGACAAGCACCACGCGAGGGTGGAACTGGTCAAGACCGAGGATGGCGAGAATGGCCAAGAGTTGCATTTGGAGGTTTTTGGCCTGAAGCCCACATTTCCCGAAAGCGATGTGTTTCTCACGGTCACGGTCAAGGACGGAACCACGGAGAGAGCGACCCGCTCGCTTCCGGTGCGTGTGTCGGTGCCGACGCTGCTGCGGTTGCAGGGCGAAGTGCTGTATGAAGGGGTGGCCAAACCCGGCCTGGTGAATCGCGGCCTCAACATGCGTTCCACGCCCAAGGCCGCCGTCCCATTTCCGGAGGCCCGCATGGCCACCATGTGCCTTCACGATGTCGAGCTGAAAGTGCTCGATCAGTACGGCGACCCCCTTCCGGCCATTTTTGCCGGCACGCCGATCTTCGCGGCGCTGGGGGAAAGCGACTACGAGTCGACCAACCGGGCGTTGCGCGAGGACGGCAGTTTTATCGACAGCATTGGGTTTTGGCAGTTTGTGGGAGGGGTGGACGACATGACGGTCGACCCCGGGAGGGCCGAGATGCAGAAATTCCTGGCTCTGCCACCGCCGCCGTGCACGGAAAAGCAGTACGCCACCTACGAACCGCTGTTGGTGCAGTACCAAATCGGCGGGTATCCGATTGGCAGCTACCGCCGCCAAGTGACCTTGAAGTCTAGTGGCGACCACCACAAGCCGATCATGCGCATCGTCTTCAATCCGGTCGAGGATCCGCCATCGCCGTCGCCTCCCGCCAAGTGATCGGACTGGCCAACCGGTCCGCTTCGTGTTCTGGTGTGCGCATTTCTCAATGACCATGGACAGCCGACCCCTTCGCTCCTTCGCCGCTCTCGCCGCTCTCATCGGCGCCCTTCTGCTCCCGGCAATTTCCAGCCGCGCCCAATTCGGCCAGCCCGCCAAGGTGCCGGTTTCACTGGTTTCCGAGGCCACGGTGGTGGCAGCCGGTCAGCCGTTCACGGTGGCGCTGCGCTTGCAACATCCGGTCGGTGTGCATACGTACTGGATCAATCCGGGCATCGGGCAGGCGACCAAAATCGACTGGAAACTGCCGGACGGATGGAAGGCAGGCCCGTTGGTCTGGCCGATCCCGAAAGTTTATGACAGCGGCGCGGGGCCAAGCCACACTTACGAAGGGGACACGTTCCTGCTCGCCGAGATCACGCCGTCCGACGCATTTAAACCGGGCGACCAGGCCACGCTGGCTGGCAAGGCGACGTGGTTCGAGTGCACGGAAGAAAACTGCATTCGCGCGACCGGCGAGGTCAAGCTGAAGGTGACGGCCGGCGCGTCCACCGAGCCCGATGCGGCGATCAAGGCGAAGTTTGATGCCATTCGTGCCCAGCAACCGCGGACAACCGAGGCGTGGTCAGTCCAGTCCGCTGCGACCGATGACGCCGTCACCCTCACGCTTACCAGAGGGACCGGCGCGTCGGAGGAACCGGGCGACATCTATTTTTTCGAGAGCGCGAACACGGTGGAACTCGGCGCGCCGAAGGTCGAGAAGACCGCGGGCGGATATGTCGTCACCGTCGTGCGCACAAAGCCGGACCGCACGCCGGCAGGATTTCTGCATGCGAGCAACGGCTGGCTCGCCGACGGCTCGCTGCCGGCACTGGCCGTATCGTTCTCCGGATCGGGGGCCGCCCCCGCCACGGACGGCGCGGCCACTTCCGCCCCGCCCGCAGGCCAAGAGTCCCCTCAGGCGACCGACAATGGCGAGGCCGGCACTGCCCTTTCCCCGGCCACCCTGGCCGCGCTTGACTCCATTATCCCGAAAACCGGCCCCAAGTTCGTCGATCTGAGCGGGGCTGAGAAGAAGGAACCGACGTTTGTCTGGGCGCTCCTGCTGGCCGCGTTGGGTGGTCTGATCCTCAATGCCATGCCGTGTGTGTTTCCGGTGCTCGGGCTGAAAGTGCTGGGGTTCGTGCAGCAATCGGGCGAGGATGCGGGCAAGGTGCGGCTGCACGGCCTGGTGTTCACGCTGGGACTTCTTGTCGCGATGTGGGTGTTGGCGGGCGTGTTGATTGCGCTCAACGCGGGCGGCCAGCGCCTCGGCTGGGGGTTCCAGCAGCAATCGCCGGGATTCCTGGCGTTCATCATCGCCCTGCTCTTTCTGCTCGGTCTCAATTTGGCGGGCGTGTTCGAGTGGGGCGCCGGCTTTGCCGGCTTGGGCGGCAATCTGATGGAACGACAAGGTCTCGCCGGTTCGTTCTTCACGGGAGTCCTGACCACCCTGGTCGCCACGCCGTGCAGCGGCCCGTTTCTGGGAGCGGCCATGGGGTTTGCCCTGCGCCAGCCGGCCGGCCTCGCGCTCGTCCTGTTTACCTCATTCGGTCTGGGGATCGCCTTGCCCTATCTGATCCTTTCGATGTTCCCCAAACTCGTCGACTACCTGCCGCGTCCCGGCGCCTGGATGGAGACGTTTAAAATGGCCATGGCGTTTCCCATGCTGGCTACCGTGATTTATTTCCTTCTTCCGTTCGGTGCGCAGACTGGTCGGGTGGGGATGACCTGGCTTCTCGTCGCCCTGCTCCTGCTCGCACTCGCTGCCTGGATCTATGGCCGCTGGTCGGCCCCCCACCGATCCACCTTCGCCCGCCGCGGTGGGATGCTGATCGCCGCCCTCGTGGTCGCCGCCGCCGTCATGACTGCCCGCAATGCCGTCAAGACCGTGCCGGAGTCACGAGAGTTCGAGGACCGCCTCGCCCAACTCAGCGAACAACTCGAACATGCCATCAAATCCGGTGGCAAACTCCCCGAGGACGAATCCGCCACCGCCGGCCCCGGCGGCTTGGTTTGGGAAAAATGGTCGCCCGAACGCGTCGCCGAATTGCGCCGCCAAGGAAAAGTCATCTTCGTCGATTTCACCGCCGAATGGTGTGCCACGTGCCAGGTGAACAAGCGGGTCGTCTTCAAGTCACCCGGATCCGACCAAGTGGCCGCCGCTTTCGCCCGCGCCGGCGCCGTGGCCCTCAAGGCCGACTGGACCGACGAAAATCTGGTGATCTCCGAATTCCTCTTCCGCAACGGGCTCTTCGCCATCCCGGTCAACTTTGTCTATCCCGCCGATGCCTCCAAGCCCCCCATCATGCTCCCCGAGGGCTTCCTGACTCAAGGCCATGTCATCGAGGGGTTGCAAAAGGCCGGGTGAGGGCGCCGATGACCGCGCCTGGCGCCTCGAACGCCACGCCCCTGAGGATTATTCCTCAAGCCGCGAGATGACTTTTGGCGGTAAGTGTGCCCGCAAATGGGGATGGGACTCGACCAGCCACATGATGTCCGTCAAATCCTTCTGTCGCTTGCTGGCTCGGCGCGATGGCTCCGACCATGCCTTGATTTTTCCCTTCAGCGTGTCCTCAAGGGAGGCAACCCTCATCAGAATCCCATGCACATCCGCGGGTACGGCCCTGGAGGGAAAATCCCGGTAAAAATCTTCGGTGCTGATCTGAATGCTGACCTTCGACTGTCCGGTCAGATTCACCGACCAAGAGAACCTCTCCGCCACAAAACCCGCTGATGCCAAACAATCCACGCATCAGCGAACTTCAGGCCAACAGCCCAAACAACTTCCAACAACGCGGCAATAACCAATAGGACCCACGACAGACTCAAGCGATCAGTCGGCGGGTTCGTCCCCAATCAAGCAGTGAGGCGCCACGGTCGTCTACGGCACCCTGACAACACCTCAATTTCCCCTGCGGAGCGCTGCCACCCGGTATGCCGGGAGTGCCGAGTCGCAACGGGGTTCAGGGCTGGATTTGCGATGGTCATTTAGAATCGTTGTCTCGGCCTTTGGCGGAACGTTCAGTGATGAGCCATGGCAGTGCGCAGCACCACCGTCTGGAGTTTGGTGGGATGGGAGGTGAGGCTTGGTGGGTGCGGGGAGATCAGTCAAGCGGGAGTCGAGGACGAGGACGAGGACGAGGACGATTGAGGGGGAGTGGCGGGACGCGTCGTGGACAACGGGGGTGGGAGCGGGTAGGAATGCGGCCGATTTTTATCGGTCGTGTCCACGCCTTTTATTGCCAACGGTCGCTCGTATGCGCCGCCCGTCTGTCCGCTTGCCGTCCTGTGCATTGACGGTTGTGCGGACGAGTATTTGACGGCGGCGTTTGCGGCGGACCGGATGCCGCGGTTGGGGGGGGCGGCGCGGCGCGGGTATCGCGGGATGGTGCGGGGGGCGCTTCCTTCATTCACCAATGTGAACAACGCCTCGATCGTGACCGGGGTGCCGCCCGCGGTGACAGGCATTTGCGGGAACTTCTTCCTGAATCCCGAGACGGGCGAAGAGGTGATGATGAATGGGCCGGAGTTTCGTCGGTGCGGCACGCTGCTGACGGCGGCGGCGGCGGCCGGTCGGAAGGTCGCCTTCATTACGGCGAAGGAAAAACTGCGCACGGTTCTGGGCGACGGCATTGTCGAGCGCGGGGGAATCGTTTTTTCCTCGGAGAAGGTCGATGAGGCGCGGCGGGCGACGCATGGGGTGGACGACGCGGAGGCGATCATTGGCAAGCCGCGACCGCCGATTTATTCGGGTGACGCCTCGGTGTATGTGCTGGAGGCGGGGGCGGCGTTGGTGGAACAGGGGCGGGCTGATTTTCTGTATCTGTCGCTGACCGATTACATGCAGCACAAGTTCGCCCCGGAGGCGGCGGAAAGCCTGGATTTCCATGCGCGGCTGGACGCGCAGATCGGCCGACTGCTCGATGCCGGGTGCCTCGTGGCGGCCACGGCCGATCACGGGATGAATGCGAAGAACCGATCCGATGGCGCCCCCAACGTCCTTTTTATCGAGTCGCTGCTCACGCGTGTTTTTGGGTCGGGCTGTCGCGTGATCTGTCCGATCACCGACCCCTACGTGGTGCACCACGGGGCCCTGGGGTCGCTGGTCATGGTTCATCTCGAGGATCCGGCGCGCGCCGCGGAAATTGGCGACTTCCTGATCCGGCAGCCGGGCATCACCGAGGTCTATCCACGAGATCTGGCGGCGCTCAAACTCGAGCTGGCCCCGGATCGCATCGGGGACCTGACGGTGCTCGCCGCGCGGGATGTGGTGCTGGGCAAGACGCCTGAGCATCACGACCTCTCCGTCCTCCAGGGCGGCCTGCGGTCGCACGGCGGGCGGTACGAGGAAATGGTTCCCATGATCCTGTCCGAGCGGTTGAAGCCGGCCTACCTGCGCAAAGCCCAAGCCGATCCCCGGAATTTCGACATTTTCGATTTTGCCTGCAACGGGACGGTCTCGACAGGTTGAGTCAGCTCAATCACCGGCCGGACTGGGTTGTGCCCGGAATGGGCGCACCCCAAGTGTTTGTACATTTTGGATGCGGATCGGCATTTTCGCACCGCACTTTCGGAGCAAGGCGCGAGACGCGCGGTGCAGCCGGCGAGGACGCGGGCTGCGGCGGGCGGGACGCGCCGCCCTACCCGAGAACTATCGCTTCGCGCCACCACCTCCGTGCATGACGTGTGCCCATCCTGCGCGCACCCACCCTGAGCCTCATGCACTCCGCCCAACTCTGCGCCGTGACCAGTTATTTCGGCAGAGCCGACAGGTAGCGCGCTGACTCCGCTTCGATCGATTGTTGGAGCGCCGCGGCTTCGGTCTCGAGATCGGCCTTCTGTTTCCGCAATGCGGCGAGCTGATCCGTCTGGCCCTCGGCCTGGCCTTCGAGCGAGGCTAGAGTGGTTGTGACTTCTTCGAGCTGGGTGGTCGCGGTGAATAACGCTCCCTTTTTCTGAAAGATGAGGGTATTGATCTTGGCGGCTTCCCAGCGGGCGATTGATCGTTCGTGCTGCTGCAAGGTGGCCACGGCCGCCTCATGGGCGGCGGCGGCCTGGGCCGATTGTTTTTCGGCTTCGACGACCTCCGATTGTTTGGCGGTGGCGAGTTGTCGGGCGGCGGTGATCTGGCTCGGCACGGAATCGGTGAAGGCACGCGCGCGATCGGTGATGAGGGTGCTCATCGGGGCGAGCGTGGCCCGGGCCGCGGCGAGATGGGTCTGAAAATCGACGGCTTCGGCGGCGGCGGTCTGGGTGGCCGCGGGGTCGAGCTCCGCGGTAGCCGTGGCGCTTTCGGGCGCTGAGGATTCGGGGGCTGGGACGGCCAGGCGTACCGCTAGCGCTTCCGCGGCGGCGCGGGCGGCCGCGAGGGAGGCCATGACGGAATCCGCCTTTTGCTGAAAGCTCTCGACAGTCAGGCGCGCCGATTCCATGGCTTGGCGCGCGGCCGTTTCTTTTGCCATCAGGGCAGTCAGCGCGGCTGCGGCGGCCGCGACCGTGTCGCGCGCCTGGTCGCGTTGCGGGATGAGGTTGGCGAGGCGTTGGTCGATGCTGGGTGGGGCGGCTGACATGTCGCCGAGGGCGGCGGCATCGGCGGTATTCCAGACGCTGATGCGGCCGGACCAATCGCCGACGATGAATCGGCCGCCGTCGTGTGAGAAGCAGGCGGCCAGGGTCAGATCGGAGAACTTGTTTTGGGCCGCCGTCTGCCCGCCGTCCTGGTTCCAGACTTTGACATGTTGATCGCGGCCGCAGCTGACGAGGCGGCCGTCGTGGGTGAAGCCCATCGACTGCACGCCGGCCCCGTGGGCATTCCATTTTTTGACCTCCTTGCCCTCGTTCATTTCCCACAGCCGGACGGTGCCATCCTCGCTGGCCGAGGCGAGAATATTGCCATCGGCGCGCCAGGAGACAGCGGTGATGGCGCCGGTATGGCCGGGCAGGGTGAAGTACTCGTTGCCGCTGCGGCCTTCCCAGACCTGCAGCCCACCGGCGCGGTCACCTGTGGCCAGCAATACGCCATCCGGACTGAACTGCACCGCGGTCACCCAGTCGGTGTGCTTTTTCAAGTCCTTGATCAGCCCTCCATCCGCCGTCGCGTACAGCTTGACCCGGCGCGACGGCCCCCCGAGGGCAACCACTGCGTGATCAGCGGACAAATCGGCGCCCAGGACGGTATCGCGTTCATCGCCGACCTCGAAGGCCAGCTTTCCGGTAGTGACCTCCCACGCGATCACTTTGCCACTTTTGCCGCCGATGCCGACGCCGGCGACGACCAGCCGACCGTTGCGCGAGAATTGCAGCGACTCGACGGCCCCGTCGGGGCAGGGGAGAACGCCGGCCAACTCCAGGGTGTCCGTGTTATAAAAGAGCACTTGCCGCTGTCCGCTCAACGCCACCAGCGGCGCCCACGGACTGGCGGCCAGTGCGGCGGTGGCGGCCGCACGCGGCGTGGTCACCACGGGCTCGAGCAGGAGGTTCTCCGGCATCGGAGGCGGGCCGTCCGGTTTGCCGAGCGTCACGTCGGCCAACTGCGCCGAAAACGCTGGCTTCTTCGCCTTGCGCACCGTGCCTCCGGCCGTGTCGAGCAGGCCTCCTTCGATCCAGCGTTTGAGGATATCGAGCTGAGGCGTCGCCAACCCATCTCCCTGCGGCGGCATGAACGGCTCCGCGGCTTTGGTCACGCTTGCGTACAAACGGCTTCCGCCGGGATCGCCCGACACGGCGATCTCCCCGGACGATCCGCCCGCCATGAGCGCGGCATAGCTCGTGAGATCCAGTCCGCCCTTCTTCTTGTCCGGGTTGTGGCAATTGTTGCAAGCCGCCTCGAAAATCGGCCGCACATGGTCCTGGAAATTCACTTTTTCCTCGGCGGCCGCGGCCATGGAAATCGCCATACCCGATCCCGCCATCGCGGCAGCAAGGCGGCACCAAGAGTGCGAAGGAAGGAACAGCAAGGTGGGCAACGAACGCATGAACTTGAGCCTCTAGCGACCGCATACAGTCGCCCACCCGGGCCGACAAGCAAGCCGACACACGCGCTTGTGCCGCCTATCCGCGGGTCGGAGAATCGCCGGGGGTTGGCGCGGGGCCAAGTCGGAGGCATGGTCCACTTTGACGCGGCATCCAACTGGGAGTGAGGGGCTGCGGCCGCCCTATCAGCGATTACGTCCTCGTCCCGCTTGCGATTGATTGTTTTTGAACAGATTTCGAAAACCCTCGCCCGTGTAAAATCCGTCGTGCTGCCTCCCCCAGCCCGCACGAGCCCAACTGGACACGCGATGGGTTTCCATTAGGCTGAACCTCTCTCCCCAGTCATTTATCCGCCTTATGCCGCGCAGTGTCCACATCACCCGAATTCTTTCGATGACCGATCAGGTGGCCACGCAGTTGCGAGGGCTCCACTTCGCGGGATTTCTCCCACCCGCCACCGAATGGCAACCGGCAGTGAACGTCTATGAGCACCCGGAGGGCCTGGAAATCTGTGTCGATTTGGCGGGTGTGCGCCGCGAGGACATTTCCGTGAAGGTGGATCGATGTCGGTTGATCATCCGCGGGCACCGCGAAATGCCCGACTGTGGGCGGGGCCGGGAGGGCTGTGGTCGGTTGCTGATCATGGAGATCCCCGATGGGGGATTCGAACGTGTCTTGGAATTCGAATGGAACCTCGACACCCGCCGGGTCGAGGCGCGTCAGGAGAACGGGTGGCTGTTTATTTCCCTGCCGCATGCCGGCAAGGAGGGCCGGCCATGAGCAGCACGGCATCCCCCGAATCCAAGCCGGCGACCGAGACGCCCGGACCGGCACCGGATGGGACATCTGCCCCTTCGTTGGAGGTGGTGCCCTTGCTGCCGCTGCGAGACACGCTGATTTTTCCAGGGACCATCCAGGCGCTGAGCATCGGGCGGCCGTCGAGCCTTCGCCTGCTTGAGGAAAGCCTGCCGCAATCGAAGCGCCTGGGGTTGCTGCTTCAGAAGAACAAGGTGTCAGAGTCTCCGGGAATCGCCGATTTGCACGATCACGGCGTCATCGGACGGGTGGTGCGCATGGTTCGGCAGGGGGACCAGGGAGTGGTGATCCTGGTTCACGGCGAGGAACGGGCGCGGGTCCGCCGCGTGGTTCAAGAAGAGCCGTATTTGAAGGCCGAGGTCGAAGTGCAGCCCAGCGAACCCATCGAACGGTCGGACGAAGTGTCCGAAGCGGCGGTGCGCAATTTGCGCGCCTCGGCCACTCGGCTGCTTGAGTTGTTGCCCGAGGTGCCGGATGAGATGAAGGCGGCGTTTCATGCGATCGAGGATTCGGCCGCCTTGAGTGATTTCCTCGGTGCGCATCTGAGCATCGAGGTCGCCGAGAAGCAGAAGCTGGTCGAGATGAGTCGCGTCCGGGAACGCGTGGACGCCGTGCAAGGGCATCTCGACAGCCAGCTGCGCATCGCGGAATTGCAGAGCAAGCTGCGCGAGAACGTGCAGACCGGATTTTCCGAGGCCCAGAAGCGCGCCTACCTGCGCGAGCAATTGCGGGCCATCCAGAAGGAACTCGGCGAGGAGGGCAGCACGGAGGAGCAGGTCGAAGAATTGCGCGCGCGGTTGGAGAAGGCTGGGCTGCCGGAGAAGGCACGCGCCCAGGCCGATCGAGAGCTGAAGCGCCTCGAAATCATACCGCCGGCCAGTCCCGACCACGCGGTCATCACCGGCTACCTCGAGACGCTGGCCGACTTGCCGTGGAGTGTGCTCAGCGAGGAGAGCGTGGACCTGGCTCGCGCCCAGGAAATCCTTGACCGCGATCACCATGGGCTCGTCAAGGTGAAGAAGCGGCTCATCGAGTATCTCGCCGTGCGAAAACTGAACCCGTCCGGCCGCGGTCCGATCCTTTGTCTGCTCGGTCCGCCCGGCGTCGGGAAAACAAGCCTGGGCCAGTCGGTCGCCGAGGCGCTCGGTCGGCATTTCGCACGCATCAGTCTGGGTGGTCTGCGCGACGAGGCGGAGATTCGCGGGCACCGGCGGACGTACATCGGGGCCATGCCCGGCCGGCTCATCCAGGAATTGCGACGCGTCGGTACGCGCAACCCCGTGCTCATGCTCGACGAGATCGACAAGCTGGGGGCGGACTTTCGCGGTGATCCGGCAAGCGCGCTGCTCGAGGTGCTTGACCCGCGCCAGAACCACGAATTCACCGACCGGTATTTGGACGTGCCCTTTGACCTGTCGCAGGTCCTGTTCATCGGGACCTGCAACACGCTCGACACCATTCCGCCGCCGCTGCGCGACCGCATGGAAATTGTCGACCTGCCTGGTTACACGGAGAGCGAGAAACTGGCGATTGCCGAGCACTATCTGGTGCCGCGCCAATTGACCGAGCACGGCCTGACCGCGGACCAATGCCGTTGGACGCGCGAGGCGCTGGAGCAGGTCATCGAGGATTACACGCGCGAGGCGGGCGTGCGGAACCTCGAACGCCAGATCGCTTCGGTGACCCGCCACGTCGCCGCCGCGGTGGCCAAAGGCGAGCGGGATCGCGCCGACGTGACGCCGGCTCTCGTGCGCGAGGCGCTCGGGCCGGCGCGGTTCGTGCGCGAGACTCGCCTGCAGACGAGCGCGCCCGGTGTCGTCACCGGCCTGGCTTACACCGCGGCCGGCGGCGAGGTGCTCCACATCGAGGCCATCCGCTACCAGGGCAAAGGCGGCCTCACACTCACCGGCCAGCTCGGCGATGTGATGAAGGAATCGGTCCGCGCGGCCTCCAGCCTGGTCCGCAGCCGAGCAGACAAACTGGGCATTGACCCAAAGGTCTTCGATGAAAGTGACGTCCATGTGCATGTGCCCGCCGGCGCCGTGCCGAAGGACGGAGACCGTCCGCGGGCATCGCCATGTTCACTGCCCTCGCCTCACTCTTCTCGAATCGGCCGGCCAGCAAAGACGTCGCCATGACCGGCGAAGTGACCCTGCGCGGGCTCGTCCTCCCGATCGGCGGGCTCAAGGAAAAATCCATCGCCGCCCTGCGCGCCGGCATCCGCACCATCCTCATCCCCAAACTCAACGAAAAAGACATCCCCGACCTCCCGGAGGAAGTCCGCCAAAAACTCCGCATCGTCCCGGTCGAGACCGTCGATGACGTGCTCGCCGAGGCGCTGGTGCCGCAAACGGGGGCCTGATTTCGATGAAATCGATCAACAAGTTCGCCCTCATGCCGACCGCCGTGTTCGCGATCGGCGTCATCCTCGTCGTGTTGACCGCGGGCACTCGCGCCTTTTGGCCGGTGATGTTGGTGTGGCTGGTCGTCGGAAATCTTTTGGTGGTTCGGCTGCGGTGTTCTTCGTGTGGCAAGCGACTCATCACCATGCCCGGGGCCGGGGGCTTCGTCCGCGGGTTCGGCCTGGACCAGTGCGCCCATTGCGGCCATAAGCAGGACCGAACGGGGACGGATCCGCCGCCGCCATGAATGCCGCCATTTTGGAGATCGCCAGACAATTCGCGCCTCCGCCTACCAATCTCCAGATAGGCCGGATTGAGGACGACTATGGAAAGACCGAGCACGCGGCTTTGTTTATTGACCATCACGATCCAGAAGCGGTCGACCAGGAGGAACTGGACTACTACAGCGACGTCTGGTTCCATCTCGATACGCGAAGTCTGCTGTTTTACATGTATCCCGTGCTCAGGGCGGTTGCCGAGGGGAAGGCCGACCAGTTCGTCGATTATTACTTCAGTTGTTTCCAAATTTGGTGGCCCGTGATCAGGAAGGAGCTTTCCGACGAGCAGGTCATGGAGGTGCATCGAGCCTTGCGAGACCTTTTTGAGCAACACCCGGACGTCACCGATTGGGAGGAGTTAGCGCTGACGGGATTTATGGATTAGCGCATCGGGTTGGCGTAGCGTCAGAAAAGGCGGAATCGCCGGCCCGGACGAAGCGGTGGGCGGAAAACCATTTCACCAAAGGCTTCGCGCCCTGACCATCGATTCCGGCCCGCGCGGCCGAAGAAGATTCATGCCCAATAAGGTGCAGAATATTAATTAGTTGTCTTGATGCATCAAACCACCCTTGGGTGATTGGTCGGGGCTCGATTTCCGTCTGGGGGCTGACCCGAAGCGCCCTCTAATTTCAATAAATTAAAGGAATCTTGATTATTTTCCCTTGCGAATTAGAACTATTCACGTTTAATAGAGTGAATTCATTTGATTTGAGTATGACGTCAGCCCCCTTGGCGCGAGCCACGTATTTATTTCCCGAGAAGATTGAGTTGGAGAACCCGGTATTGGCCGAGTTTTACATGACGTACTTGCGTGGGTTGACGCACAAGTTGAACAACCTGCTGGCGGTGTTCCAAGGGTTTTCCAGTCTCTTGATGATGAACGAGAAGCTGGACGCCTCGGCGAAGGAGAGCCTGGGTCACATGAAGGCGGCGGCGTTGAATGGGCAGGAGTTGAGCGCGAAGATACTGGCGGGCGGGGCGTGTGCGCGGCTGAGCCTGCAGCGGACGAGTTTGAGCGACCAATTGCCGAACATGGCGCGGTCGTTGCAGGAGCCGTGCCAGAAGTTGGGCGTGCCGTTCGAGTTGCGGGCGGATCCGAATCTGCCGGCGGTGGATCTCGACCAAGCGCGGTTCAAGGAAATTTTGACGGAACTGTTGAAGAATGCGGCGGAAGCGGCGAAGGAGACCGGGGGAGGGGAAGTGACGATGGAGATTTATTCGCCGGGGCGTTCGCCGGAGGGCAGTTTTGACCGGGTGGATATTTTTGTGCACAATCCGGGTCGGATTCGGGAGGACAAGTTCGCGGAGATCTTCAAACCGTTTGTGAGCACCAAGGACGGGAGCCACTTCGGACTCGGGCTCACCGTGGCGGCCAACCTGGCCTACCAAATGGGGATGACGCTCGGTGCGCGCAGCGAGAACAACCGCACCACCTTTTGGTTGAGCATCCCGGTGGCCGGCTGAGGTCCGGTTCCCGGGTCTGGACACTGAAGTCTGCGCCCCGCCTACGCGCCCGGGAGGTCGCGGTCCACCGCGTTCAGGAGGCACGCCACATCGGCGTCGCTGGTTTGCGTGAAATCGACGTACCATTGGCCGACGGCTCTAAAGTCATCCGGGGTCATGAGGGCGACGAAGTCGTCGACCATCGGTTCGAGCTGAGCGCGGGCCTCGGTCGAGGTGGTGGGCACGGCGATGACGATGGAGGCAGCGCCTTGCTGGCGGAGTGCCTGGACGGCAGCCTTCATGGTGGAGCCGGTGGCGATGCCGTCGTCGACGAGGACAATGGTGCGACCGTGGACGTGGAGGGGGTCGGAATGTCCGCGGTAGCGGGTTTCGCGGCGATGGAGTTCCTTGAGTTCTCGGTCGGCGACTTGGTCGATGACGTCGGGCGGGATGCCTTCGGCGCGAACGACGAATTCGTTGATGACGCGCACGCCGCCACTGGCGATGGCGCCCATGGCGAGTTCCTCCCATCCGGGCACGCCGAGCTTGCGCACGATGAGGACGTCAAGCGGCACCCCCAGCCCGACCGCGACTTCGGCCGCCACCGGCACGCCACCCCGCGGCAACCCCAGAACCAAGACGTCGTCACGACCACGATAACGCGACAGTCGGCCGACCAATTGCCGGCCGGCGTCGATCCGATCCCGAAATCGGACATGACTCATGCCGAATTATGTCATTTTCCGGGCGGCGAACCAATCCCAAAGATTATCAAAAGTCACGCCGTCCTTGGCAAGTGCCAGAGCCCCACGTATCACGGGGCATGCCTCCGCGCCTGTTGCTTGTTATCCCGTGTTTTCGCGAAAGCGAACGACTGCCCGGATTCCTACCGGGATTGTGCGCGGCGCTGACCGAGGCCGGGCTGCCGGTGGCGATCCAAGTCTGCGATGACGGGTCCGGTGAACCGGAGCAGGCGAAACTGCGCACGCTCATCGATGACCTGCGCCGGGCCTACCCGCTGCTGCGTCCGCTCGCCGGCTTCCCCACGAATCGCGGCAAGGGCGGTGCCGTTTACGCGGGTTGGGCGTTGGCCACCACCGAGGAATTCGTGGGATTCGTCGACGCCGATGGAGCAGTGTCGGCCGCCGAAACGACCCGCGTCGCCCGCCTAGCCCTCGGGCCAGGGATGGCTGACACCGCGACCATTGCCGTGCGCCTCTTCGGTGCCGGTCGGCGTGTCCAACGCACGCCGGTCCGCTGGGTCACGGGCGCGGTCTTTCGCTTGCTCGTGCGCCTCTTGTTTGCGCTGCCGGTTCGGGACACCCAGTGCGGGTGCAAAATCGTGCCGACCACCGCGTGGCGCGGGCTCCGGCCGCATCTTCAGGAATCGCGGTTTTGTTTCGATGTCGAACTCCTGTGCCACCTGCTCCGCCATGGCACGCGCCTGCACGCCGTTCCCATCGATTGGACGGAAAGTCCGGGCAGCCGCATTCGTCCCGCCACCGTCACCGAAATGCTCTTTTCGCTTTTCCGGTTGCGACGCCGGTTGTGGGAAATGTGAGCTCGGAATGCAGAATGGTCGCTGAAATCACAAGTTTCCCGAAAGACCTGAAAGGCGCGGCGCGTACTGGGTTCGAATTGCCAACGCGCCGGGATGAAGGCACTTTTAGAACCATGACCAAGGATATTTACCACATGTTGCGAGCCCAGCCATTTCAGCCGTTCCTGATTCACACGGCGGATGGTCGGCGCTATCGTGTCCCCACGCCGGACCACGCTCATGTCTCCCCGAGCGGGGGTCGGGTCAGTGTGTGGGATGACGATGAAACGGAATCCATCCTGCCTGGTTTGCTGATCAGCGGGTTGGTGTTGGTTGGGGAGGGAATGACGACAAACGAGAACGAATGAGCGCGGTGTTCCGACGAGCACTCCCGCCACGCTGGTTTTCCGCCGGTATTGGCTGACGGATGGGGAATACGGAACAAAGTGAGCCAATGGCGTTTCCAATCCAACCCTTGCGCCTCAAAATCTGCGGACAAAAGACCCTGGCCGATGCCGAAGCCAGCATGGCCGCCGGCGCCGACATGATCGGGGTGATTTTGTTCGCTGGATCGAAACGGTTCGTGCCATTCGCGGAGGCGACCGCCTGGATCCGACAGGTGCCGCCGGCCGTCGAACGCGTGGCGGTCTTCGTGGACCCGGCCATCGACGAAGTCCGCGCCGCTCTCGCCGACGATTTGTTCCACACGGCCCAGCTTCATGGAAACGAGACCCCGGGTTTTCTTGCGGCCCTGAACGAGGCCGGCTTCGCCAGCCGCCTGATCAAAGCGCTGCGTGTCACGGACCGGGCCTCCGTCGAGGTCGTCGATTCCTTCCCGACCCGACGCTTTCTGCTCGACGGCCCGCATCCCGGGAGCGGGCAGACCTTCGATTGGTCGCTTGCGGCCACGGCCGTCGAGCGCCATCCCGCGGCCAGCTTCCTGCTCGCCGGCGGCCTGACGGCCGAGACTGTGGGAGACGCGCTTCGCGTGGTCCGGCCGCACGGGGTCGATGTGGCCAGCGGGGTTGAGGCCGCGCCTGGGGGCAAGGATCCGGAGAAACTGCGTCGCTTCGTGCAGGCCGCGCGCACCGCGCGGAGAATTGTGGAATCGGAGAGAGAGTCGTGAAAGAAGTGGCGCGATTGTCGGCCCTCACGTTTCTCTGAGGGTCCGGAGCCACTCGGTCCGGCTGCGCAGGTAGTCTGTGGGGTCGTAGGGGTGTGAGGCGGCGACGATGAGGACGGCATCCGGTGAGTGGTCGAACTGTTCGGCCCAGATCATGGGCGGGACGTACAGGGCGAGATGCGGTTGATCGAGCCGCACGACTTCGTGGTGGCGTCCGTCATCGATCCGGACACAAAGCGATCCGTGGGGGCACAGGAGTAACTGGGCGCAGACACGGTGGGCATGTTCGCCGCGGGTGGAACCGGTGGCGTGGTGAGTGAGGAAGATGCGCCGTGGTGAGAAGGGGAGAACAGCCTCACCCTGACCGAGAACCGCGAGAGGGCCGCGGTCGTCTTGGTGCTGGCGAAGTACAACGAGCGAACACCCCTGCACGGATAGGGGCTGCCACGCCCCGGGATGGACGAGATCGCTCATGGGACGGGGTGCCACGTGTTGACGACGCCGACAACGGCGTCGATCTGCGCCTCGGACAACCACGGGTGCACCGGCAACGAGACGACTCCTTGGGCCAGTTGTCTTGAAGTATCGAGCGAGGAGGCGCATTCGTGGGGTTCCGCGGACATGGCGGGCTGGTCGGGAATGATGGCCGGATAATGGATGGCGCTCTGGATCCCATGATTGGCCAAATGGGCGAGCAAGGCGGGGCGGTCCGCCCGCACCCTCACCGGGAAAAGATGCCAGACGCTCTCGCTGCCCGGAGGGATCGGCAATAGCTGGACGTGGTCGGACCGGAGTTCGGTGAGGTAACGCGCGGCAATCGCCCGGCGGCGTGCCGTGGCGTCGTCCAGGCGCGGCAGCATGGCATCGGAAAGAATCGCGGCGTGCCATTCGTCCAGCCGGCTGTTCAAGCCCGCCATCGAGTGCTCGTATTTGGCCGACTGGCCGTAATCGCGCCACTGACGGCTGGCAGTCGCGAGCAGTGGGTCGTCAGTCAGTAGAGCGCCGCCGTCCCCGAGGGCGCCGAGGTTTTTGGTTGGGTAGAAGCTGACGGTGGCGGCGATCCCGGCCGTGCCGCAGCGGGTGCCATGGTATGAGGCCCCGATGGATTGGGCGCAGTCCTCCACGATTCGCACGCCACGCCGGGCGAGGAGTTGGAGGCGGCGCATGTCCAGGCTGTGGCCGTACAGGTGGACCGGAACCATCCAGCGGATGTCGGGACGGTTGTCCAGGATTGACTCGGCGAGGTCGAGGTCGATCAGCCCGGAGGCATCCGTATCCACGAAAACCGGAATTCCGCCGGCGCGCAGGATGGCCAGCGTGGTGGCAAAAGCGCTGAAGGGCGTGGTGAGTACACGATCACCCCGATTCAGGCCGCCGGCCCGCAGGGCGATTTCGATGGCGTCCATGCCATTGCCGGTCCCGATGGCCTCCGCGAGGCCCCAGTGGGCGGCCAGTGCGCCCTCGAAAGCAGCCACCTCGCGCCCGAGCACGTACCAGCCCGAGCGGCCGACGCGGCGGCACGCGTCGAGGACGTCGGTTTCGATCGCGCGCCATTGAGCGGCAAAGTCGTTGTTGGGGACTTCCGGTGCGGACATCATCAGCAGCAGAATGGCGGTGGGATGGGGCAGGGCAAACGCGAAGTCTCCGCGGGCTAACAAGCGGCAGGTTCCTCCGGGGGCAGGTGCCGCACGATGCGCGCGGGGTTGCCCACCACCACGGCTCGAGGCGGTACGCTGGCGGTGACGACCGCGCCGGCGCCGACCATGGCGCCGGCTCCGATTTCCAGCCCGGGCAGGATGGTGGCGTTGGCTCCAATCGAGGCACCGCGCCGGATCGTGATCGAAGAATATGCGGCCGGGCGTTGCCTGCTGCGGGGGAACCGGTCGTTGCAGAAGGTGGCATTGGGACCGATGAAGACATCGTCCTCAATGCGCGTAGCGTCCCAGAGTTGCACGCCGCATTTGATGGTGACGCGATCACCGACCACCACGTCATTTTCGATGAAGACGTGGTCGCAGACATTGCAGTCCGCTCCGATGCGGGCGCCTGGAAGGATGTGAGCGAAGGCCCAGACGCGGGTACGCGGGCCGATGGTGGGGCTCTCGCAAAGGGCCGAGGGGTGCACAAAGGGGGCGTCAGGCGTTTCCGTCATGACAGGACATTCAGGCGCATTCAGTGCAGGTCAAAGCACGAACATCGGTCGGCCTCAGCGTTTCCGCCCGGGGTCGGGCAACAAAGCGCCGGCGTTTCGCGGTGACAGTGGTGTCAGGAATGAGGCGACCATCGCATCCCAATCCACCGGAGAGGCGGGACGATCAGGCCATCGAGAGGGCTCCGGAATGACCAATCCTTTCGGCAGGATATCCCGCTCGTTCGGTGGGAGTATTCCCCGGCTCGCCGCGGCGGACAACAAGCCGAGGACAGCCGCTTCATCGAGCCCGCCCGCTCGGGCTGCTGCTTCAAGCAGGGCGAGGGATTGGAGGCCGGTGGAATTTTTCAATTCTCCGACGGCCGGCGTCCAGATCCCCGGCTGCCCGATCAATTTGGCGGCGAGCGTGACCACGCGGCGGAGGGAGTTGCGCCTCATCTTGGCGGGCAGTCGCGCGATGGCGGCCGCCTTGGCCATGATTCGGGCATCGCTGAGGATTTTTTCCGGGCGGTCCTGGGCAGCGACGGTGCGGATCATCGACGAGGCAACGATGCGGTAGGCGCAGAGCGGGTCCGGATCCGCGTGGAACCGTCCATTCACGGCGAGGCGCAGCCACATGTCGTAGTCCTCGTAGACGAGAGATTCGTCATAGCCTCCGGCCGCCACCAATGCTTCCCGCCGGACGAGAGTCGACATGGCCGGGATGAACGGTCCACGCACCAATTCGGTGAGAATGTCTCCTGAGGGCAGGGAGTCGAATGGCCGGTGGGAGGCGATGAACGGGGCCGGATGACGCTCGCCCTGTTCGTCGACGCAGATGGCGTCGGCATAGGCCACCGCCCAGTCGCGCCCCAGGCGTTCCAGCGCCTCGACCTGGCGACGGGTTTTTTCAGGAAACCACCAATCGTCGGTTGAGACCAGGGCGACATAGTCACCGCTAGCTTGGGCGAGGAGCCGGTTGGCGTTGGCGCAAATGCCGCGTCGTTCGGATTCGGCGAGCAGGGTGACGGGCAGATCCATGACTGCGGCGCGGGCGCGGATGAGGTCCGCCGATCCATCGGATGAAGCGTTGTCGAGGATGATGAGTTCAGCATTGGGCCACCGCTGTGCTTCAATGGAGCCGAGGCACTGGTCGAGCCAGCGGGCGTGGTTGAAGCAAAGCGCGAGGTAGCTGACGCGCGGGACGGTGGCGGTTGGTGGGCTGGATACGTCAGGCACAGGGGTCGGAGAGCAGGCGCCTGGGGCCGGTGGGGACAACTTTCCCGGTGGCGTGGGCAGTCGGAGCGGAACAGTATGAGCTCGCTCAACCAGTCAAACTGTTTCAGAAGCGATGGGGCGCGGAGCCACGACAGATTCTTGTGCGGGCAAAGGCTTTCGAGTTTTGGAGTGCGGCCACAAGTCGCCCGATAAAAAGAAATTGCGCGGTCGTTTTCAGGCAGTCGGAAGAGTATTCGAGTCCAACTCTCGGCCGAAAGTTTCCGATGATTATTCGCGAATTCGCACGAATCTTGCTACCACCGGTGCCGCGCTCCGAGTTCCTCCGGGCGCCCTAAACCCAGGCACCCATGAAACCACATCTGATTCTCACCGCCCTGCTTACGCTCATCGTGGGCGCCCGCCTGCAGGCCGAACCGCTGAAAGTCGCCTATTCCGACTGGCCGGGCTTCACGCTCATCGAGGTCGCCAAACAAAAAGGGTGGTTCAAGGACGCCGGTATTGAGGTCGAGTTGGTCTGGTTTGACTATCTGCCGTCCCTCGATGCTTTCGCCGCGGGCAAGGTGGATGCGGTGACGGCGGTGGCAGCGGATCTACTGGTTTCCGGGGCGAACGGGGCGAAGAGCAAATTCATCTGTCTGCTCGACTACAGCAACGGCAACGACATGATCATCGCCAAGCCGGGGATCGAGTCACTCAAGGACCTGAAGGGGCAGAAAGTCGGATTGGAGGTCACGCTGGTCGAGCATTTGCTTTTGCTGCAGGGGCTGAAGTCGGCCGGCCTGAAGGCATCCGACGTCGAGTTGGTGAACACGGCCACCAACGACACTCCCCAGGTGCTGGCCAGCGGATCAGTGGCGGCCGTGGGCGCGTGGTATCCGGTTTCGGGTCAGGCGCTCAAGCAGGTGCCTGGATCCAAACCGATTTTCACGAGCGCCGATGCGCCCGGACTGATTTACGACGTGCTGGCCGTGAACCCGACGAGCCTCGCGAAACGCAAGGCCGAATGGGAAAAATACGTCGCCATTTATTACAAGTGCGTCGACTACATTCTCGATCCCAAAACCCAGGACGACGCCGTCGGGATTCTCTCGGCCAAGGTGGGCGCCGAACCCGCGGAATACAAAAAGGCCATCCCGGGGACGCATTTTCTCACGCTCAAGGCAGCCAAGGCGGCCCTCAAAAAGGGATCAGGACTTGACTCGCTCTATGGCTCACTGGCGATTTCCAATAAATTCAGTCTCGACAACAAGGCCTATAAGGTATCGCAGAAGGCCGAAGCCTATGTGGCTCCCAGCATCATCACGAGCATGAAGTGACCGAGGTCGCGCCAGTCGGTCGATCATCCGGCGAAAATGGAAATCGGGATGAGCCGCACGAGTGGTGAGCGGATAGCAAAAACACCCCCTGACCTCCATGGCGCGCTCGAGCGACTGGCTGGGATTGAAGCAGGATGTGCCGCCTCGGCGGCGACTGTGGCTGGCCTTGCTGTCATTTTTGATGCCGTTGGGTGTCTGGTCGGTCGTCAGTTATGTGCCGTGGCTGTGGCATCCGTTGGTGCATGTCACGGAACCTGGCGAAGTGGAGTTTTTTTCGGAAGGCATGGAGTTGCCTCGCGCCGACTTCGAGATGGGGAATGCCTCGGCGATCCGCGACGGACTGGCACCCGGCCACGGGTATCGCGTGAATCCGGTGTATCTGCCGGCGCCCCACGAAGTGGCCCGGGCGTTCTACACCGCCTTCCTCACCGAACCCCGGTTGCCTAACGAGCCATGGCTGCACGAGAGCCTGGGGCACAGCATCCGCGTCATCGGCTGGGGGTTCCTGATTTCTTCGCTGGTCGGCGTGCCGCTCGGCATTTTGTGCGGCACGTATCGGTTGGTTTCGCGGCTGCAGGAGCCGTTCATCGAATTTTTCCGCTACCTGCCCGCTCCGGCCTTCGGGGCGTTGTGCGTGGCCGTGCTTGGGATCAACGACGCCCCGAAGGTCGCCATCATTGTTATCGGGACATTTTTCCAGCAGGTCCTCGTCATCAGCAACACGGTGAGGAAGATCGATGTTTCACTCATCGAGGCCGCGGAAACGCTCGGTGCCCGAGGGTTACGGCTTCTCCGCCGGGTCATCGTTCCCGCCGCCATCAGCGATATCTACACCGACATGCGAATCCTGCTCGGCTGGGCCTGGACCTACCTCATCGTCGCGGAGGTCATCGGCACAATGTCCGGAATCACATTCTTCATCAACCAGCAGGCGCGGTATCGGAATTTCGACAACGTCTACGCCGCCATTGCCATGATCGGCATCATTGGCTTCACTACCGATCTGGTGCTCTCCTGGATTGGGGCTCGGCTTTTCCGGTGGAAGCGGCCGTCGCGCGCTCCGGTACGCCCGGGCCTGTGTCACCGCGCCCTCGAATGGGTGCGCCGCGAACCAGAAGGTCCGCCCCTGAAACAAACTGAACTCACCACCCCTTGATGGTCTCCACACCCGTGCCGCCTGCCCATCTCCGGCTGTCACCCGAAGTAGCCGCCCGCTTTGCCCGGCTGTACCAGCGCCCGGTGCGGCTCGAATTGCGTGACCTGAAGAAATCGTTTGTTGCCAACGGGGCCGAACACATGGTTTTTGAAGGTGTTAGCTTGGATGTCTATCGGCGCGAATTTCTGACGGTGATCGGACCGTCCGGGTGTGGCAAGTCAACCCTCATCCGGATCGTGGCCGGGTTGGATGACGCCAGTGGCGGCGATGTGCGATTGGACGGCCATCCAGTGGGTGGCCCCGGCCCCGACCGCGGCGTGGTCTTTCAAGGGTACACGCTGTTCCCATGGCTGACGGTGAAACGCAACGTCATGTTTGGCCTGGAAATGCAAGGCAAGGGCCACGCGTGCGCCGAGGAGGAGGCGCGCTCGTGGCTGGACATGGTCGGCTTGGCCAAATTCGAGAACAGCTATCCCCATGAGCTCTCGGGGGGCATGAAACAACGAGTCGCCATCGCCCGCGCCC